>JAICNG010000109.1 GCA_025931335.1 Gemmatimonadaceae bacterium | reverse complement strand
GAAGCGGGGATCAAGGGCAAGAACATCGTGACCGCCGTCGGCGGCCGCGACGTGATCATCAAGAAGATCCAGATCGACCGCATGAAGGAGGCGCAGGCGCGCGAGGTCATCCGATGGGAGGCCGAGCAGCACGTGCCGTTCGACATGGAGTCGGTCGAGCTCGATTTCCAGATCCTCGACCCCGACGCCGACGACCTGCAAATGAACGTGCTGCTCGTCGCCGCCAAGCGGGACCTCGTCGAGAACAAGATCCGCCTGATGCACGACGCCGATCTCGATGCGCGCGTCGTCGACGTCGACGCCTTCGCGCTGCATAACGCGTTCGAGGTGAACTACCCCGACGCGATGATCGGCGTGGTGGGGCTCGTCAACATCGGGCACGAAGTCACGAACATCAACATCCTCGACGACGGCGTTCCGCTGCTCACGCGCGACATCGCGCTCGGCACGCGGCGCTTCCGCGAGGATCTCCAGCGCGAGCGCGGCATCAGCGCCGAAGAGGCGGATGAGCTGCTCCAGGGCTACGACCGCTCACCGCACCTCGACGCCGTGATCGAAAGTCGCGGCGAGGAGATCGCGGTTGGCGTGGAGCGGGCGGCGGCCTTCCTGGCGTCGTCCACGCGCTCCGGCTCGACGATGAAGGCCGTGTACACGAGCGGCGGCGGGTCCCGCGTGCCGGGCCTCACCGAGGCGCTCGCGAATCGCTTGCGCGTGCGCGTCGAACAAGCAAACCCGCTGCAGCGTCTGAACGTGCGTGACGGTGCTTTCGGGTCCCTCGTCCTTGATGACGTCGCACCCCTCCTGATGCTTCCTATTGGGCTGGCGCTCCGCCAGGTCGCCTGACCCTCTCCCGACGACCCCATGATCGAGATCAATCTCCTTCCCGGCTCCGGGAAGAAAGCGCGAGGCAAGTCCTCGGGTATCGCCCTCGGTGGGGCGCTCTCCGGGATCATCGCGCAGGTCAAGGATCCATACCTGATGGGCGCAGCCGCGGTCGTCATCCTCGCGGCGGTCGCCACGGTGGGTCTGTGGGGCCTTCAACAGTCGACGTCGTCCCGGCTCGATCGCGAGCTGCAGACGGCCGTGCAGGACTCGATTCGCTTCGGCCTCATGATCACGGAGCGCCGCAAGGTGCTCGCGCAGCGTGATGAGGTGCTCGGCCAGCTGTCGATGATCAAGACCATCGACGACAACCGCTTCACCTGGCCGCACATCATGGATGAGGTCAGCCGCGCACTTCCGCCGTACACCTGGCTGACGTCGATGGCGCAGACGAGCGCCCTCCCCGCGCCTCCAGGGTCGGAGCCGCCGGCACCAGCGGCAGCGCCGGGGCGACCCGCCGCGCCGGCCGGCGTCAGCCCGCAAGCCGCGGCCGATACCGCACCACAACGACTCACGTTCCGATTGATCGGGCAGACCGTCGACATCCAGGCGCTCACGCGCTTCATGAAGGATCTCGAGGCGTCGCCCTTCATCGAAGACATACAGCTGATCAAGTCGGTGACGATCATCGTGGAGCAGCGCGAGGTCACCGAGTTCCAGCTCGACGCAGCGTGGGAGACCCCGGATCCGTCCGTGATCCGCACCGTCCCTATCGCAATGGCGGTGAGGTAACCATGGCTGGAATGGGACAGCGCGAAAAGAACCTGCTCGGGATCGCGGCGCTCGCCGTGATGGCCGCGGGCGCGTACTGGTACTTCCTGCACCGCCCCAAGGCCGTCGAGCTCGCCGAGACGCGCACGCGCGTCGAGCGGCTCCAGACCGAGAACGACAAGGCGAAGGCCGAGGTCGCGAAGGGGCGCCCCGAGGAGATTCGGGCGCAGCTCGCGCAGTACTCGCAGAACCTCGCGCTCATTCGCACGCTCGTGCCCACCAGCAACGAGGTGCCGGCACTGCTCGAGCAGGTTTCGACCGCCGCCCGGCGCGTCGGGCTCGATCTCGCCGCCGTCACCCCGCAGCCGGTGATTCGCGGGGACCGGTACGACACCTACCGCTACAACATCGACATCGCGGGCAACTACCACGACCTCGCGACGTTCCTCACGAACGTCGGATCGCTGACGCGCATCGTCGCGCCGATGAACCTCCAGCTCTCGCAGCCGTCGAATCCGGCCGCAGCGAAGGCGCGGGCGCAGAAAGATGCGTCGGTCGTCGACGCGCGCTTCCTGATCCAGACGTACGTGTCGAAGGCCGGCACCACCATGCCGATGCCGCCGACGACGGGAGACAACTGACATGCTTCGCCGCTCGCTCGCACTCCTGTTTCTCGCCGGTAGCCTGGCGCTCGGGTCCTCGCTGAGGGCACCGGCGCTCCAGGCGCAATCCGGCCCGGGTGCCGCCGGCACGCGCGCGAAGAACGCCGCGCGCAACGCCGTGACGAAGACCGACGCGCACACGCGCGCCGTCCAGCAGCCAACCGCGTCGTCGTCGACCGATTCGTCGCGCCGTCGGTCGACCACCGGACAAGCCTCCAGCGGACAGGTCGCGCAGACGTCCGCCGCGCCCCAGGGCGTGCAGCACTCGACCCCGAACGACGCATCGTCGGTGGCAGTGCGTGGGGGCAAGGATGAAGTCGGATTCCGGCGCGAAGCGTTCAACTACGAGCGCTCCGGCCGCCGCGATCCGTTCCTGTCGCTGCTGCACAGCAACGACCTGCGGCCGATGATCAACGATCTCAAGCTGGTCGCCGTCCTCTACGATCCGGTCGGCCGGTCGTGGGCGGTGATGCGGGACATGACGACGAAAGAGCAGTACCGCGTGAAGGTCGGCCAGCAGCTCGGCCGCATGCGCGTGACTCAGATCCACCCGAAGTCCGTGACATTCACGATCGAAGAGATCGGTTTCAGCCGTCAGCAGACGCTGGCGCTCAACGATTCAAAGGAGAGGGAGCCATGAGGCGAGTCTGGATGCTGGCAGCCGTGATCGGTTTCGCGCTCTCGAGCGCGGCCGTCGCGCGCGCCGCAGACACGGATGCGCCGCGGGGAAGTGGGGAGGTGATCTCGCTGAGCGTCGTTCCGATGACCGGGCGAGCCGAAGTCGTCATTGCCGTCGACGGCTCGGTCGATGTCCAGGACTTTACCCTCTCGAAGCCCGCGCGCGTCGTGCTCGATCTGAAAGGCGCGCGTCTCACCATGCCGGCGCGGCTGTACGACAAGATTCAGCGGGGCGCGATCCTGAACCTCCGCGTCGCGCAGTATAAGGAAGACGTCGTTCGCGTCGTGATCGACCTCGACCAGTCGCGCGACTACTCCATCACGCGCGGTGAGGAATCGATCCGCGTGTCGATCGACGCCGAGGCCGGCCGGTTCGACGCCTGGCATGCGACCCGCCAGGTGGCGCCGCCGGTGGAGAAGCGCATCGAGCCGGCTCGCCCGAGCCGCTCGGCTCGCAATCAGCAATCCGTACTCCGCAGTCCGCCACCGGTCTCTCAGCAGCCCCGCATCACGGTCACGTACCAGGACGCCGACATTCGCGATGTCGTCGCCGCGTTTGCCGCGTTCAGCGGACGCACCATTGTCGTCGGCAAGGAGATCACGGGCACCGTCACCGCGGAAGTCCGTGACCAGCCCTGGGACGTCGCCCTCCGCGCCATCCTCCAGTCGCAGGGACTCGCGGCGGTCGAGGACGCCAACGGGATCATCGCGGTCGACTCGTACGAAAACATCGCGTCGCAGCAGGCCACTGAGCCGCTGTCGACGCAGATCGTTCCTGTGAACTATGCTCGCGCGGGCTCGCTGGTAGAAACCGTGCGATCGCTGCTGTCGAGAGACTGCATGGCTGCTCGCTCCGCGAGCGCGACCCCGGGAGGACGCCCGACGATGGCTGGGGGGGACGGCTGCATGATCCGCGGCTCCGTCGTCGCCGATTCGGGCACGAACAGGCTGATCATCACCGACGTCCCGTCGCGGCTCGGCGAGATCACCGGCTACGTACAGGATCTCGACGTCCGCACGCCGCAGGTCGCGATCAAGGCGAAGATCATCTTCGTCAACCGCACCGACATCGAGGCGCTCGGCGTCACCTACGACCTGGGCAGCCAGACGCAGTTCTTCAACAAGCTGGTCCAGCGCACCGACCCGAGCACCTTCGAGCCGGTGGACACCGATGGCGACGGCATCAACGACGCCTTCGGCGGATCGCCCTTTGATCAGAACACCAACATCATCGACATCGGCGGCAACGCACTCGCCGCGATCTCGAACGCGAACGCGCGCATCGTCAATCCCGCGCTCGAGCTGATCTTCTCGACCGCGATCGGCAAGTTCGACCTCACCGCGTTCATCGACGCGCTGCAGGAAGTCCGGCTCGCCGACATTCAGGCGGAGCCGAGCATTGTGACGCTCGACAATCGGAAGGCGGAGATCCTCGTTGGGGAGGAGACGCCGATCCGCGTGATCGACCTGGGCTCACAGGGCCAGGGCGGCGCCGGCGGCCAGCAAAGCCAGCCGCGCGCGACGGTGAACTTCAAGGAGACGGGTATCATCCTCTCCGTCACGCCGCACATCACGAACAACCGCCACATCCTGATGACGCTGCACTCGGAGCGCTCCAACCTCCAGGCGGCGGCGTCGGACCTCGGCTTCACGTTCCAGAAGCAGCGCGCCGACAACCAGCTCCTCGTCGCGGATGGCGAGACGGCGGTCATCGGCGGGCTCACCGTGACGGAAGTGACGGTCTCCAAGGTCGGCATCCCGATTCTCGTGGACCTGCCGCTCATTGGAAAGCTCTTCGGTCAGACCACGACTCGTGAAGAGAAGCGCGACCTCCTGATCCTGGTCACGCCCCACATCATCGACGAAGGAGAGAGCATCGCGCCGCCCGGCGGCCGCTGATGCGATCCTGATCACGCCATGACGACCTTGCCGAACATGCTCCGCACCCGCGGAGTCGCCCTTGGCGCATTCGCCCTCCTCCTCGGAGTGGCGGCGTGCGCCGAGCAGCAGCCTTCGGGCTCGCTCGGTGATCTCGATGCGCCGGGCCTCACCCTGGCCGCATTGGACGCCCCGAACGACAGCTCCGTCGCCTTCACCGCGACCGCCGTCGACAATCTGGGCATCAAGTCGATCCGAATCGTCGCCTCGGGCGGCATCGCCGGCGTGATCGACACGACCTTCACGGTGAACCAGACGCGGATCACCGTCCCGTACACGCTCAACATTCCAACCACCGTCCAGCCAGGCACACCGATCATTCTCATCGGCACGGCGACGGACGGCGCGCGTAACGTCTCGGGGCCAGACACGCTGACACTCACCGTCGGTGGCGTCGCGCCTCCGACCGTGCGCATCGTGTCGCCGACGGCGGCCGATGCGGCCGTCGTGGGACGCCAGCTCCTCATCACGATCGCCGGCTCGAGCGAGCTCAAGGTTCGGTCGCTCGGCTTCATCGCGACCGGTGCCGTCACGACCGCCGACTCGGTGGTCTACGGCAATCCGCTGCTCGTCGATCAGACCGCGATCGATACGCTCACGATTCCCACGGGCGCGACCCCCGGCCCGCTCACGCTACAGCCATTCCTCATCGACTCCCTTGGACGCCAGCGCTTCCTCGGCTCGCCGGTCACGCTGCAGGTGATCCCGGCCGCTGGAGCGGGCACGCGCCCGGTGGTCGACTTCGGCCTCAACGACCGCGTCGAGGTCACCGATACCATCTTCGTCGCGGCCACGGATCCCGCCGGCATCTCGATGCTCGGCTACGATGTGCGCCTGCTGGATGGAACGACCGTGGGCCAGGACTCGATCGTCTCGAGCGGCCAGATCACGTCGCTGCGCAACACGTTCACGATGGCGCTCAACGTCACGACGTTCCCGACCCAGGTGATCGTCAGGGCGTGGGCGCGAAACTCGGCCGGGACCTCCGACTCGGCGCGCGTGGGCGGACCCACGGGCCCGGTGCGGGTGGACACGGTCACCGTCGTGGCCGGCAGCACGCGCCCTCTCCCGGTCGGCGGGCTCGTCGCCGACGCGCTCTATCATCAGGCGAGCGACAAGCTCTACCTCTCGAACATCACGAGGAATCAGCTCGAGGTGTTCTACCTGGGCGACTCCACCTTCAAGCCACCCGTGCGGGTGGGATCCCGTCCGTGGGGTCTCGCGGCGTGGCCGCGTGATCGCGGTGATGTCACCGTACCCCGCTTCGGGCAGGGCGACACGCTTCTCGTCGCCAACAACGGCGGAACGTCGATCAGCTACGTGCAGGTCGATCTTACGCCCACCGGTGGCGGCCAGGAAGTGTACCGCTACCCGCTGCCGAACATCATTATCTACTCGATTACCGCCAAGCTGTCGGAAGAAACCGGCCAGCTGCTCCAGGTTCGCACGCGGTACGACTTCAGCGATCGTCCGCAGTGGCTGGGCGCGGTCTGCAATGGCGCAACCACGCCGAACTCGCCTTGCAACGAAGTCACGGCGGTCTACTCGACGTCGCCGACCCTCGGTCAGACGGTACCATTCGACAAGAACAACGGCACGCTCCGCTGGGAGAACCTCACCCGGCGTCAGTCGCACTTCTTCTGGGAGCACGCCAGCGGCCAGGGTGACCGTCGCGCCGACACGCTCGAGATCGAGAGGTTCGGAGCGATGGATGCCTCGGGGAACATCGTCGGCCATCCCGATTCGCTGATGCTGCCCTTCCTCACGCCGGCGATCGGGCCGGCGGGCGACACGATGATCGTCGCGCAGGTATTCCGTATCAACGAGATCGCGTTCCGCGATACGACCTTCGTCCGCAACTCCGGAAACTTCCGCCGCGCGATCATGGGCGAGGGTGGTCGGGTGCTGGGCGAGGACAACACGGCCAACGCCCGCGCCATCGGCTACGATGCGAGCCTGGGCATGAAGCGGGACGTGGGCTTCGCCACTGGCTACATCCTCCAGACGCCGGCCGCGGACTCCGGAATCTCTCGTGCGCTCGACGTGACCGACTACGTCGCCAACACGTCGGCGCGAGTCCTCGGCGTCAGCATCAACTTCGACGGCCAGATCAGCGCCATTCGCGCCGACTCGGTCTACCTGATCGATCCGCAGCTTCGCCTGCAGGGCCTGCTCGAGGTCTCGGGCACGAATGCCGGCTTCGACTTCCACCCGCTCAATTACGGCGGCGGCGATCCGGGAGTCCCGGGCTCCGTGCTGCCGACCGAGCGCCTCGCGTTCTCGGCGTCGCTACAGCCGGAGATCGAAGTCTTCGACACGTGGGAATATCGCCGCGTCGGCTGCGTGCCGGTTCGCGACCCGATCATCGGTCCGATCAAGGCGTCGGTGCGCGGTGGACAGGTGGTGCTCGTTGGAGCGACTGCACGTGGAGTCATAATCGTGGCTCTCGGAAATGCGCTGACGGCGACTTGCCAGGTCCCCTGAGCCCGTAGCAGCGCCGCGGATTGAGGAATGAGGAATGAGGAGTGAGGAAATCGGTTTCCTCACTCCTCGTTCCTTTTTCCTCATTGTCGTATACTCCGTCATGCTTCGCTTCACGACCGCGGGTGAATCCCACGGCCCCGCGCTCATCGCGATTCTCGAAGGCATTCCCGCCGGCCTGCCCCTGCTCGCCGAGCACGTGAACGCGGAGCTCGCCCGGCGCCAGCGGGGCTACGGCCGCGGACGCCGGATGCAGATCGAGCAGGATGCGGTCGAGTTCCTCGGGGGGGTGCGGGCGGGGGAAACCATCGGGTCGCCGATCGCCATGCTCATTCGCAATCGCGATTGGGAGAGCTGGCGGGAGATCATGGACCCGGCGCCCCGGGAAAGTGACCCGGAGCTGCGTCGTCGCGCCGTTAGGCGACCGCGACCGGGACACGCGGATCTCACTGGCGTGCTCAAGTACGCCCGCGACGACGCCCGCGACATCCTCGAGCGCGCCTCGGCCCGCGAGACGACGGCGCGCGTCGCGGCGGCGGCCGTGTGCAAGCGTCTGCTTGGCGAGTTCGGCATTCGCGTCGGCAGCCACGTAGTGCATCTCGGCGGCGTCGATGCGCGCCGCCCCGACGCCTTCCCGGCTGACCTGGTGGCCGCCGCGGACGCCTCGCCGCTCCGCACGCTCGATACCGATGCCGAGCGCGAGATGATCGCCCGGATCGATGCGGCGAAGCGGGAGGGGAACACGTTGGGCGGGGTGTGCGAGGTGGTGTGCGATGGGCTCCCGGTGGGGCTCGGCTCCCACGTGGCGTGGGATCGCAAGCTTGACGGGCGGCTGGCTGCGGCGATCATGTCCATTCCCGCCGTGAAGGGGGTCGAGATCGGGCTGGGCTTCGACGCCGCCCGGCGTGCAGGTGCCGACGTTCACGATGAGATCGTCCCCGCCCCCGACAGCCCTCGTACCGGGCACGTGCGCCGAGTGACCAACCGCGCCGGAGGTCTGGAAGGGGGGATGACGACGGGGGAGCCACTCGTGGTCAGAGTGGCGATGAAGCCAATCAGCACCTTGATGCGTCCTCTAGGTACAGTCGATCTGGACTCCGGCGGCCGAGCCGAGGCAGTCGCGGAGCGTAGTGATGTAACCGCCGTTCCGGCGATGGGCGTCATTGCGGAAGGCATGGTGGCGTTCGTGGTCGCGCAGGCGTTCCTCGAGAAGTTCGGTGGCGACTCGCTCGCCGAGTTGCGGAGGAACCATGAGTCATACGTTTCTGACGTTGCCGCCCGAATGGGACGGCAGCTGGACTGAGCGGCATCTCGTGCTCGTCGGCCTTCCCGGGTGCGGGAAGACGACGGTCGGGAAGGCTGTCGCGACCCAGCTCGGCCGCGCCTTTCTCGACCTCGACCAGGAGATCGAGCGGCGCGAGGGCTCGGACATCGCCACCATCTTCGCCGAGAAGGGCGAGCCCTACTTTCGGGAGCGCGAGCGAACGGTGACCACCGAGCTCGCGGAGATCGGCGGGCTCGTGGTGTCGCCGGGTGGCGGGTGGATCACCAACGGGGACGCCCTCACGATTCTCCGCCCGCGCGCCAAGCTCATCTATCTGAAGGTGAAGCCGGAGACGGCGCTCAAGCGGATGGGCGCGTCGCGCACGAGCCGCCCGATCCTCGTGCGCCCCGATCCACTCGGGGAGCTTCGACGTCTTCTGGTCGAGCGCGGAGGCGCATACGATCGCGCCGACGAGGTGATCGACACCGAACGTATGACCGCGCAACAGGTTATCGCGAAGGTCGCCGCGCTTGCACCCAGGAGGGGTGCGGCATAGGTTGAAACCCTTCGTCACCGAACCTGTATTACATCTATCATTAGATGCGCGCTCACGATGGCGCGCATGGCGTTTCGGTGATGCTGCGGCCGGAGCCGGCTACCAGGGTGGAGACCGAGCTTCGCCCTGCGGGTTTCTCGAAGTCACGAATTCCAGGACATGACTTTTCGCGTAATGGGGCCTCACGAGCAGGGTCGCTTCGCGCCTGAGGCGTGGGGCCGTTTACTTCAATTGAAAGGGTCGGGCACGTTGAGCGCGCCCGAGCTCGAGCAGGTGATCGAGCGCGCGCTCACGCACATCGATGGGCGCATCGCGCTCGATGATCTCCGGTTGCTCCTCGAGGGCGTGGGGGTGATCGATGACGCCGAGGGCCCCAGCGCCGATCGGGTGCATTGATGGCGGCGAAGGGGTCGAAGGGATCGAAGGGGGCAAAGGGATCGAAGGGCGCCAAGACAGGCGCCCGGACGCCGGCCGTCACGGCGCCGCCGGCCAAGTCGTCGGTCGCGAAGGCGTCGGCAACCAGGACGGCGCGCGCGAAGACGCCCCGCGCGGGCACCAAGGCGCTCGTTCCGGCCGTGGCGAAAACCGGCTCACGCCGGAAGCCCCCCGTCAAGGCGAAGGCGGTCGTCATCGTCGACGAGACGCCGTCGGTCATGGGGTCGGGCGCGTCGCTCGTCATCGTCGAGTCTCCCGCCAAGGCCAAGACCATCGGCAAGTACCTCGGCCGCGCCTATCGAGTGAAGGCGACGGTGGGGCACGTGCGCGATCTGCCGCAGAAGAAGCTTGGCATCGACATCGGCTCCGGCTTCGTTCCGGAATACGTGACGATCGCGGGCAAGGAGAAGACGCTCGCCGATCTGAAGACCGCCGCGAAGGACGCGCGCGAGATCTTCCTCGCGACCGACCCTGATCGCGAAGGGGAAGCCATCGCCTGGCACGTCGCCGGTCAGATTCGGCGGCGCGGGGGCGCGCCCATCCGCCGCGTGCTGTTTCACGAGATCACCAAGGACGCGGTGCAGCGCGCGATCGCCAGCGCGGGCGCGATCGACGAGAAGAAGGTCGAGGCACAACAGGCGCGCCGGGTGCTCGATCGTCTGGTGGGCTACAAGGCGTCGCCACTTCTCTGGAAGACGGTGAAGACGGGGCTGTCCGCCGGTCGCGTGCAGACCGTGGCGCTTCGCCTGATCGTCGAGCGCGAGCGCGAGATCCGCGCCTTCACCGCCGTCGAGTACTGGAGCATCGAGGCCCAACTCGAAAAGGATGGCCAGCAGTTCACCGCGCGCCTCCACCACGTGGATGGCAAGAAGCCGGAGATCCCTAACGAGCAGACGGCGAAGGGCATCGTGGACGCGGTCATTGCCATCGCAAAGCGGGAAGGCAACGCTTCCTCGGTCCTCGTTCCTCGGTCCTTCATTGGCGTGTTTCCGGTGTCCGACGTCAAGCGCCGTGAGCGCCGGAAGAACCCCGCCGCGCCGTTCACCACCAGCACGCTTCAGCAGGAAGCGGCGAAGAAGCTCGGCTTCGGGTCGAAGCGGACGATGCGCGTGGCGCAGGACCTCTACGAGGGGATCGAGCTCGAGGACGAGGCCGTGGGCCTCATCACCTACATGCGCACCGACTCCACGCGCGTGGCGCCGAGCGCCGCCGGGCAGGCCCGCGACCATCTGCGCGTGTTGTTCGGCGCCGAGTTCCTCGCCGACTCGCCGAGGCTGTACGGGAACGCGAAGCAGGCGAATACGCAGGATGCGCACGAGGCGGTCCGCCCTACCGACCCCACGCGTCATCCCGAGCACATCCGGCGCTATCTGGATGCCGACCAGTTCAGGCTCTATCAGCTGATCTGGCAGCGCTTCATGGCCTCGCAGATGGCCCCGGCGGTCTTCGATACCACGACGGTGGAATACCACCTGGAGCCGGATGCGCAATCAGCGGGTGCCCTTGGGGCAGCGCGCAATCCGCAATCCTATCATTTCCGCTCGACCGGCTCCGTCATCAAGTTCCAGGGCTATCTCGCCCTCTATCGTGAGGCACACGAGGAAGGCGAGGGGCGCGCGCTCGAGGATGAGCAGCCATTG
>JAICNG010000077.1 GCA_025931335.1 Gemmatimonadaceae bacterium | reverse complement strand
CGCAGCACCACCAGGTCGGCGAGCTTCCCCGCCTCGACGCTGCCTAACCGGTCCTGCACGCCGAGCACCTTGGCGCCGTTCAGCGTCATGATCTGCACCACCTGCGCTGGCGTGAACCCGGCCTCGACCAGCAGCTCGTAATTGCGCTGATCGCCGAAGCCCGCGAGCGCGCCCCCGGCTCCGGTGGGATCGACCCCTGCCGCGAGGAGACCACCGGCCTGCGCGAAGGCGCGCTCGAACGCGAGCGCCTTCTTGAACACCTCTTCCGTGAATGGGCTGGAGCGCGCGGAGTCGATGCGATGCTTGAGCGCCTTATAGGCGTCGCGCAGCGGCGGCGTCATCATCGACAACGTGCGCTCGTCGTTCGACAGACGACCGGGCACGAACGGCTCGAACACCGCCAGGGTGGACGTCATCGACACACCGCGATCGACCATCGTCTTGATCACCGCTTGCGCCTCCGGACCAGTCGGATTCGCCTGCGCGATGCCCGCCATGTAGTTCGTGGGGCAGACATCGGCGGGCTTTCCCGCCGCGAAGTCCGACGCGACCAGCATCCCGTGCTCGAGGTTGTCGATGCCGAGCTCCACCGCCTCACGGAAGCTCACCGAGCACAGGTGACCGGTGGCCTTCATCCCGCGCTTGTGCGCCTCGTCGATCGCCGCCGCGAGGTCCGCGCGGCTGATGTCGGTGTAGGCCTTGATCCACGTCATTCCTTCCGCGGCCCAATACGCGACGAATCGTCGCGCCGCCTCGGGTGAGTTGATCGTGGCCATGCTGCCCGCGCCGCCTCCCGCGCCGCCGGTGATGTACGGGGCAGTGAGATGGACACGAGGACCCGGGACGCGGCCCGCGTCGATTGCGGCCTTGGTATTGATCTCCGCGTACGGCGACCGCCCGCCCGTGGTGCGTATGGTCGTCACGCCGGAGCCGAGGTAGAGCCGGGGGCCGGTGAATCCCATCTGGACGGCGCGTCCGCCCGCCGCCGTGTAGAAGAGGTGGTCGTGGATCCCGATGAGCCCTGGGATGACGGTGTGACCCGCCAGGGACATCACGCGCGCGCCCGCCGGCGCCTTCACTCGTGAGGCAGGTCCCACCTCGGCGATGCGCCCGTCGCGAATGACGATCGTCTGATCGCGACGCGGCGCGGCGCCGGTCCCGTCGATCACCGTGACACCGGTGAGCGCCACGACGGGCTCGGCGACGGAGACGAGCTCGCGAACGTTGGAGGAAAGCGAGTCCGCCCGCTGTGCGGCGAGGGGTTCGCCGAGTCCTGTCGCCAGGAGAACGAGCGCGACTCCGATCGTCGTCAGGTACCGCCGCATAGGTCACTCCACCGTAAAGGCCATCATCATGTCCGCCGACAGGTGCTCGGCGATGTGGCAGTGGAGCATCCACCGCCCGGGGTTGGTCATCTCGACCAGAAGATCGACCGTCGCACCCGCCGGAAGCAAGACGGTGTCCTTCCAGGCGTGATGTTGCGTCGGAACGCCGTTCACCGCCAGGATCAGGAACCGCTGTCCATGGATGTGAATGGGGTGCTGCATCGCGTGTACGGTCTGGCGCTCGCTGACCAGCCGCAGCTTCACGACCTCGCCGCGACGAAAGCGCCAGTCGATGTCCATGTTCTCGCGGCCGGTCGCCGGATCGCGCAGCAGCCAGGTCACCTGTCGAGCGTCCGACGCCCAGTTCATCGAGGGCATCGTCCCAATCCACTCGATCGGCGCGAAGAAGATCGAATCGAGCTGAAGGAGCTGGTTCGTGATGAATGGAAGATCGCGCCGGCGAAGGGAGAGCACGAGCGATCGGTTCGGAGTGCGGGACACCCACCCGGCATAGCGCGCGGCGTCCGCGGACGCGGTGCTGTCGCGGCGCAATGTCACGAAGCTCGCGGCGAGATCGGGATTGACCGCCTGTTCGCCGATGCGAACGACGCCAAGCGTGTCGACGTGCGAAAAGAAGCGACCGAAGAGATGGTCGAGCCCGCGCACGCGATTCACGAGCGCCGTCGTGCCCGGAGCGTCGAACCGCACGTGCACCACGTATCGCTCGGCGGGTGCGATGACGACGTTGTCGACCCAGGCTTCGCTCGCGAACGGTCCCACGTCGGACGCGACCACTTTCATTCGGGCGCCGGCGAAGGAGAGGTTGAGCGTGCGCGTGTTCGAGACGTTCGTCAGGAAGAAGCGCACGACTTCGCCGCGGCGCACGTCGAGCTGGTACCCGGGCTCACCGTTCACGAGCATGACGTCGCCGAAGCGCCCCATCAGGGCATGTGTGGCCGCCTCGGCGCCGAACGGCACGAGCCCTGACTCGGTGAGGAGCAGATCGTCGAGGATCAGTACCTCCTCACGATTCGACGGCCCGTAGTAGTCCGGATGGGGCGACCGCACGAGCATGTTGCCGTAGAGACCGAGCTCCTGCTGCACGTCTTCGCGCACGTGCGGGTGATACCAGTAGATGCCAGCGTCGGGAAAGCGAATGCGGTAGGTGAAGCGACCACCGGGGGGCACCGGTGCCTGCGTGAGATCGGGAACGCCATCGAAGCGGTTGTCGAGCCGGATGCCATGCCAATGGACCGTCGTCGGCTGATCGAGTGCGTTCCGCAGCTCGACGACGATCTCCGTATGCTGCGGCACCATGAGCAGCGGGCCGGGATGCTGGCCGTTGAAGGCATACATCGTCAGGTCGCGCCCCTTGAACGGGCGCCTGACGAGTCCCGCCTCGAGGTGCAGCGTGTCGCCGTTGCCAAGGCGGGCGACCTGTGACGGACGCACGAGCGGGAGGGTGTCTGACCAGCGCGGCAGCCAGGGCGAGACACGCGGCCGGAGCGCCATCTCCGCGTCGAGCATCTGGAGCCCGGGGAGCATGGGGACGGACGTCCAGGTTGCCGGAGCACCCCGCGCCGTGATTTCCGCGGTCGTGCCGTGCGCGCCGTGGGCTCCGTGATCGACCGGCGCGGCGGCGGTGCCCGAATCGACCATCGCGCCCAACGCGAGCTGCGTGATCTCGGGCGGCTGGAGGCGCGTAGAGGGTGACTGCCCGCGAAGCACGATGCGACCCGTTGGCTCGGTGGCGTTGCTCGACGGCTCGGCGGTGATGAGGACGACGAATTTCTCGAGATCGATCGGCGGCAGCGTGGTGCTGCCCGCGGTCACGGTCCCGAGTCGCACCACCGAATCCATGGTCGGCGGGCTGAGCCAGGCCACGTAGCGCGTGAACGCACCTAACGACTCCGGCGGGGGAAGCCGGTTCAGGTGGACGATTGGGCGATATTGGAGCCGCCCGTCCGGGAGCGCCGCGATAGTGAATGGATTCGGGAGGTACGCGAGCTCGATGCGGCCGGCGCCGGCAACGTCAGGCACGGGGATGAGCTCGATACAGTAGAGGTCACGGCTTGGCCCGTGCGGCGCCGCCGGGACGTCGCAGGGACGCTGCGCGTGCGCCACGCTCGGCGTGACGACCAGAGCGCCGAAGGCAAGCAACGCGCGCGCGGAGACCCTCACCATCGGTACGTCTCGAGCGAACGGACGAGCGTGATCGCCCCGGGCAGCGCCTGGGCGACGTCTCGTGTCGCGCGGCGTTCCTGGCCCTCCCCGACGTGGATGGCAACGACCTGTCGCGGCCGGATCCATCGCTCGATCACGCGCTGTCCTTCGCGGCTCGTCACCATCCACACTGGCAGCAATGCAACATCGATGCGCGCCGTATCGAGGCGGAAAGGAGCGAACGCCGCCTCGGTGATGTCGGTGTCGCCCACGTGAAGCACGCGCCGCCCGCCGAGCTCGACAACGTAGCCGAGGTGCTCGACAGCGCGATGTCGCCTGCCCCCGTGGGGCAAGCCCAGCAGCTCGATGCCGATGCCGTCGATCACTTCACGCCGGCGCGACCCCGGCGCCATGGTGCGCGCGAGGAGCCGGGATTCGATCGCGGCGTTCGGCTCGAGCCGACCGCGAAGGCTGTCGATGACTTGCTTCGAGGTCACGAGCCTGGCGCGCGGATTGGCGCGCAGATGCGCGGCGACCGGTGCAGGGTGGAAGTGATCCCCGTGCCGGTGCGTCACGAGAACGAGGTCGACGTCATCGAAAGGAGCGCGGGCGGCCGCCAGGACGGCCTGCGTGGAGTCGGCGGGGACGGCGTAGCCCGTTTCGTATTTCTGGAAGAGGGCGTCGATCAGAACCTTGTCGCCGCCTGACGACAGCATCACCCCCTCGTTTGCCAGGAAAGTGATCGACACACCTTCCGTGGGCGCGGTGCCGTGGAGGAGCGATGCGAAGACAATTATCTGCGCGAGACGGGGCGGCATGAGGCGATCGCGGACCGCGGATTGCGGATTGCTGATTGCGTGCAAGGGCTCCGGGTGCGACCTGGAGCCCTTCACGTACTCGGGATCTTCAACATCAATCAGGAATCAGCAATCCGCAATCGACAGTCACCTCAACGCGAGGCCGTGGGCGCTCTCCCCGCGAGAATCAACGCCCGTCCCTTCTCGACGACCGGCTGTGCGCCCATCGAGTAGTTCGACATCACCGCCAGCGTGTAGTCTTCCTCGACGAAGATGTCGAGCTGGGAGTTGATGCCGGGGAAGCCGCCGCCATGTCCGACGATACGGCCGTTCTCCTCGATGCCGAAGCCGTATCCATAACGAGGCGACGAGAGCTCGGCCTTGGGTGTCGTCAGCTGCTTCACGCCGTCTCGACTCACCAGCTTTCCTTCCACGAGCGCGGCGGCGAACCGCGTGAGATCGCCCACCGTCGAATAGCCGCCGCCAGCTGGGCCGCCGCGAAGCACGTGATAGAAGGTGTTGGGACGGTATTCAGCGCCCTTCGCCGTGCGCTCGATGTCGTAGCCGATCGCCAGATTCTTGATCACGCGGTCCAGCTCGTACGAGTCGCTGTTCGTCATTCCGGCCGGCGTGTAGATGTGCTCGCGCACGTACTCGAAGTAATCCCGTCCGCTCGCGGCCTCGATGACCTTGCCGAGCACCAGCATGCCGGTGTTGCTGTACGACCACCGCGTGCCCGGCTCGAAGGCGAGCGCATCGTCCTTGATCAGGCCCATCCAGTCGTCCACGCTGCGAAAGAGCGTGCGGGAGAGGCTGTCCCAGCGCGGATTGAAGTAGCTCCCGAGCCCCGACGTGTGCGTCAGCAGATGCTTCACGCGCACTTTCGACAACACCTCCGGTCGCATCGCGCCCGCTTTCAGGAACCTCCCCAGCGTATCGTCCAGCGACAGCTTGCCGGCCTCGGCGAGCTGCATCACCGCGACCGCGGTGAACATCTTGTTCATCGAGCCAAGGTTGAACTTGGTGTCGATGGTGTTTTGCACGCCGTAATCCTTGTTCGCTTCGCCGAACGCGGCGCTGTAGAGCGGGCGGCCGCGTTTCGCGAGCAGCACCGTTCCCGAGAAGGCATCGCGCTTCGCCATGCGCTCGACGTACGCACGGAGCTGCTCGACGATCTCGGCATCGGAGAGCCGGCGTGCCGGTGCATCGGGCGCACTGGCGGGACGCAGGCCCACCCGCAGAATGCGATGGGGCGGCACGCTGTCGAACCACAGCGTGATCTGTCGCCATTGCTCGGTTCGTCCGGACTGAACCGTCGCCGACACTTCGGTCCCGGCCGCGGCACTGACGTCCCTTATGTCGAGCTTGCCGAACATCCCTCCGAGCATGGCGAGGCGTTCCACGCGCCCCTCAACGGGAACACTCCCCGGCCCCGAGACCACGAATCGCTGCTCGACGAAACGGCGCAGTGTGTCCTGGTTGTCCACGCCCATGACACGAACGAGCTCGCGGAGCGTGCGTTCAGCATCGGCTGGCGGTGGACCTTTCTGGGCGAGACTGGGTGCGGATGCGCCGACCGTGGCCGCGAGGATGAGCGCGATGGAGAGGTGACGTGAGATGAGTCGCATAGGGGTGTCGGGTGGGAGCACGTGTCGGTGACATCGGAGCGTACGGTCGGGGCGAGGGCAGGGTTTCTTTGTCGGTTTTCCGGGGGGCCTCGCCTCATCGTCGCGCAACGAGCCGTAACAGCGTATCACAGAGGGCACAGAGACATCCACAGGGACTCACAGACACACCAACTGCAAGGGCTTTTTGCAAAAGCTTTCGCGGTTGCAGTTCCTCTGTGAGTCCCTGTGCTACGTCTCTGTGCCCTCTGTGATACGCTGTTACGGCTCGTTGCGCGATGCAACCGAACGAAGCACATGCGCGCGCAAGAAGAAGAGCCTCTCTTACCGGAAGTGATACGCCAGTCCCAGCATGATGCCGACGTCGTTCCGCGTCTTCGACGTAATGCCCTCGATCGGTGACTTGTAGCAGAAGAGGTTGTCACGGCCCTCGAGCCGGATCGCGGTGCGGCCGAGCTGGAACTCGGTGCCAAGCGCGCCATAGCCGGCCAGGCAGGTCTTGTTGTTCAGCTGTTCGGCGGCGTAGGTGTAGGTGCGCCCGCCTGCGCCGAAGCCGAGGAAGGGTCTGAACTCCCAGTTGCGCGGCATCGGCCGGATGAAGCTGAACTCGACGCCCATGTCGTACTGGAAGACGTTCGCCCCGTTATCGGCGAAGGCGTACTTCGATTCGGCGGGGACCCAGCCGAACGACCCGACGATGTGGAACGTCGGCTTTACTTCCACCGCGCCCTGAAGTCCGAACATGGGCTCGTCGCCGAACAGGTCGCGCTGGTCGCCCGTGGGGACGGAAGCGCCGACGAATGGACGCAGCTCGATCTTCGGAACGGTCGGCGCTTGCGCCTGGAGCGCCGTGGCCGCGGCGAACAGCGCCGCAACCGCAAACGTGATTCTGCGCATACATCCTCCTCGCTGCAGCGGTCGGAGCCCGGACGCTCAGCGCGTCGCGGACGCGCCGGCGGCAGAGGAATGCTCGCGACGGCTCATCGACAGGAGGGAGAGGAGGCGAGCGGGTACCGCGGCGCGGGTCGGAAGACCGCGTCCCGACTCATGGCAAGCTAGACCCGCGCGGGAGGGCGCTTGTCAGCGAAAGCTTGAAATCTGGTGCGGAGAGTGCCGACACCAGCGAGAGCCCCGGCTGCAATCCGCACTCCGCACTCGCCTTCAGTCAGTACAAATACACCGGCGTCCCGACAGGCACGTTGGCGAACAGCCACTCGATGTCGTGGCCGCGCAGGCGCACGCACCCGTGGGTCGTCGCGTAGCCGATCGATTCCTCGTGAGGCGTCCCATGGAGGAGATAGCCCTCGCCCAGGTCGAGCTGATACAGCCCCAGCTCGCCCTCGATGAGCCGATTCCGGGTGCCGAGCGGCGGAACGTACAGCGTCTCGTCGAAGACGACGTGCTCCTCGACTGGGAGGGGCGCAAAGCCATCAGGCATCATCACACCCACCAGGCTGTCGCGCACGACGAGCTGCCGCCCATCGCCGAGCGTTATCGGCCGGTCGGCGTGCAAGTGCTTCAGGCGCAGCCCATGCTCGCGCGCCACCTCCGCGTACGCCCAATCAGGTGGGCGCCAATAGGGCGTGGACCGCTTCTTCAACACGCGGCGTACTCCGATCGGTGTCGCGAACGTCCAGCGTTTGCCGGCGTACGCGAGCGTGCGCCCCATCCCGACCGCGACCGGTGCGTCGAGCAGCGTGTCCGCACCTGTCAACACCCACAGCCGCCGCTCGCCAATCGACACGACGACGCGCATCGCGCTCGACCGCTCGGCCGCGCGCCGCGCTCTGGACGCCAGCGCGCTGTCCCGCTTCGTCACCAGGTGCGACGATGACTCGACGGGCGGCGGAGCGGGCGGCAGAACTTCGGCGTAGCCGCTGTCGATCTGATACTCCTGCGCGCGCGCGGACGTCGCGTGTGCGCCCAGGAGGAGGACCGCGGTGAGGAGCGAAGGAAGAAGTTTGCTCATCAAGGATGCTCAGGATGCTCAGTGTGCTCAGGGTGCTCAGAGTGTCGCACTTCGAGCACCCTGAGCACCCTGAGCACCTCGAGCACCTACCTTACCGGAACGTAATACCCAGAATGATCGGCACGTACGTCGCCCGCTCACCTGGCGTCCCGACGCTCATGTAACGCGATTCCACGAACAGGCTGGTGAATCCCCATCCGAAGCGCAACCCGCCGCCCACATTCCAGCCGAACTCCGTCGACGACTCGCTGCCCGCACCGCCGTAGTCGGAGAAGCGATAGACGCCGCCGCCACCGACGATGTAGGGGTTGAGTCCGAGTGCGCGTGGGATGCGCAGCGTGACTTCGCCCAGTCCGGCGAGAATCGACGCATCGGCCAGCTCGTTCGCGCTGCCGGCGGGGAAGGACTCACCGTTCAGGCGATCGTAGGTGGCGTCGAACCGCACACCAAACGCCGATTCGGTCGGGTGCCAGCCAACCGAGCCGGTGACGTTCCACCCGTTGCCATACAGGTCGTCGAGCGCGCCTCTGGGCATGCTCAGGCCGCCGCCGAGGTTGAAGTACCAGCCGTTGAAGCGGCCAACACGGAAGCGCTCAGCGGCCGCGGCCTCTGCCGCCGCGATAGAGTCGCGGCGAGCCTGCTCGGCTCGTGCGATCGAGTCCTGACGCGCCCGCTCGATCCTCGCCAGCTCTTCCTGACGCGCCCGCTCGGCGGCCGCGATGGAATCCTGGCGCGCACGCTCCAGGCGCGCGAGCTCTTCCTGACGGGCCCGCTCGGCCGCGGCAATCGAGTCTGCCCTGGCGGCGCTGTCAGCCGAGATCGCGCCGGGGGATTCGGTTACCGTCGTGCCTTCCTTCTGCACGGGAATCCGTCTCGTGGAGGTCACCGTCGTGCGGGAGCGGGTGGTGTCCTGCGCGGCCGCCTCCGCGGTGACTCCGGCCGTGAGCGCAATGGCCACGGCCACAGGGATGAATCGAATGATTCGACGTTGCATAGCGTATTCTCCTTGCAGCGCCCTCCAGCCAGCTCCGCGGGCGTGTGCGGACGGGGCCTCCATTGTCTTCCCCGAGCGACGAAACCGTCGCTGCGATCGATATTTACGAAGCAGGGGCCATGCCGCCCGAGCCGTTTGGCGTCATTCGGCGCGCGATGAGTTTGGTGATTAATGTCACACCGCTACTTAAGCGCCCATGCCAAAGGCCTAACGTCGCATTCCGCGGAATGCGCGGCAATCAGGGAATTCGGAGACGCTGGTAAGGGAATCAGGTGAGCGGCGCCCCGTCGTCCCAATCCGCAACGCCATTCTGACGAGGACCTTACGGCCGCTGGATTGCCGCTGAACACCCCCCGCCCAATCGTGGACGGCGCATCCGAGAGGCTCGCGCACCGGGTCGCCGACCGGTCCACCCGACCTTCCAATGGGGGAGGCAGCAATGATCAGCGTCAGAAAGCACGCCCTGCTGGCGGTAGCGTTCGTCACCAACGCGGCAGGGGCCCAGGCCGTCGCCGTAAGTCAAAAAGGGGGCTCGGTCGCTCCGGCGGACGAGATTCCGGTAACGACCGCTTCCTCGGGCGCCCGCACTCACTTCGCCGTCGGACAGCGATTGCTCGACGTCGGCCGCCCGCGCCAAGCGCGGGAGCACTTTCGGATGGCGGTCGACCAGGACCCGATGTTCGCGTACGGCTACCTGAACCTCGCCGCCGCGGCTGCGTCGGCGCCGGAGTTCAAGGAGAACCTCGAGCGGGCGGCCGCGAGTCTCACCGGCAAGAGTGAAGGGGAGCGGCTGCTCGTGGAGATCAACCGCACCTTCCTCGACAACAACGCGGAGAAGCGGGTGGAGCTCGCGCAGAAGCTCGCCAAGATGCACCCCGGATCCCCGCGCGCATGGATCGCGCTCGGCAACGCGGAAGCGGCGCTGAACCGTCACAAGCAGGCCCGCGAAGCCTACCATCGCGCGATCGCGCTCGATCCGTCGATGTATCTCGCCCAGACCGTGGCAGGGTTCTCGTACCTCTTCAACGAGCCGCGCGACTTCGCGAAGGCGAAGGAGCACATGGAGCGGGCGATCGCCGCCGACCCCAAGGAAGCCAAGGGGTACGAGCAGCTCGGCGACGTGTATCGCGCCATGAATGAGCTTCAGCAAGCGCGCGATGCATACGCGCGTGCTGTCGAGAAGGATCCGAAGCTCGCCGTGGCCGTGCTGAAGAAGGGGCACATCAACTCGTTCCTCGGGAACTACGCCGAAGCGCGCGCCGCGTACGACGCCGCGATCGCGGACGGGAAGGAGATCGAGAAAGCGACGTACGGGGTGTTCCGGGCGTACACGAGCGTCCACGCCGCGCAGCCAGCCGCCGCCGTCGAGGAGCTGATCGCCGTCGCACGGTCGGCCGAGAAGACGGTTCCCGCGAAACAGATCAACGGCGCGAAAGCGTTCGCGCTGGTGAGCGCGGTGCAGATCGCGCTGCATAACGATTTGCTCGAAGACGCGCAGCGTGTGCTCGCCCTGTACGCGCCAGTGGTGCGGGCCGACGCGAAGGCGGTGAACGACGCCGACAACACGCGGCTGACGGAGTCCGTCATCCTCTCCTGGGAGAGCCAGCTCGCGGCACGCCGGGGTGACTTCGACGGGGCCCTCACCAAGGCGAACGAGCACAAGCGGCTGGTGGAGAACGATCAGAACCCGCGCCGCCTCGAGACGTATCACTCACTGCTTGGCCTCGTCGAGCTGCGCAAGAAGAACTTCCCGCAGGCGATCTCGCACTATCGCCAGGCCGATCTCACCGACGTCTATCAGAAGTACCATCTCGCTCTCGCGCTGGAGGGCGCCGGACAGTCCGCCGAGGCGCGCAAGCTATTCCAGGATGTCGCGAGCTGGAACTTCAACTCGGTTGGGTTCGCCCTCATCAGGCGGGATGCGGCGCGGAGGTCGACGGCTGCGAATTAGGGGCGCTAGATTGCGGATTGCGGATTGCGGACTGCGAACCGACGTTCACCGGCAATCCGTAATCCGTGATCCGCAATCTTGATGGACATGACGACCCTTCAGGCGGCATCAGTCAACGACGTAGAAGCGCCGGGTGCGCTCACGGGGCTTCATCACGTGACCGCGATCACCGCCACCGCGGCTGAGAACGTGCGCTTCTATACGCGCACGTTGGGCATGCGTCTCACCAAGAAGAGCGTGAATCAGGATGACGTGACCGCCTACCACCTCTTCTACGGTGACGCGGTCGCCAGTCCCGGCTCGGAGCTCACGTTCTTCGACTGGCCGCATGCGGTTCCGCGGCGCCGCGGCCCCGGCAGCGTTGCGGCTACCGGTCTTCGTGTCGGGAGCGAGCGGGCCCTCGAGTGGTGGGCGCGTCGCCTCACGACCGCCGGCGTCGTCCATGGCGACGTCGTCGAGGAGAACGGGCGCGCGACCCTCCACCTGCTCGATCCGGAAGGACAATCGCTCACGATCGTCGACGACCGCGGGCTTGCGCACGGCGTCACGTGGGACGCGCACGGGATCGATCCCGAGCATGGCGTGAAGGGGCTCGGGCCGGCGATCATCGAGGTCGCGGATCCCCGATCGATGACCTCGTTTCTTACGAACGTCCTCGGCTTTCGCGAGGTCGGCGGGTACGCGGCGCGCACGTCGCCCGACGTGGCCGCCGAGACCCAGATTGTCGTGTTCGCGACCGGTGATGGCGACATCGATGCGCAGCTCCATCTCGCCGTGAGCTCCGGTGCGGCGCGCGGGCGTTACGGTCGCGGGGGGGTGCATCACGTCGCGCTTCGCACACCCACCGACACGACGCACGCGGCCTGGCGCGATCGACTCGACGAAGCGGGCTTTCAGGTGACGCCGGTGATCGATCGCTTCTATTTTCGCTCGATCTACTTCATGACCCCGAGCGGTGTGCTGTTCGAGATCGCGACGGATGGGCCCGGGATGACGGCGGATGAGCCGTTGGAGCGATTGGGCGAGCGTCTGTCGTTGCCCCCATTTCTCGAAGGGCGCCGGGCGGAGATCGAGAAGGGGCTCGCCCCGTTGTGACGGGGTCGAAGCCGACCACGGCGGTGTGAGCACGTTTCGCGATCACTTCTCCAGCATCGCGTCGAGCTACGCGACCTATCGGCCACATTACCCAGCTGGGCTGTTCGACTTTCTCGCCGAGGCCGCGCCGGCGAGAACGCTCGCGTGGGACTGCGCCTGCGGAAACGGGCAGGCGACGCTGGATCTCGCCGAGCGATTCGAGCACGTGATCGGGACCGATCCCAGCGCGGCGCAGATCGCCCACGCGCCTGCTCATCCGCGCATCGAGTGGCGGGTTGCGCCTGGGGAGCGCAGCGGGATCGCGAGCGCGACGTGCGATCTGGTGACGGTCGCGCAGGCGCTGCACTGGCTGGACGTTGATGCGTTTTTTCGTGAAGCGAAGCGCGTTGCGCGGCCGGGGGGTATCGTAGCGGTGTGGGGCTACGGTGACGTGCGTCTCGATACGCCCGATGCCGACGCGCTCGTCAGGCGATTCTCCCGCACGATCGTCGGGCCGTACTGGCCGCCGCAGCGCCGTTTGATCGACGACGGCTATCGCTCGATCACGTTGCCCTTTCGTGAGATCGCGGTGCCCGACCTCGAGATGTCGGAGCGGTGGACGCTCGAGCAGGTCGTCGGGTACATCCGGACCTGGTCGGCGACGAGCCGGTATCGCGAGGTCATGAACGTCGACCCCACTGTGGCGCTTCGGGCAAGCCTCCTGGAGGTGTGGCCGAATCCCGAGGTCCCGAGGCGCGTGTGGTGGCCGCTGTACTTGAGGGTTGGTCGGTCGCATGACTGAGCGACGGGTGAGGAACGAGGACTAAGGACTGAGGAAGGGGTTATTCCTCACTCCTCTGCCCTCGTTCCTCATTTTTCTCTGACGAAGTGAGTCTTGCGGCCCGCGGGCGGGGCCCCTCGATTTAGGGAGTTCTCAACTGGAGATCCCAATGCGCGCAGTACGATTCACGCTCGTCGCGGCCGCTCTCGCGGGTGCCGCGTCGGTGGCATCGGCACAGGCCGCGGCCGCACCCACATCCGGGTATCGGGCCGAGTTTCTGAAGGAGATGCAGTACTTCGAGGGGCGGTTTACGCAGCTGGCTGAGGCGATTCCGGCGGACAAGTACACCTGGCGTCCGGCGGCGGGGGTCCGGTCGGTCGCCGAGGTGCTGCTGCACGTCGCCGGGGCCAACCAGGGGCTGCCGGGGATGGCGGGCATCAAGGCGCCGGCGGGGTTCTCGATGCAGGGGTACGAGGCGTCGACGACCGACAAGGCCAGGATTATCGCCGAAGTGAAGAAGTCGTTCGACCATATCCGCGCGGCGGCGAGCCAGATGAAGGACGCCGATGCCGACAAGGCGATGAAGGTGTTCGGGATGGACATGACGGGCCGGAGCTTCTCGTTCTTCATGGCCCGTCACCTGGGCGAGCACCTGGGCCAGCTCATCGCGTACGCGCGCGTGAACGGCGTGGTGCCGCCGTGGTCGG
The DNA here is from genome assembly GCA_025931335.1 of Gemmatimonadaceae bacterium. GTDB lineage: Bacteria > Gemmatimonadota > Gemmatimonadetes > Gemmatimonadales > Gemmatimonadaceae > JAICNG01. The sequence continues at coordinate 5,077 of JAICNG010000077.1, read as the reverse complement.
ATTGATCGGCTAGCGGCAAGGACGTCAGAGCTCAGAATACCGAATTCTGATTCAGAATTCAGGAAACGACCACGGGGAGCCACGCACTGGCTCCCCGTTGTTCATGTGAATTCTGAATTCTGTATTCTGAGCTCTGACGTCTTTGCCGTTCAGCTCGCGCTCACGCAGGCAGGTTGGCGTCGGCCCGAAATTGTGATTCCCGAGCTTGCGCGATTGGTGACGATGCACAAGAGTATACGCGCACGTACACTCGCGATGGACCTCACCGAGAGCGCACGACAATTGCATTTCGCGAATGCGACGTCGCTGCGGAGGTGGATCGTGATCATGAGGTTCGTGGATGGCAAGGGGCGCGACTGGAGCGTCCGCGAGGTGAAGGACCCGAACCTCGCGATGATTCCCCCCCACTTGCTCACCGACCCGGAGTTCGCGCGTGGGTGGCTGCTGTTCGAGTCGGCGGGAGAGAAGCGGCGGCTCGCGCCCTATCCGGATGACTGGATGCATCTCTCCGTGCGACAGCTCGAGGAATGCTGTCTCCACGCAAGCCGGGTCGAGCCGGTACCGGCGACGTCGACGTTCTCGCCGGTGGCGAGGGCGGCGGAGATGGGTCGCGTCTAGGTGCTCGACGTGCTCCAGGTGCTCGAGGTGAAAGGCATTTCTCCCTGGAGCACTCGAGTAACTCCAGCACCTCATAGGATGTTTCTTCGGGGAATTGCGGATTGCCCGATGCCTGGCTGCGATCCGCAAGCGGCCACGGACAGCTGAACTGCGCGCTGACCGAATAACGACAGGAATTACGCGAATTGCGTCTTGCCGCTTCGAGCTCGGCGCTCCAGCAACAACAATGTGTCGTTGGGCTTGCGTGCGGAGGATTGCGCGGCGCCCGGAGCAATTCGGGCAATTCGTGTTGTTATTCGGGTCAGCTCGCAGCTCAGCTGTCCGTGGCCCCGGCATTACGGAGCATTCCCGGAGATTTGAAGACCCTCTAAGAAGCGACCTCCACGGCGGCGTTACCACGGAGCCGCACGACCCAGAGCGCGGACACCGCACAAAACCCCCCCGCGGTGACCCCCGCCGCCATCGGGACCATCTCGAAGAAAACCAGTGCCCCGGCCGTGACCGCGAGGGTCGCCTGTCGCGCGAGCTCCATCGCGAACGCCCACCCGCGTCCCTCCAGCAGCCCACGAATGTTCGTGATGCTCAGCACCACGTAGAACGCCAGCGCCCGGTCTGATGCGCGGGGAGGACGGCGGCCAGCGCCAGCACCTTCAGGGTCGCGAGCAGCACGACGAGAATCTGGACCAGCGCATAACGACGTACCGTGGGCGCGATCGGCGGGTCGAACTTGGGACGGGTCGAGGGTTGTACCTCCGGCGGGACGATCGGGCCGCCGAGCTCTTACCGGACGCCATCCCGGATGCCCAAAAACGATGCGCACCCGGTCGCTCCACCGCGTCGCGCGGCGAACGCCGTGCGCAATGGCGGCGAATGGGCGGGTCAGGGCCAAGGGCCAGGGGCCGAGGGGTGGAAAGGCGCGTCGCCGCTACGCGGCAGACGCGCTCATCAGATGAGCGAGCGGCCTACGGCCGCTCGCCTTTCCACCCCCTTGGCCCTTGGCCCCTGGCCCCTGGCCCATTCACCCTGTAAGTCCTCAGTAAAGGTCGGGCCGGGGGATCTTCCGCCCTCGACCCTCCGACCCATCATAGAAGGGCGTGGTTCTTCAGGACTCCGGTGGGCGGGGGGATACCCGGACTTGCCCCCCGCCACCGGGCTCCATGCCCACTCTCTCTCCTGCCGCGCCCATGAAGCCATTCGTGATGCAGCGCCTCTCGGCATTCCTCGCCGCCGCGCTCCCACTCGCCGCCCCAGTGGGCGCGCAGAACACTACCCCCGCTACCGTCGCCTTCGTCGACGTCAACGTCATCCCCATGGATCGCGAGCGGGTGCTCGAGGGGCAGACGGTGATCGTGCGCGACGGGCGCATCGTGTCCGTCGAGCCGTCGGCGCGCGCGCGCGTTCCCTCCGGAGCGCTGCGCGTGGACGGCCGCGGCAAGTATCTCCTGCCTGGCCTCGCCGAGATGCACGCGCACATTCCCGGCGCGCAGGCGTCGGAGCAGGTGATTCGCGACATCTTCACGCTCTACGTCGCCAATGGCGTGACCACCATTCGCGGGATGCTCGGCGCGCCGAACCAGCTCACCCTCCGCGCGAAAACCGCCAGCGGTGAGATGCTCGGCCCCACCATCTTCGTCGGCGCGCCATCGCTCAATGGCAACAGCGCAGGCGACCCGGCCACCGCCGCGCGGCTCGTGCGCGAGCACAAGGCGGCGGGCTACGACTTCCTGAAGCTGCACCCCGGCATTCCGCGCACGTCGTACGATTCCATCGTCGCCGCGGCGCGTGCCGTCGGGATTACCTACGCCGGGCACATTTCACAGGGTGTGGGGCTCGAGCACACGCTTGCCAGTCGGCAATCGACCATCGACCACCTCGATGGGTATCTCGAGGCGGCCGTGCCGATGGAGGCACGCGCACGCGTGTTCGCCGATGGCGCCACGCTCGGCGACATGATCAGCGCGATCGACCCCTCGCGCTTCGCGGCGCTGGCGGCCGATACTCGTAAGGCGGGGACCTGGAACGTGCCGACCGCGTTTCTGTGGGAGAGCTTCTTCTCCCCGGAGGCGCCCGAGGACATGGCCAAGCGGGCCGAGATGAAGTACGCGCCCCCGCAATGGATCAACGGCTGGTCGAACCAGAAGCGCAATCGCATCCAGCAGGATCAGATGAACGGAGTGAGCCCCGACGTCTCCACGCGGTATCTCTCGTTGCGGCGTACGCTGCTCAAGACGCTCGCCGATTCCGGAGCCCCGCTGCTCATGGGAACCGACTCCCCGCAGATGTTCAACGTCCCGGGTTTTGCGCTGCACCATGAGATCGCGGTGATGCGGCAAGCCGGGCTCACGCCCTGGCAGGTGCTCGAGTCGGGAACCCGCAACGTCGCCGAGTACGCCGCCAGGGACCTCAAGCTCGATGGCAAGTTCGGAACGGTGACCGCCGGCAATCGCGCCGACCTGATTCTGCTCGATGCCAATCCGTTGACGGACGTCGGCAACGTGGCGAAGCGGGCGGGTGTGATGGTGCGCGGGCGCTGGCTCCCGGCGGCGGAGCTCGATCGCATGCTCGCGGAGATGGCGGCTCGCCATTCGGGAGCACCGAGGGGGGAACAATGAGGAACGAGAACCGAGGAGTGAGGAATAGCACCGCGCGATCATTTCGTGTCACGCTCGCGGCCGTCCTGGCGATGCTTCCGTCGATCGCGGGCGCGCAGACGTCGGCCGCCCAGCCTGACGAGCGCGCGGCTGTGCTCGCGGTGGTTCAGCGGCTCTGGGATGGGATGAAGGCGCGCGACACGGCGATGGTGCGGTCGGTGTTCGACTCGTCGGCGGTGTTGTCGCGCGTCGCGACGCGCGGTGACGAGGCCCGCGTGCAGCTCACGCCGGTGTCGGGCTTCATCGCGGCCCTCGGCCGAGCGACCGAGCCATGGAACGAGACGATGTACGCCCCGGAAGTGCGCATCGATGGGCCGCTGGCCAGCGTGTGGACGGAGTACGACTTCCACCTCGGCGACAAGTTCAGCCACTGTGGCGTCGACGCGTTCCAGCTACTGAAGACGAGCGCGGGGTGGAAGATCGTCGCCCTCTCCGACACGGCCCGCCGCGAGGGCTGCCCGAAGCGATAGCCTACTCGGCGTGAGTTCGGGCGGGGGTCGCGGGCACCAGACGGAGCTTCATCCACGCGGCCTTCCGGAAGGTGACGCGCTCGGGGGCGTAGCCGCGAACGAGGCGGTCGTTCGCGCAGTCGTCGCGCGCACCGCTGCGGCTGCGCGACCAGGACGCGATCGCTTCCCCCTGCCCCGCATCTTCCATGAAGAACGCGATCCGGATGCGGGGGTCGCGGGGATCGAGCTGGTCGAGCGCGATCTGCATCTCGGCGTGGCGGGGATTGCCCATCGGCACGGTGCTCCCGATCCACCCGCGGTCGGCGAGAAAGCGCGCGCGGCGCTGATCGCCGCCGGGGCCTAACGGGCGCTCCGGGGATTTCCACGCGAACGGAGCGCCCAGCTGCCACTTCGCGCCACGCTTCGTATAGATGACGTCGCCCAGGGCAAAGGACGCGTGGACGATGCGCACCGTCGACCCGCGCATGAGGCAGACGCTCGGGAAGCCGCGGCGCGCGGATCGCACGCCGATGTAGAGGTACTTGCCGTCGTGGCGGAGCAGCAAGTCGCCATCCGGACGCTTCACAACCGTGCTCCCGCGCCACTCCGCCTCCTCCAGTGTCCCGTCGATCACCACCCCGGCTGAGCGCGGGACCGAGATCGTGGCCGTTGCGCGCGGCGAGCCTTCTTCCTCCACGACGACGACGGCGGCCAGCGCGATGAACGTCAGGACGGACATGGGCATCCTCCGGTCGGCCAGGAACAGGCGAGGCGTCCCGATAATGCAGCACGACTCCGATACAGGGGTGCGGTGCACGTCGGAAGAATGTATGGGTTCGGTAAAGAGCCGGAGGCCGCCTAACGTCGCGGCGCGTCCATACCGGCGCCACACACGGACGGGGCAGTGATCCCCGCATACATGCGGCCCGTCCCGCAACCGCTGTGCGGTTGTATGTGGGCCGTCATCTTCCCGCCGTGCGATTCCCGACGACGGATGGCTAAGGCACAGCCCCGCGCCGACGCGGAGCGGACGCCGTCATACGACGGCCGCCGGTTCCGTTTGGCCCTTACCGGCGGCATTCCGACATCGAAGGACGTGGTCCTCGAATGCGTCCAGCACGGGGACGTCGTCATCGGCGCATACACAGGGGTCAATCTCGAGCATGGGGCCCTGCTCGCCATCGTGCGAGCGATGGGATGCCTCGAGGGTCGCTTTCAGCACGTGACCGCCGGCCTCCACATCGAGACGGGTCGCTGCTGGGCGACCCCGCAGCACACGCCAAGCGGCCTGGTGCGCCTTTACGTCGAATGGCACATGGGCGGTCGAGAGGGAGTTTCCGTGATGGAGGAGATGTAGTT
>JAICNG010000066.1 GCA_025931335.1 Gemmatimonadaceae bacterium | reverse complement strand
TCGCGATCCCTTCGTGGGAGGCGCGAGCCGGGTGCGCGAGCTGGGGGAGTGTCGCGCGCTGATCATCGGCGCGGGCGGCATTGGTACCGAGATCGCTCGCCGGCTGTCGGCGCTCGGTACGCGCTGCACCGGGATACGGCGGCGTCCGGAGCAAGGCGCGCCCGAGGGGTTCGGCGCCGTGTTTGGGGTCGAGGCGCTCGATGCCATGCTGGCGGAGGCCGACATCCTGATCATCGCCGCCCCGGCGACCGGGGCAACGCGCGGACTGGTTACCGCCGAGCGGCTCGACCATCTTCCACAGGGCGCGATCGTGGTCAATGTCGCCCGCGGATCGCTACTCGATGAGCGTGCGCTGGCCGAGCGCCTGCGCGCGGGGCGGCTGTCGGGTGCGGTGCTCGATGTTTTCGAGCGTGAGCCGCTCCCGTCGGACAGCGATCTGTGGGGTGCCCCCCGGTTGTTGCTCACCCCGCATGTCTCGGCGACGTCGCCTCGCGAGTATTGGCGGCGCCAACTGGAGCTGTTCACCGACAATTGGGCTCGCTTCGCGGCGGGACGCCCCATGCGGAACGTCGTGGACAAGGTGGCTGGCTACTGACCCAATGGCGAGGGCATGGAGAAGATCATCAAGGCGGCGGTAGAGCGCGGCGCGTCGGACCTCCACATCAAGGCGGGCGACGTGTTTCGGGCGCGGATCGACGGGCGATTGGTGCCGCTCACGAAGCAGGCACTCACTCCCGATCAAACGAAAGCGATCGCGCTCCGGCTCATCCCGAACGAGGATGACCGGAAGAAGATCGAGCGCATCACGGACTACGACTGCTCGTGGGGCATGGCGGGCGTCGGACGCTTTCGCGTGAACATCCTGCGACAGCGATCGAGCTTCATGATCGTCATGCGCGTGATTCCCTTCGAGGTGCCCACGTTCGACGGGCTGTCGCTGCCGCCCGTCCTGGCCCGCATCGCGCAAGCCGAGCGGGGGCTGGTGCTGGTGACGGGCGTGACCGGATCGGGCAAATCGAGCACGATGGCGGCGCTCGTGAACTACATGAACGCCACTCAGAGCAAGCACATCGTCACCCTGGAGAACCCGATAGAGTTTCTCCATCGCGACGTTCAGTGCTCGGTGAGCCAGCGCGAAATCGGCGTCGATACGGATAGCTTTCGAACGGGGCTCCGCGCGGCCCTTCGGCAGGACCCCGATGTGGTGATGGTCGGTGAGATGCGCGACGCGGAGACGATCGACACCGCGATGAAAGCGGCGGAAACAGGGCATCTCCTGTTGAGCACGCTGCACACACCGGACGCGCACACGACGATCACACGCATTCTCGCCATGTTCCCACCGGAGGAGCAGGGGATCACCCGCGTTCGACTCGCGGAATCGCTGCACGCGGTCGTGTCGCAACGGTTGCTGCCGCGGGCGGATGGCAAGGGGCGCGTCGTCGCGGCCGAGGTCATGATCGTCACGCCGCTCGTGCGCGACCTGATCATGGATGAGCAGCGCACCGGGGAGATTCGCGACGTGATCGCGGAGGGACGCGACCAGTACGGCATGCAGACCTTCGATCAGCATCTCGCCGACCTCGTGGGACAGGGCACGGTGACGTACGAAGTCGCTCACGCCGCCGCATCACGCCCGAGCGATTTCGCGCTCACGGTACGCAGCTTCAGCGAGACGCGATGACGAAAGCACTGGAGGGAGTTCTCGGGCCGGTCGTCACGACGTTCGACGAGGCCAGTGGTGATCTGGCCGCCGTTCCCTTTCGCGCGAACGTGCGGTCGCACCTCGAGGCCGGCCTGACGGGCGTCGTCGTCTCGGGCTCGACGGGGGAGGCGGCGCTGCTCGAAGAGCACGAGCGTCACCGGCTGCTCGAATGGGCGCGCGCGATCGTTCCGGATGATCGCTGGCTGATCGCCGGCATTGGTGCGGAGTCCACCCGCCTGACGATTCGCCGGGCGCGCGAGGCGGCGGAGCGAGGAGCCGACGCGGCCCTCGTGGTCGCGCCTCACTATTACGGCGCGCAGATGACGCCGGAAGCGCTGGCGTCCCACTTCCGCCAGGTGGCCGACGAGAGCCCGTTGCCGCTCATCCTGTACAACATCCCCAAGTACGTTCACTTCCCGCTCGCCCCGGGACTCGTGCGAGAGCTGTCGACGCACGGCAACGTGGTCGGCATCAAGGACAGCTCAGGGGACCTCACCCAGCTGGGGGCCTATCTCTCGTCGCAGTCCGACCGCTTCACCGTGTTGACGGGCAGTGGAGGGGGACTCTACCCCGCGCTGGAGATGGGGGCGCGAGGGGGCATTCTCGCCGTGGGACTCTTTGCCGCTCCGCTCGCCGTGGGGCTTTGCCGCAGCTTCGCGAACGGGGACATGGCCGCGGCCGGCCGGGCGCAGGAGCGTCTCATCCCCGTCGCGCGCAGCGTCGTCGGGGAGCTGGGCGTCGCCGGGGTGAAGGCGGCACTGGACCTTGTCGGGCTCGCGGGCGGTCGCGTGCGGTCGCCGCTGTTGCCGCTCCGCGGTGCGGCACGGGAACGCGTCGCGGAGCTGCTCCTCACGGCCGGGCTTTCGCGCGCCGCCTGACGAGTGGACGCGCGCCCCGACGAGAGGGCATCGGCGCGTCGGCATCTCGAGGCGTTGGCGACCACGCCGCGGCCGGCGGGCGGTGCCGACGAGGCGCGCGCGCGCGCCTACTGTGCCGACACGCTTGCCGGCGCCGGCCTGGCGGTCGCCGAGGAGCCCTTCTCGTACTCGGAGCTTCCGGGACGCGTCGCAACGCCGCTGCTCGGCGCGCTGTCGGGGGCGCTGTTCGCCGCCGTCGGTCACTTCGGCTGGCGCGATGCGCCGGGCCTCGTCCTCATCCTTCTCCTTGCGGGCGCCGCGATCCTCGGCGCCGCGTCGTGGTGGGTGGCCCGGTTCGGTGTGCTCGCCCTTCCGTGGCGGCGCGCGACCTCGACGAACCTCGTGGCGACGCGGGGCAATCCATCGATGTGGCTGGTCGCGCACCTCGACTCGAAATCGCAACCGATGGCGATACTGGTGCGCGCGATTGGGGTGATGGGGCTGATCGCGACCGGGCTGACGGCGGTTGTGGTGGGGGCGCTTCAGCTCTGGGGGTACGACGTCCGGTGGATGTGGCCCGGGATCACCGGGATCGGCGTCCTTTCGTCCCTGCCGGTGGCCGCGAGCGTGGTGCGAGCGCGCTCACCGGGGGCACTGGACGACGCCTCGGGGGTCGCCACCGTCCTCATGGTGGCGCAGTCGTTGCCACCACAGCTCGCGCTTGGCGTGGTGCTGACCAGCGCCGAGGAGCTGGGTCTGGCCGGCGCGCGGGCGTGGGTACGCGGGCGGGGTGCGAGCCACGCCATCAACGTCGATGGGATCGATGACGAAGGCGCTCTGCGGCTGACCTGGACGCGGCGACGCCCGGCCGCGCTGCTGGACGTGCTCACCCGGCGCGCGGGGGACGCCGGGGTGCCGTCGCGGGCGGGGCGTCTGCTTCCGGGCGCACTGCTCGATGGCGTCGCGCTCGCCGACGCGGGGTGGCAGGTGGTGACGGTGAGTCGTGGGACGTTGCGCACGGTGGCGCGAATTCACACCCCCGGCGATTCCCTGGAGCACCTGAGTGGAGAGGGCGTGGTCGTCACCGCATCGATCATCTGCGCCGCGATCGCGGCTGGGGGGTGAGATGGAAGAGCTGCTGCTCGCGGCGGCGCTGTTGGTCGGGCTCTTGCTCATCCCGCTCGGGTTGCCGGGCCTGTGGCTGATGGTGGGGGCGACGCTGCTCTACAGCTACGCCAAGCCCGCGATCTCGATCTGGACGATAGGCGCGCTGGCCGTGTTGGCGCTGATCGCGGAGCTCATCGAGTTCGCGCTGTCGGGACGCTACGCACGCAAGTACGGCGGGTCGCGACGTGCGGGGTGGGGCGCTATTATAGGCGGCGTGGTGGGTGCGTTCGTCTGGACGCCTTTGCCCGTGATCGGCCCCATGATCGGCGCGTTCGCGGGCGCTTTTGTTGGTGCGTGGCTTGCCGAGATGACGAGGGGCACGGCGGTGGGCGGGGCGACGCGGGTTGCGACCGGGGCGCTGATCGGCCGGATCGTGGCGGTCGCCATGAAGGTGGGGATCGGGCTGGTGCTGATCGTGTGGGTCCTGCTCGCGTTGTGGATCTGAATGGGGCAGCATAATCAGGAGCGCCGATGATGGATGGGATGGCTTCGGGGGAGGGACGCATCGGGGAAGCCGATCCGCGCCGCGGCGAGGACCCTCACGCCAAGGGCGCTGAGCCGCGGGGCGAGGGCGGGAAGTACGTGTACTGCATCATCCGCCTGGACACCCCGCGGGACTTCGGCACGATCGGAATCGGCGACGGGGCGAACCGGGTCTACACGGTGCACTACAAGGACCTGAGCGCGGTCGTGAGCGACACGCCCATCGTGATTTACGACCCCACGCGCGAGAACGTGCTCGCACACGAGTTCGTGAACGAGACGGTCATGCGCGAGCACACGGTGATTCCCATGTCGTTCGGAACGGTGTTCCGTTCCGAGGATGACGTCGGCGAGCTGCTGCGGTCGACGTACCAGGCGTTCAGCGACGTGCTCGACAAGATGCAGGACAAGATCGAGTTCGGGCTCAAGGTGCTGTGGGACCGCGACAAGGTGATCGCGGACCTGGAGCGGTCGAACGACGAGATTCGCCGCCTGAAGGACGAGATCACGCGCAACACGCAGAGCTCGACGTACTTCGCGCGCATGCAGCTCGGCCGCCTCGTCGAGGGGGCGCTGGAGGACACGGGTAATTCGTTCGTCTCCGACATCCACGAGACGTTGAAGGAGGTCGCCGTGGCGAGCCGGAGCAACAAGCCGATCGGCGATCGCATGATCATGAACGCGGCCTTCCTCGTGGAGCGCCATCGCGAGAAGGGATTCGACGAGAAGGTCCGCGAGGTGTCGCGAAAATACGAGGACCTGTTGACGTTCAAGTACACGGGGCCCTGGCCGCCGTACAACTTCGTGAACATCAAGCTGAAGCTGGAGAAGGCTGAGTGACTGAGGGATCAGGAGTCACGAGTCAGGGGGTGTGAAGGTGAACGTTCAAGGAGAACGGCTCGTCCTGGCACCTTGTCCCCCCTACCCGTGGCCCCTGGCCCCTGGCCCCTGACCCCTGACCCTCCCATGGGCCTTCTCTCCAAAATCCTTTTCTTCCCGGTAACCGGGCCGGTCGCCGGAATCCGGTGGTCGCTCGAAAGGGTGCAGAACGTCGTCGAGACGGAGCTCACCGACGACTCGGCGATCAAGCAGGAGCTCATGGAGCTGCAGATGCTGCTCGAGCTGGGCGACATCGATGATGCGGAGTACGTGCGCCGCGAAGCGCGGGTAATGCAGCAGCTGCGCGAGGTACGCGCATGGCGCGAGCACTTCGGGATGTCGGCGCCGGGCGGCCCGGTGCGCGTCGCACGCGGAGACGCCGCGGAGGAGTGAGCCGGCTCGACCCGCTGCTCGATTCCCTCCCGCGCTGGATCCTGGTCGCTGGCAAGGGTGGGGTCGGAAAGACGACGTGTGCGGCGGCGCTGGCGGCGCGCAGCGCCAAACGCGGTCACGCCACCCTGCTGCTCTCCACCGATCCGGCGCGCTCCCTCGGCGCCGCGTTAGGCGTGAGCGTGGGCGCGGTGCCCGAGCCGATCGCCGGACGGGACCGTCTCTTCGCCATGCAGCTCGACGCGCAGCATGAGCGCGACGCGTTTCTCGAGCGGTGGCGATCCGTCCTGATCGACATCCTCGATCGAGGAACCTACCTCAGCCCCGATGAGATCACCGGATTCGTCGACGACGCGCTGCCAGGGGTCGATGAAGCGATGGCCGTCCTCGCGCTGCTGGAGCTCGAGCGCGATTCGCGGTGGCAGCGGATCGTCGTCGATACGGCACCGACCGGGCACACGCTGCGACTCCTCGCGCTTCCCGAGACCTTCCGTGCGCTCGTCGCTCTCCTCGATACCATGCAAGCGAAGCACCGGTTCATGGTGCAGGCCCTCGCGCGCCGATACCGGCCGGATGGGGCGGACGCGTTTCTGGCCGAGATGCGCGATCGCGTGGACGAGCTGCACGCGACGCTCACGGATGACGAGCGGACGGCGGTCGTGCTCGTGACGCGCCCCGAGCCAGTCGTGGTGACGGAGACGCTGCGATACGCGGAGGCGCTGACGCAGCTCTCGATTCGCGTGGGTGCGGTCGTCGTCAACGCGGTTCCATCGGCAGCCGTCGGTGCGCGCACGGAGGCGCTTGCCGACGTTGCCGCTGTGGCTCCCGGCGCGCCTCGGATAACCGTTCCGCGGGCCGGAGAATCCCCGACGGGGCTTGTCGAGATCGAAGCGCTGTTCGAAGGGCGTGCGACGGCGCGCGCAACGGTGCGGGCCGACGGCGTCGGGGTGAGGGCGTCGACCGCCCCGACAATGCATCCCTCGGTTGTCGCCATGCTGCGGCCGCTCACGATTGTCGCCGGGAAGGGTGGCGTGGGGAAGACGACGACGGCATGCGCGCTCGGCGTATCGCTGGCGCGGGCCGAGGCGCCCATTCTCGTGGTCTCGTCCGATCCGGCGCCGTCGGTCGCCGACGTGCTTGCGCAGCCCGTCCCCGATGAGGACGTCCACGTCGCGGACGCGCCAGGGTGCCATGCGCGACAGATGGACGCAACGGTTGCGTTCGACCGATTTCGAGCCAGGTACGCCGACCGTGTCGATGCCGTGTTCGACCGCTTGATGTCGGGCGCACTGAACCTGGCGCACGATCGGGCGGTGGCGCGCGATCTCCTGGCGCTCGCTCCCCCGGGCATCGACGAGTTGTACGCCCTGGTGACGTTAGGCGAGCTGCTCGAGCAGGGACGGTACGCGACCGTCATCGTCGATCCCGCGCCCACCGGCCACCTGCTCCGGTTGCTCGAGATGCCGGCGCTCGCGCTCAGTTGGACGCACCGCCTCATGCGGCTCATGCTCGAGTACAAGGAGGTCGCTGGTCTTGGGGAGGCCGCGCGCGAGGTGCTCGACTTCGCGAAGCGCACCCGGGCGCTCCGCGAGATGATGGCGGATCCCGCGCGCACGGTGATCGTCGTCGTGGCGCTCGACGAACCGCTCGTGCGAGATGAGAGCCAGCGTCTCCTGGGCGCGTGCCGCGATCGGGGGGTCGAGGTCGGCGGCATCGTCTGGAACCGCGTTACCGGTGAGGTGCCTCCCCTTTCCGGCATCGGCGTCGCACGGCAGTTTGTAGCTCCCGCGGCCACCCCCGCGCCTCGGGGCGCTCCCGCCCTGCGGGCGTGGTGCGCTGCATGGCGCCCGCTCGACGAGGACACCGGTGCCTGATCGCGTCCTGTACGCATACGCCGTGACGCCAGCCACGCTCGATGCCGCGAGCCCGCCATCGGGTATCGACGACACGCCCGTGCGTCTCGTCGTCGAGGGCGACGTCGCCGCGCTCGTGTCGAGTGTGGAGCGGGAGGCGTACGCGCCGGAGCGCGTCGAGCTGCTCACCGAGGAAGTAGGGTGGGTGGCGCCACGTGCGTCCGCGCATGACGCGGTCGTAACGTGGGCGGGCGACCGCGGCCCGGTACTCCCCCTGCCCATCTTCACGCTCTTTCGTGATGAATCCGGGGTGCGGCAGATGCTGCGCGCGCGTGCGGCGGAGCTGCGATCGACGCTGGCGCGTGTGGGGGCGGGCGAGGAGTATGGGCTTCGCATCTTTCGTCTCGACGAGGTGCTCGCGAAGCAGGCTGGGACGCTGAGCCCGGCCGTCGAGGCGCTCGAGCGTCAAGCGCGCGAGGCGAACCCGGGGCAGCGCTATCTGCTCGAGCGGAAGCTCGAAACCGAACGGCGCAGCGAGCTTCGACGCATCGCGGCCGATGTCGCGCGCCAGTCGTACGACACACTTGCGCCGCTCGCGCTCGAGGCGGTGCGCGAGCCGCTGCCCGCGAAGGGACGGGAGGACGCGCCGGGCATCGCCGTGCTCAACGCGTTTTTTCTCGTCAGGCGCGGAGGACTCACGCCCTTTCAGGAGGCGCTGACGGCGATCGTGCGAACGCACGAGGTCCACGGCTTTCGCTTCGACTTCACCGGCCCCTGGCCCCCGTACCACTTCGTGCGGCAGCGTGCCGACGGCGGGACACGGTGACCGACGCGCACCTGGAGGCCGGGGACGAGGACGCCCTCGTGCTCAGCGACCTGCTGAGCCACGTTCTCGACAAGGGGGTGGTGATCACTGGCGACGTGATCATCTCCATCGCCGGGATCGACCTCATCGCGATCAGCCTCTCCGTGTTGATCTCCGCGCTGGAGACTCTGGAGCGGAGGAGCGTCGGGATCAGTGGACGCCTTCCGCGCATGCTTGGCGATCTACCTGTACTGCGTTCTCCGGGCGACGCGTGAGCCGCCCGCGACCCTGCTCGGGATCGACGGCGCGCCGGTGCGTGCCGTCGACCTGGGCGGACTTGGCGCGTGGGTGAGCGAGGTGCCCAGCGCACCGATCGTGCCCTCTCCCGAGCGCGCCCGCAGCCACGACAGCGTCGTACGCGCGGCCCTCGAGGGAGAGACGCCGCTTCCCGCCCGCTTCGGGCAGACGCTGGCGAGCGAGGAGGAGCTTCGCGCGGCGGTGGCGGAGCGCCGAGCGGCGTTGGAGACGGCGCTCGCGCGGGTGGAGGGGGCGATCGAGATGACGATCCGGATGCTCGTGCCTCGTTCGGAGAGCGTGCCGTCCGAGACGACCGCTGCGCAGAGCCCGCGTGCGAGGTCTGGTCGTGAGTATCTCGAGCGAGTTGCGGCAGCACAGCGCGAGGAACGAAACGTGCTGGCGAGGACACAGGCTGTCCGTGATCGAATCAGCGCTGCCGTGGGAGGCCTCGTTCGCGCGGAAGCGTTTGCCGCGGCGGCCCCCGGTTCCACGCTGGCCACGCTATCGCACCTCGTCCCGAGACCGGATATCGATCGCTACCGGCACGCCCTTCTGACGGTCCGGCACGACGACCCCGCGCTGGCGTTCATGGTCTCGGGCCCCTGGGCGCCCTACAGCTTCACCGAGGGCATCGGCACGTGAGTGACGAGCGCGTCACCGAGGTGACACCGGGAACCGTCGCGGAGTTCGAGCGCGAGCTGCGCGAGATCGCGCGCGCGCTTCCGGAGCGGATCGATGCCGATCCGGAGCACGTGGAGCAGGGATTAGCGAAGCTCGTATTGACGTTGATCGAAGTGTTGCGCAAAGTCCTCGAACACCAGGCCGTCCGACGAATGGACGGCGGGTCGCTGAGCGACGAGGAGGTCGAGCGTCTCGGTCTGGCGCTGCTGCGGTTGAGCGAGCGCATGGATGAGCTGAAGCGACTTTTCGGCCTCGCCGATGAGGACCTGGAGATCGACCTCGGGCCGCTTGGACGGCTGCGCTAACCGCGGGGCAACCCGCCGACCGGAGCAGAACGCCTTTGCCTGATTACATCGCGCCCACGCGCAGTCACGGCCTGGTCGACATTCTCGACCGGGTGCTCGACAAGGGACTGGTGATCGCGGGCGACATCAAGATCAATCTCGCGAACGTCGAGCTGCTCACCATCCAGGTGCGGCTGCTCGTATGCTCGATCGACAAGGCCGCGTCGATCGGGATGAACTGGTGGCAGCACGACCCTCGCCTGACGACGCGACCCGCCGACGCCGGCGCGCTGGGTTCGGGGGAAGTCGAGAAGCGGCTGGAACGCATCGAGCAACAGCTGCGGCAGCTCACCGAGCGGAGCGGCGCCAAGCGCCGACCGTCCACTTCAACGGAGTAACGGCGAATGGCAGTCGAACGTGCCCCCGGTGGCAGTTCTCTCATTGATGTTCTCGATCGCGTCCTCGACAAAGGCATCGTGATCGACGCGTGGGTTCGAGTGTCACTCGTCGGGATCGACCTCGTGACCGTCGAGGCACGCATCGTGGTCGCGTCGATCGATACCTACCTGCGCTTCTCCGAGGCCGTCGGCATCACCGCGCCGTCGGCGCGGCCCCGCGAGCTCTCGGCGGGCACCGAGGCCGACCTCGACCGCGTGATGCGCGAGAACGCAGACCTCAAGCGGCGGCTCGAAGAGGTCACTCGTCGCGAGCGTACCTAGCGCGGGATGATCGTGGGACGGGACGCCGCAGAGCCCTGGGCGCGGCTGACCGGCGACGACCTCGACGCACTGCTGACGTCGCTCGCGCACGCGCAGTCGTGGACGGATGCCGCGCAGATGCTCCTTCGTCATCTCAGCGGCACGGCCGGGGCGCGACGGGCGCTACTGCTGACGATCGACGGCGCGTCGCACCGCCTGCAGGTGACCCACGCCGTCGGGGAGCCGCAGCCGCCCGGCGACGCCATCGCGATCGGACTCGACGAGGCCGAACACCCGCTGGTCGTCGCGGCGATGTCGCTCGAGGCGGTGGCGTGCCCCGCCGCGGTGCTCGACCGCGACGGGATCCCCTTCGCACCCTGGTGCGCGGTTCCCATTCCGCAGCCGCTGCATCGAGACTCCCTGCCGCGCGCGCGCGAGCCCGGGGCCGTGTTCACCGGCCGCTTCCTCGAGTGCGGTCTCATGCCCGTGGGGACGGAGCATCGGCGCCGCGCTGGCCTGTCTCCCTTCGCCGTCGCGGTCCTCGAGTCGGCGGTCGATGCGTCGACCATCGAGCTCCTCGCCGCGACGGCCAGCGTCGCCGGTCCGATCGTCGCCCACATCCATGCGCTCGAGGAACAACGCCGCTACGCCGAACAGCTCGACCGGCAGACGACCCTGCTGACGGCGATCATCAACGCCCTTCCCGACCCGATCGTCATTACCGACACGTCGAATACGATCGTCGTGTTGAACAAGCGCGCCGAGCAGCTGCTCGGGATGCGCGCCGATGACTCGGAGGGGCGGCGCCGCGCTGTCGAGATCAACAACCTGCTCTACAGCGCGTTTCTCTCGAAGGCCGTCACTCCGGGCGGACTGTCGAGCGGGGCACGCGAGCTCAACCTGGTCGACCCCAACGAGGGTACCGACCTGCTGTTCGAGGTGCTCGCGCATCCCCTGCCTGACGAGATGGCGCGGCGAGGGTCCTTCCTCTCGGTGCTCCGGGACGTCACCGACCTCAAGCAGGCGGCCCACCAGCTACAGCGCCAGTTCCACCGGGAGCGGGTGGCCGAGCAGCAGGCCACGCGGGAGCGCGACCGCCTCGAGCTCATCCTCCAGAACGTGGCCGATCCCATCCTCGTCACCGATGGAAAGTCGAACATCATCCTCATGAATCGTCAGGCGGAGGATCTGTTCGACGTGACGGACGCGACGCGCCACGATCAGGCGATGGAACAGCGCGTCCGGAACAACGACACGAAGGTGACCTCCTTCATCTCCGACTTCGCCCTCACCAAGGACCGCGCGCGGCGCGCGCAAGTGTCGCTCGTGCGGCCGTCGACCGGCGCGCCGCTGCCGATGGAGATGGTGTCGGGCAAGATCTTCGACGAGCGGGGGGAGCCGATGGCGATCGTCTCCGTGCTCCACGATCGGACGAAGGAGGTGGAGAACGAGCGGCTCTACGAGGAGCTCAAGCGGTTCAGCGCGGAGCTGGAGGATCGAGTGCGGGAGGCGACCCGTGATCTCGAGGAGCGCAACGTCCGCCTGCAGTGGCAATCCCAGGAGCTCGAGAAAGCCTACCGGCTGAAAAGTGAGTTCCTGGCGAACATGTCGCACGAGCTGCGCACGCCAATCAACGCGCTCATCGGCTACACGGCGCTGATGCTCGACCGGATTTATGGCGACCTGACGGCGAAGCAGGAGGAAGGGCTGCACCGCATCCAGGTCTCGTCCCAGCACCTGCTCGCGCTCATCAACGACATCCTCGATCTCGCCAAGATCGAGGCGGGGAAGATGCCGGTT
Source organism: Gemmatimonadaceae bacterium (assembly GCA_025931335.1). Taxonomy (GTDB): domain Bacteria; phylum Gemmatimonadota; class Gemmatimonadetes; order Gemmatimonadales; family Gemmatimonadaceae; genus JAICNG01. The sequence continues at coordinate 8,103 of JAICNG010000066.1, read as the reverse complement.
CACCTCGAGCGGTTGTCCCTCAGCGACCTGCTCCACGACGTCGCCGCGCAGATGGAGCCGATGGTGAAGCGCAAGGGGCTGGAGTTCACCATGCAGCTTCCGGCCGAGCCGGTGTACATGGAGACCGATCGCACCAAGGTGCGGCAGATCGTGTTGAACCTCATCTCGAATGCGGTGAAGTTCACCGCGCGGGGGTCGGTCTCGATCTCCGTGCGGGCGAATGGGCAGGACGTGCGCATTGCGGTGAGCGACACGGGCATCGGTATCCGGCCGCAGGATCTCGACGTGATCTTCGAGGAGTTTCGCCAGGTGGACCAGTCCCGTACCCGCGAATACGGCGGCACGGGCCTGGGCCTCAGCATCACGCGGAAGCTCATCGCGCTCCTCGGCGGCAACATCGGCGTGGCGAGCCAGTACGGCCGTGGCAGCACCTTCACCGTCACCCTGCCGCTGGCGAGCGAGACGTTGACGAGTGACGAGCAGGTGGCGCGCGTGGCGCTGGCGCCGCCGCCAAGAACCTGAGGTGCTCGAGGTGCTCCAGGTGCTCAATGCGCTCGAGGAAAGCAAATCCCTTGAGCACCTCGAGCACATTGAGCACCTCGAGCACCCCACCGGGCGTCTTTGCCGTTCTTTCCCGCCTTCAACTAACTTCCCCTTCATGTTCGATCAACGCATCCGCACGCTCGTCGTCGTCGGCGCCCAATGGGGCGACGAGGGCAAGGGGAAGCTCGTCGACGTGATCGCCGAGCGCGCCGATTGGGTCGTGCGCTATCAGGGCGGTGCCAACGCGGGACACACCGTGGCGATCGGCGGACGCTCGTTCGTGCTCCATCAGATCCCGAGCGGCATTCTGCATCCCGGCGTTCGGTGCGCGATCGGGAATGGCGTGGTGCTCGATCCGGATACGCTGTTCCAGGAGATCGAGGAGCTGATCGCCGATGGCATCGACGTGTCCGGCCGACTCTACGTCAGCGACCGCGCGCATCTCGTCATGCCGTACCACAAGCTGCTGGATGGCGAGAGCACGGCGAGCAAGCAGATCGGGACGACCGGACGCGGGATCGGTCCCGCCTACGAGGACAAGGTGGCGCGCCGCGGCGTGCGTGTTCTCGACCTGCGCCATCCGGAACGGTTGCGAACGCTCGTCGAGAGTGGAATCGCGCACGCCAACTCGCAGCTCGCGGCCTTCGGATCGTCGCAGCGTGCCAGCGTCGACTCGACGGTCGAGCTGCTCGAGGGCCTCGCTCCGAGGCTGCTCGAGCTCGCGGACGACATCGGCCTGGTGGTGTCGCGGGCACTCAAGTCGGGGGCGGCGGTGCTGCTCGAGGGAGCGCAGGGCTCGCTCCTCGATGTGGACCACGGCACGTATCCGTTCGTGACGTCGAGCAATACGACGTCGGGTGGCGCCGTCACCGGGGCGGGGCTCGCGCCAACCGCGATCGACGCAGTGCTCGGCGTGGTGAAGGCGTACACCACGCGAGTGGGAAACGGGCCGTTGCCCACCGAGCTCGACGAGCCGCTCGCGAGCGAAGTGCGTCGGCTGGGCAACGAGTTTGGCGCCACCACCGGCCGCCCGCGGCGCTGCGGGTGGTTCGACGCGGTGGTGGTGCGGTACGCGTCGCGCATCAACGGTCTCACCGGCCTCGCCGTCACGAAGCTCGACGTGCTCGATACCCTGGACCGGCTGGGCGTGTGTACCGGCTACGAGCTGGACGGCGAGACGTTCACGGAGTTCCCCGGTGATCTCGTCGCGCTCGAGGCGGTGCGCCCGCGCTACGAGTGGATGGAGGGATGGCGCCGGCCGACGACGGAGGCCCGCCGTCTCGCCGACCTGCCGCCGCAGGCGCGCCGGTATCTCGACCGTATTGAGGAGCTCGCGGAGACCCGCATCGCCTACGTCAGCGTGGGGACGCGACGAGACCAGATCATTGGACTTTGACACCGATGTCGTCGTCGTCGGCGCGGGTCCATGCGGGCTCGCCGCCGCCATCGCGATCGAGCGCGCGGGATGGCGCGCGCTCGTCTTCGATGCGTCGTGCGTCGTGTCATCGATCGCCGGCTACCCCACGTACCTCACCTTTTTCTCGACCGCCGAGCGCATCGAGATCGGCGGGATGCCGTTCGTGGTCGCGACCGAGAAGCCGACGCGGCGCGACGCGCTGGCGTACTATCGTGAGGTCGTCGAGCGCCACGGTCTGATCGTCAGGCAGTACGAGCGGGTGGAGCAGGTGGAGCGAACCGGGGATGGGTTCCTGGTGCATTCTCGGCCGCGTGGCCGCGAGGCGCGCCCGACGACGGCGCGCGCGATCGTCGTTGCGACGGGATACTTCGATTCGCCGAACTACCTCGGGGTTCCCGGTGAGGATCTGCCCCACGTGACGCACCGCTACCGCGAAGGCCACGAAGCGTTCATGCGCGATGCGCTCGTCGTCGGCGGAAAGAACTCGGCCGCCGAGGCGGCGCTCGATCTGTACCGAAGCGGCGCGCGCGTGACGATGGTGTATCATGGCGACGGGCTATCGCCGAGCGTGAAGTCGTGGGTGGCACCCGACCTTCAGAACCGCATTACCGAGGGTCACATCGGCACGCGATGGCGCTCCCGCGTGGTGGCGATCGAGCCGTCCGAGGTCGTTCTCGAGACCCCGCATGGGACCGAGCGGTTGCCCGCCGATCACGTCTATCTCCTCACCGGCTACACGCCGGAGCACGAGCTGCTGCGCCGCCTCGGTGCCTCCATCGATCCGGAGACGGGCATCCCGGTACACGACCCAGCGACGATGGAGACCGATGTGCGCGGGGTGTTCATCGCCGGCGTCATCAGCGCGGGGAACGATGCCAACAAGGTCTTCATCGAGAATGGACGCGGTCACGGCGAGCTGATCGCGCGCCGCCTCACGGCCATGTGGCGCGACCCGGCGTCCCACGAGGCCCACGCCGGGCGCTAGCCCGTGCGGGCGAGCCTCGTCATCTTTGGCAAATGTCCTCGATCAGCGCGTATCCCGATGTCATGGAGAAGCTCGTGTCGCTCGCGAAGCGGCGCGGGTTCATCTTCCAGTCCTCCGAGATCTACGGCGGCACCGGCTCGGTGTGGGATTACGGGCCCCTCGGCGTCGAGCTGAAGAGGAACCTCAAGGACCGGTGGTGGAACGCCATGGTCCGCCTGCGGGATGACATCGAGGGACTGGACGCCGCCATCCTCATGCATCCGCGCGTCTGGGAGGCGAGCGAGCACGTCAAGAACTTCACCGATCCCCTCGTCGACTGCCGCAACTGCCGAAAGCGTTTCCGTGCCGATGACGCGAAGATCAAAGGAACGCCAGGCACCCCGGACGCGCAGTGCCCCGCCTGCGGGATGAAGGGGACGTTGTCCGAGCCGCGCCAGTTCAACCTCATGTTCAAGACCTTCATGGGGCCGGTCGAAGACTCGGCGTCCGTGGTCTATCTCCGTCCGGAGACGGCGCAGGGGATTTACGTCAACTTCCTGAACGTCCAGCAGTCGACTCGACAGAAGGTCCCGTTCGGGATCGCGCAGATTGGAAAGGCGTTCCGCAACGAGATCACGCCGGGGAACTTCATCTTCCGTACGCGCGAATTCGAGCAGATGGAGATGCAGTTCTTCGTCGATCCGCAGGACGACCACATGCGGTGGTTCGAGTACTGGAAGGATGAACGGCTGAAGTGGCACCAATCCCTCGGGCTGACGCCGGAGCGTCTGCACTTCCACCAGCACTCGAAGGAGGAGCTGGCCCATTACGCCCGCGCTGCGTTCGACGTTCAGTTCGATTTCGGCGGGACCCTTGGATTTCAGGAGATCGAGGGGGTGCACCATCGGGGCGACTTCGACCTCACCCAGCACCAGCAGTTCTCCGGCAAGAAGCTCGAGTACTTCGATCAGCCGAACAACCGCCGATACGTGCCGTTCGTCATCGAGACGTCGGTGGGCGCCGACCGCACGCTGCTCGCGCTCCTCGTCAACGCGTACCGCGAGGAGCAGGTCGCGGGGGAGGAAGAGGGGCGCACCGTGCTCGCGATCCACCCGTCGCTCGCGCCGGTGAAGGCCGGCGTCTTTCCGCTGGTGAAGAAGGACGGGATGCCGGAGATGGCGACGCGCCTGGCCGAGGCCTTGCGACGGCATTTCCCCGTGTTCTACGACGAGTCGGGGGCGATCGGGCGGAGATACCGCCGTCAGGACGAAGTGGGGACGCCGTTCGGCATCACCATCGACGGGCAGTCGACGGCCGATCAAACGGTGACCATCCGCGATCGGGACACGCTGCAGCAGGAACGGGTCGACGCGGGGCGCGTCGTCGACGTCTTGCGGGAGCGTCTCGCCTCGTGACCGCACTCACGCTCGACCGACTGCGTCGTGAGGGGCAGCGGTTCATGGAAGACGTCTCGCGCGAGTACTACGTCGCGCATGCGGGACTGAAGCCGACGGCGGATCTCCAGGCGATCTACGCGCGGCACGCGGCGATTCTCGGGGAGGACGCGCTCGCGCTCGTGCGCGACGAGTTTCGGTCGGCCGCGGAGGGATCCGATACGCATCGCTCGACACGCCTGATGCTCGAGTGGCTCACTGATTCGGTGGCCGGGCGCGCGCTGGCAGCGCTCGACGAGCGTGAGATCGCGTGGGAAGGAAGCGCGGTCGTTCGCCTCGATGACGGCCGCGAGATTCTCTATCAGCGAGCGTCGATCGACATCGGCAACAGCGCGGATCGCGACGAGCGCATGCTCATCGAGAGCGCGCGGGCGCGGCTCGTGGACGCGGAGCTGGCGCCGCTGCGCCGCGAGCGGTTCCAGCGAGAGAAGGAGCTGATCGAGGCGATGGACATTGCGCCGACCTTCAACGCGACGTTCGAGGTGTTGAGCGGCGTGGATCTCGGTGGACTCGCGGGAGAGTGCGAGCAGTTCCTGCGCGACACGCAGGCCATGTGGGATGACGTGTACGCCGAGACGGTGCGCGGCAAGCTGCGAATGGATCCCGCGGACGCGACGCGCGCCGACGCCCTCCACCTGCTCCGCGCGCAGGAGTTCGACGCGCACTTCCCGAGCGCGTCGATGGAACCGTCGGTTCGGCGGCAAACGTCGGAGATGGGAATCGATCCCGATGCGGGCGGTCGGATCATCTACGACACGGGCGAGCGGGAGGGGAAGCGCGCTCGGGCGTTTTGTGCCCCCGTCCGGGTGCCCGACGAAGTGTATCTGGTGCTCCGTCCCCATGGCGGGCAGGCGGATTACCGCACGTTGCTCCACGAGCTGGGGCACGCGCTGCACTTCGCGTACACACGACCCGACTATCCGTTCGAGTGGCGCTGGCTTGGGGACAACTCGGTGACCGAGGGCTACGCCATGCTACTCGATCACCTCATGCACGACCCGGGGTGGCTCGCACGCTACACGGAGCTGGGACGGCGGCATACGCCCGCCTTCCTGCGCACCGTGGGATTCGAGGAGCTCCATTTCCTCCGTCGATACTGCGCCAAGCTCCTCTACGAGACGGCCCTCTACGGCGGGGAGGTGGCGTGGCACGCGCTTCCCGATCTGTACGTCGACCGCCTGACGAGTGCGACGACCTTCCAGTACGATCGTGCCGACGCGTTCGTCGATGTCGATCCGCGATTCTACGCGGCGCGCTATCTCCGCGCGTGGCAGCTTCAGGCGCTCCTCACCGAGACGCTGGTCGAGCGGTTCGACGAGGACTGGTGGCGCAACCCGCACGCCGGCCCCTGGGTGGTGGGCGCACTGCTCGGCGAGGGGCAGCGCGAGCTCGCCGGGGAGCTCGCCGAGCGAGCGACGGGGCGATCGTTGTCGTTTGCGCCGCTCGTGCGGGCCATCGAGGACCTGCTCGTGACGTCGTGAGCAACCGTCATGCTGCGACCGATTCGCCGTTCATGCCTCGCCGGCGCGGCCCTCGTGCTGGCCGCGCCAACCGTCGTGGCACGCGCACAGCAGGCTGACTCGAGCGTCGCGCCGGCGCGTCAGCCCGACTGGGGCGCGGTTCGCGACGAAACCGTTCGCCACCTGCGGCGGCTGATCCAGCTCAACACCGTCAATCCGCCGGGCAACGAGATCACTGTCGCGCGCTATCTCGACAGCACGCTGCGTGCGGCGGGCATCGAGACCCACCTGTTCGAGCCGTCGCCCGGGCGGGCTGCGTTCGTCGCCCGGCTGAAGGGGACCGGGGCGAAGCAGCCCGTGCTGCTCATGGCGCACATGGACGTCGTTGGTGTCGAACCCGACCAGTGGACCGTGGACCCGTTCGCCGCGGTCGAGAAGGACGGCTACGTGTACGGTCGCGGCGCGATCGACGACAAGGGGATGCTCGCGGCGAATCTCGTCACCATGCTGCTCCTCAAGCGCCACGTGATCGATGCCGGCGGGTCGCTCCAGCGCGATGTCGTGCTGGTGGCCAACTCGGATGAGGAGGCGGGTGGCGAGTGGGGAATGGGGTGGTTGATCGCCAACAAGCCGGACCTGATTCGCGCCGAGTTCGCGCTCAACGAAGGCGGGCGCACGCGAGTCGTGAATGGACGTCCGCTGTATCTCGCCGTTCAGAACACCGAAAAGGTCGCGCACAACGTGCGCGTCATCGCGAGGGGGCCGGGCGGGCACGCCTCCGTTCCCCTTCCGGGCAACGCGATCAGTCGGCTCGCGCGCGCCATGGCGAAGATCGCCGCGCACGAGGAGCCGGTGCGCATCAATCCGACCACCCGGGTCTTCTTCTCGGAGCTGAGCGCCGTGTGGCCCAACGCGGCCGAGCGCCGCGCGATGGCCGATGTCGCCTCACGGGACGAGCGTCGCATCGCGCGCGGCGCCCGTGTGCTCTCGGCGATCCCCATCTACAACGCCGTGCTTCGCAACGGAATCTCGGCCACCCTCATCGACGGGGGTATCCGCACCAACGTGATTCCCACGGAAGCTACGGCCAACCTCAACATCCGCACGCTTCCCGGGCAGTCGATCGATTCGGTCGTCGCGCGCCTTCGGCGGGTCGTAGGGGACAAGCAGGTGTCGTTCGAGGTCGACCGCGACACCATCGATGCACCGGCATCCTCGTTCCGGTCGCCGATGTTCACCGCCATCGCCGATGCCGTGCGATCGGTCGACCCGAAGATGACGGTGGTTCCGTACATGAGCACCGGAGCGACCGACAGCGCGCGCTTGCGCGCGTGGGGCGTGCACACCTACGGCGTGCTCCCGTTTCCCCTCGGCCAGGAAGATGAGGAGCGAATGCACGGCAACGATGAGCGAGTGCCCATCGCGAGCCTGCTCTTCGGGACGAAGGTCATCTATCTGGCAGCGCTTGGTGTCGCGAGGTGAGGGGAGATGGCGCATTCCGCGGTCCGCAATCACAACCATGAGCCCTGACCAGCCACAGCCGGTTTTCGCCGTGATCTCCGATCTGCTCTTCCGGTCGAAGATCGACGACGCCGCGCGTCGCGCCGGCGTGCCCCTCCGGATCGCGAAATCGATCGAGCAGCTCGATCGACACCTGGGAAACGGGATGCCCGCGGTGGTGCTGATCGATCTCGAGATGGAGGGACTCGACACGCCCGCCATGCTCGGTCGGCTCCGCGCGACCCCGGTGGGGGCGAACGTCCCGGTGATCGGGTTCGCCGGGCATACGAACGTGACGGTCATCCACGCCGCGCGCGCCGGCGGGGTGCAGGTCATGGCCCGATCGGCCTTCGTCGCCCAGCTGCCGGCGCTGATGGAGCGGATTGCCGCGCATGCACGCGGGGAGTAGCCGCCCGCGACGCTCCACTAGCCGCAGGCGCCGCGCGCCCGGTAGATTCCGGGAGTGAACGCCACACGCGTCCGCATCCCCGTCGACACCGAAGACACCGCCATCCGCGAGCTGGTCGCGGTCCGCGAGATCGTGCATGCCTTTCTCACGGCCGATCGTGCGGAGGAGGTGTTTCAGTTCGCGCTCGAGCGGGTGAGTCCGCTCGTCGGGGCAACGTTCGCGTCCGTGTATCTCGTCGAGCGTGGCGAGGAGGTCATGCGCCTCGCGGCCGCGTACAACTGGCCGGAGCGCTTTCGCCCCTTTCTCGGCCAGATGCGCGTTCGCCTTGGCCGCGGACCGAGTGGAGAGGCGGCGAG
>JAICNG010000046.1 GCA_025931335.1 Gemmatimonadaceae bacterium | reverse complement strand
GAGGTCGAGCGGCTTGTATCGAGTGTCCGTCGGTATGTCGAGGAGAGCCGCGACAAGTGGAACGGCTTCGGTGAGATCGTCGGTGCCTTGTGCAAGCAAAGACACGAGCTTGGAGAGCCGCATCGGAGGCGTGTCGTCACGCTCGAACGCCGCCGCTCGCTCAAGCTGATCGATGAATGGCCAGAGCACGGTATTGGTGTGGTAGGGCGAGGCACGATGAGAGATTCGAGTGTGCGGCTCGTCGGCGATCCGCTCTCGGAGCGCCTCGATGAGTCGCGACTTGCCGATTCCGGCCTCCCCGGCGAGAAACATCGCCTGACCCTCGCCGTTCCTGGCGAGATGCCAGCGCCCGACCATTCCGCGGCGCGGTGATGTCCCTACTGAGGGACGAGCGTCCCGCGAATCTCGCCGCCCGCGTTGACGCTGCTATGCACATTGAAGTATGTGCCCCCGGCCCGAATCTGATCGATCACCGCCTGGGAGGCGGCGATCGTTCCGGAGCCTCCCGCGGTCGTCATCGCGTTTCCCCCATCGAAGGGGAGAATCGGGGAGCCCGTGGGCTGGCCCGTCGCGGGTGCCGCGTGAATGTGCGCTGCCGTGACCGTGCGGTCCGTCGGCCAGCCGGTGATGGTGACGGCATAGGCGACGTTGTTTCCCGTCACAGTGAACGTGGCGGTCCCCGTGGCCGTCGTCGTCACCGGCGGCGTCTCACTGGCTCCCGTGAGAGTGGCGGTGTAGACCTCGGCTTCCGGCGCTTCGGGATCGTCGTCGCACGCGACGGTGAAACCGACGGCGAGCGACACGACCAGCAGATGTCTGAGCATACGCATGAACCCTCCACCGTGTATTAGTCAGCGCACGCAGGCGATCGCAACAATTACGCCTCGCGCAGTGTGCATTGTGAAATGGTGATGGGAGTGCGACAACTGGAGCGACAACCTTTTACCGCGCATTTTTGGCTGTTCACCGCAGCGATGCGTTTCCCCCGTCGGCACACGCCGCGGAGATGATGCTCGTTCCCCTTCACACATTGCGTATGCGCCGGTCGCCGGTCCTCTCGCTCCTGCTGCTGCCGCTCGTCTCTTCCCTCGCGCCGGGGCAGGGCGCGCTCCCGGCGACGCGCACGATCGCCGAGTACAACGTGGACGATGTCACGCTCCGCATCAGCGCCGATGCGCCGCGGGTGGAGGTATTTCTCTGGCGACGGCCGCAGGCGATCGTCGTCTATCTCGACTCGCGCTCGATCGAGCGATGGCTCGACACCGCCTCGGCGTTCGTGGCCGGCGCGCTGCATGCGCCTAACGGCTCTTCGGCCGAGCAGTCGACGCCGGTGCTCCGGCACGCCGACCCCTCGTATCGCAGCGGCCTCGAGTTCACGCGGCGGGCCACCGACCGCGGCTCGCGACTCTATCTCACCGCCTGGGTAGGCGACCACAGCGCCGCGATGGTGCCGATGCGTCCATCGCAGGCGCGCGGGTTTCTGGCGGCGCTGCGCGAGGCGGCGCACGTGGCGAGACGGGCGAGGTGAGGTCCGCGCGCGGATGGCGGATGCCATCCGCCATCCGCAATCCGCACTGCACTCGCTGGTGTTGCCTTTCGCGACGGACTGCCGTCCTCTAAAAGGATACCGGGCGCCTGTCCGCCCGTGCGGCCCTCGGAGGAGAAGATGCAGCACATGCTTGCACGAACCGCCGTCATCATCGCCCTGCTCGCCGGCGCATCCGCGTCGGCGCAGTCGCTCGTGCCCGGGCAGACGCGCATGCGCATCGGCACGACGATGCTCACCATCGGGCCGGTGACGAACGGGAAGGTGCTGGTGGAGGCGTGGCGCGGGATGGCGCGCATCACCGGCGCCGTCGATGCCGGCGTGCTGGCGCGCTGGACCGACAGCTCCTGGGCCCTCGTCGACGGACAGCGGGGCGTTGCCCTCGCCGCGGTGACCTACGAGTATCCCGACGGCTCGACGAAGATCGAGTACAAGTCGCCGTACCTCTCGCTCGGTCCTGGCATGTCGATGATGATCGACCGCGTCGATCGCGACGGCGCGTCGCGCTTCGCGCTGTACGCCGTCGAAGCCGCGCGCGAGCGTCGCGTCTACATCATCATGACCCGGAGCGACGTGTCGACACTGCTCGGCGCCATGCGCGACGCCGCCATGGGCTCGATCGCGATCTCAGAGCCCAAGCAATGAGGGATGAGGAGTGAGCGGTGAGGAAATCGACTGGATGGGACGCCAGTGATCGATTTCCTCACTCCGCTCTGCTCGTTCCTCATTGTCTTCCCGTCCATCTCACTCTCCAGATCCGCCCGCCGCGATCGTCGCTGATGTAGAGCGACCCATCCGGGCCCATCGCGAGACCGACCGGCCGGTGTCGAGCGCCGTTGGGCTGCACCGAGTCCCCCGCGAACCCCGTCGCGAACACCTCGTACGGTTCCGCGGCGCCACCCGTCAGCGGGACGAACACCACGTTGTACCCGCCCTGCGGACGCGGCGCACGATTCCATGATCCGTGGAACGCGATGAACGCCCCTCCGTAGAAGCGCGCCGGAAACTGCGAGCCGCGGTAGATCAGGAGGCCGTTAGGCGCCCAGTGCGCCGGCATCGCCGCGACCGGACCCTTCACGCTCGCGCACCGCCCCACCCGCTGCCCATCGCCGCCGTACTCGGGCGCCAACACCTTCCGCCTCGCGAGCCCATCGTAGAAGCAGTAGGGCCATCCGAAATCATCGCCGCGCTCCACCCGGAAGAGCTCCTCGGCAGGCAGCTCCGCGCTCTCGGTCGTGTCGAAGTGCGCCGGCCAATTCTGCACCAGTTGATCGCGCCCGTGTTGGGCCGCCCAGAGGGTGTTGGTCGAAGGATCGACGGTGATCGCGACCGCGTTCCGAATGCCCGTGGCCCACCGCTCACCGTCGGCGTGCGTCTGGCGCGTGCGGGCGGCGTCGAAGCGCCAGATCCCGGCGCGGGTCTCGAGATCGGGACACGGGTCCTGGCCGGGTGACTCCAGCCGCCGGTCCTGCACCTGACAGGCGTTCGTTGGAGACCCGATGTTGACGAACAGATCGGCGCCGCGGAGCGCGATGGTCTTCGCCGTATGGCTGCGTCCCGTCGGCAGCTGGCCGACCACGGTGTCGGCGGGGCCGGCGGGGCGGAGCCCGTCGCGGGGAATGGCGTAGCGGAGCACGGCGTCGTCGGTCCCGAAAAACAGGTCCGCACCGCGAAGCGCGATCCCGGACCCTCCATTGTCGCCGAATCGCTCGCGCACATCCATGCGACCGTCGCCATTCGTGTCGCGCAACGCGACGATGCCGCCCCGGGTGTCACGCACGTTGCGAAGCGCGACGAACAGGTCGCCGGTGCGACTCACCGCAATGTGGCGCGCCGGACCAAGGCTGTCCGCGACCACCATCGCGCAGAAGCCGTTGGGCAGCGTGATGCCCCCGTTGTCTCCGTCGCACGCAAGTCGCCCCGACGGTGGCACGGTGGCGGCCGAGCACGCGAGCGACGCGATACACAGGGCGGTCGCGGAGTACATGGATCGTGTCATGACGTACCTCGAGTGGGAACGTGGCGAGGATAGGCACATGCAGGCGCGCTGTCGAGGGCACGCTCTGGAACTTGGCACGGCGCGAGATGTATTGTACCAGAGCCCTTTCGCGGAGCCCCCATGCTGATCAAGCGCGCGCCCGACGTTCGCGCCTCCGACATCACCGACGAGGTGATGTATCTCGACCGTCGGCGTTTCATCACGCGCGCGGGAATCGGTCTCGCCGCGCTGGGCGCCGGGGCGCCTCTGACGGCGCTCGGGGACCGTGGCGGCGCGTCGCAAGGCGATGACAAGCTCACCCCCTACGAAGACGTCACGACCTACAACAACTTCTACGAGTTCGGCACCGACAAGGACGAGCCGGCGAAGAACGCACACACGCTTCGCACGCGCCCCTGGTCGATCGCGATCGAAGGTCACGTCAAGAAGCCGGCCGTGTACGCGATCGAGGACTTCCTCAAGCCGCACAGGCTCGAGGAGCGTGTCTACCGGATGCGGTGTGTCGAGGCGTGGTCGATGGTGATTCCATGGATGGGCTTCCCCCTCGCCGACCTGATCAAGCGCGTGGAGCCGACCTCGAGCGCGAAATACATCGAGTTCACCACGCTGCACGACCCGCGGCAGATGCCCGGGCAGCGGCGCCAGGTCCTGAATTGGCCGTACACGGAAGGGCTACGGCTCGACGAGGCGATGCACCCGTTGACCATCCTCGTCGCCGGACTGTACGGGAAGGTGCTCCCCAATCAGAACGGCGCACCCCTGCGACTGGTCGTGCCGTGGAAGTATGGATTCAAGGGCGTCAAGTCGATCGTGAAGATGCGCTTCGTGGAGACGCAGCCGCGCACCGCCTGGAACGACGCCGCGCCTGACGAGTACGGGTTCTACGCCAACGTCAATCCCGAGGTCGACCACCCCCGCTGGAGTCAGGCCAAGGAGCGGCGCATCGGCGAGTTCCGCCGTCGCGCGACACTGCCCTTCAACGGCTACGGCGATCAGGTCGCGCGCCTGTACGCCGGAATGGATCTGAGGAAGTTCTTCTGACGGCGTCGGCGATCGCACGCGAGGGGCAGCGGTCGCACGGCCGGCGCCTCGCGACGGTTTCGCTCCTCTTCGTCTGCCTCCTCCCCGTCGCCTGGCTCGCCCGTCGCGCGCTGACCGATGACCTCGGCGCGAATCCCATCGAGGAGCTGGAGATCCAAACCGGGCTCTGGACGCTCCGGTTTCTTGCCCTGACCCTCACCGTCACCCCGCTCCGCCGCCTCACGGGATGGAACTGGCTCGCCCGGCATCGTCGCACGCTCGGGCTGGTGACGTTCGGCTACGCCTGCCTGCACCTGTCGATGTACATCGGCCTCGACATGTTCTTCGACCTCGGCGACATCGTCGAGGATGTCGCGGAGCATTTGTACATCACGGTCGGGATGACGGCGTTCGTATTGTTGATCCCCCTCGCCGTGACCTCGACGAAGGGCGCGATCCGGCGGCTGGGACGGCGCTGGAAGCGCCTCCACCGCCTGATTTGGGCGGTCGCCGCGCTCGGGACGATCCACTTTCTCTGGGCGGTGAAGAAGGACATCCGCGAGCCGCTGATCTACGCGGCTATTTTCGCCGTCCTGCTCCTCCTCCGGCTGCCGCGGCGGGCCAGGCGCTAGCCCGCACTGGCGTTTCCCTTGCATATGAGGGGGGCGCTCACGCCTACCCGCGGCGAGGCCGGCGCGGGAATCGGCCCATTCGAGGAGGAAAGCCATGGCCGACGTACAAGTGAACCAGAGCCCCGGAGGCGGTACTGGGAGTTCCGGTTGGATCTGGGCAATCGTGGTACTGGTAGTGGTTGCGCTCATCGCGTGGTTCGTTTTCGCCGGCGGGCCCGGCGGCGGTGCCGACGAGACGCGGATCGAGATCGAGACGCCCGCGGGAGGCGGGGATGCTGGCGGCGGGAATCCGCCCCCGGCGACGCCGAACCCATAGGTAGTACCCGAAGACGTCAGGGATCAGACGTCAGGGATCAGACGTCAGGGATCAGCTGTCAGGACACTGCAACTGCAGGTGCAGCCGACGTTCTGACTCCTGACACCTGACGTCTGATCCCTGACGTCTTCGGACGTTGCCTCGAACGAAAAACCCCCGGTTGCAATGCAACCGGGGGAATCACGTCAGGGAAGTCGGCCGGGCGCGCCGTTCACGGCATCTGTGTCGCGGCTCCCAACTGGAGCCGCCTGGCGGTGCGCGTCTTTCCGCCCTCGAGCCCCCCTGCATTCACACCCTGCAATCGGCCGCAGCGGAGATACCGCCGCAGCGTCTCTTCACACATCGGATACCCCGAGCTCACCCAGACTTCGTCGCGGTCGCCCGCGCCGACTACCGTCGCGCTCAGGTACAGGTACCGCCGCTCACTGCGAACGTACTCGGCGAGCGAGATTCGTAGCGCGTCACCCTTGTACTCCCGCCCACAGAACATTGGGTGCAGCACCGCGGCCGGCATGTACTCGAACACGAATTCCGAGTCCGCGATCGTCAGGTTCCGCTGGTCCGTGATGTGGGCAACCGTCTGCTCGTGCAGCCATACGCTGCGTGCCGTGGGCGGCAGCCCGAGCTGCCCGGCCACGTGCGCGGGGATGGCGCCGATGACCTGCATGCCACTGGCCCAGCGACTGGGCCGCAGCACCGCTTCAATGTCGAGCTTCTGGTGGACCCGCGTGGTGCCCATTCAGCGCTCCGGATAGGGGCGAGCGTGATGGAGACGCACGACGGAAAGCCGAAGTAACGGGCGGGGTTCGGGACGGAGGCGGCCTTGCCTGGACACACGAGCCGTTAGGGCAACGTTCGCAGACGTCAGGGGTCAGACGTCAGATATCAGCGATCAGAAACTTCGGTCGCGCGAGGCCGCTGCCGCTTTCTGACCACTGACACCTGACGTCTGACCCCTGACGTCTGCGGACGTTGCCTGACTACGACGCGACTTCGGCGCTTTCCGGCGTGGGGGATCGCGGGCCGTCGACGAAGTACGCGTTGTGCGCGTACTGCAGCACCATCCGCTGCGTGTTGAAGTACGATCCGTTCACCGCGATCGCGTTGCGCCGCACCTCGGCGTACGAATACGGGAGACCGTAGAACATCGGGAGGATGATGCGCTCCAGCTTCTCGTAGAGGTCGGTCGCGTCCCCGGACGGATCGCGCGGCCGTTCCCGGTCGCCGCCAATCCCCCACCCCGTGGTGCCCTCGTGACACCCCTCGATCCACCAGCCATCGAGAACGGAGAAGCTCGGAACGCCATTGAGGGCCGCCTTCATCCCGCTCGTGCCCGATGCCTCGAGGGGCGGAATCGGGTTGTTGAGCCACACGTCGCATCCCGACGTCAGAACGCGGCCGAGATTCATGTCGTAGTTCTCGAGGTACACGACGCGCACGGCTGCGCCGAGATCGTGCGACGCTCCGAAGATGCGCTTGATGATCTCGCGGCCGTTGCCGTCGCGCGGGTGCGCCTTGCCCCCGTACACCACCTGGATTGGGCCCACGTGCTTCGCGATCGCGCGCAGTCGGTCCAGATCGGTGAACAGGAGATCCGCGCGCTTGTACGGCGTGGCACGGCGCGCGAACCCGATCGTGAACGCCTTCGGATCGAGCTGCACGCCGCTCCGCTGAACCACCTCGTCGATGAGCTCGCGCTTGCTGCGCGCATGCGCCTCACGAATCTCGTCGAGCGGAATCGTGCATGCGTGCCGCAGAAAGAAGTTGTCGCGCCGCCACTCCGGGAGGTACCGGTCGAACAGCTCCCGCATCGCGTTCGACGCCCACGTGACGGCGTGCACCCCGTTCGTCACCGCGGACATCGGGAATCCCGGAAACATCTCCTGCGACACTTCCTTGTGCCGGTGTGCGACGGCGTTGATGAACCGCGAGCATCGCAGCGCCAGGTACGTCATGTTGAGCTTGCCGTCGGACCACAGCTCGGCGCTGTCGAGCAGCCCCGCGATGCGGGCGCCGAGCACGGCGCGAGCCAGCTCGGCGGGAAAGGCATCGTGCCCGGCCGGCACCGGCGTGTGCGTCGTGAACATGCACTGACGCGCGACCGCCTCGATGTCGGCGACGGTCGGCGCGCGCTGCTCGCCGCCGAGCCGCCGCTCCAACAGGCTGAGGATGAGCAGCGACGCGTGTCCCTCGTTGATGTGATGCTGAAGGGAGACGCCGGCGTGCAGCTGCGCGAGGAGGGCCGCGCCGCCCATGCCCAACACGACCTCCTGACACAGCCGGTAGCGATGGTCACCGCCGTACAGCGTGTCGGTGAGGCTCCGATCGGCCTCGGCATTCTCGGGGAGGTCGGTGTCGAGCAGGTAGACCGGCACCTCGTGGTGCGAGACGCCCCGCACTGTATACTGCCAGGCGCGCACGTGGACCGGGCGACCCTCGACCTCGACCGTCACCCGGGCGGGAACCTCCGGAAGGGAATGCTCCGGAAACCACTCGGCGGGACTCTCCGACTGATTCCCGTGTGAATCGAGATGCTGACGGAAGTACCCGCGACGATGGGCGAGCGTGACGCCGACGACTGGCAGCGCGAGGTCGGCAGCCGAGCGGAGCGTGTCGCCGGCAAGCACGCCGAGGCCGCCACTATAGGTGGGTAGCGCCTGCTCGAGGGCGATTTCCATCGAGAAGTACGCGACACGAGGTGAACCAGCGGACATGAAGTCTCCGAGTGTTATTCGGCGATGAGCAGGGCAATCGGCATCGTGAGAAAAACCTCACGCGCCAGGAGCGCGGCGCCACCGTCCGCTTCTCGTGCTTCCACAGTGAGTCCGGTCAGTGCGCACCGCCAGCGACGGGGAACATCGCTCCCGGGAAAAATGACCTCCCCGGCTCCCCACGCCAACCCCGTCGGAATGCCTACGGTACCAGACAGTCCACCCGGGAGTCGCGTCACAGCGGTGACGACGGTCGCTCCGTTCGCCGATCGACCGAACGCGAACGCGTGCCGCTGCGCCTCACCGCGACCGTCGAGCGGCGTGTATCTGCCGCGCGTGAAGAGGGGCGGCCGCTCCCGTCGCAACGTCAACGCGGTGCGTGTCACGTGCATCTTGAGGCGGCCGTCGGCGACGGTGCGCAACATGTCGGCGCAGAGGGCCGCGGGGTCCCCGGACTCCGCCGCGTTGTGGAAGCGGTCGAGCGTGTCGCGGCGACTCGCGAAGTCCACCGGCCGCCGATTGTCCGGATCCACGAGGGCGACATTCCACATCTCGTCGCCTTGATAGATGTCGGGCGTGCCGGGCGCGGTGAGGTGCACCAGCAGGCGCGAGAGAGCGTTGCAATGGCCCGCGGCGGCGACGCGGCCGGCGAACGCCGCCATCTCGGTCACGAACGTCTCGTGCTCGAGCGCAGCCGTGATGTACGAGTCCACCGCGCGCTCATAGGCATCATCCGGCGAGGTCCAGCTCGTTCGGACTTTCGCCTCGCGATTGGCCTTCACCATGTATTCCACGACGCGATCCTTCACGGCCGCGGCCGCGTCGTGGGCGGGCGCCTCCGCGGGCCACACGCCAAGGAGCGTCTGGTAGATGAGCCATTCGGTGGCCGCGTCGGGCGCCGCGCCGCGGCGCACCTGCGGCCGGTTGTGCGCCAGCAATCGCCGCCACCGGCGAACCGACTGCGCCCACTCGTCGGGCATCTCGCTCAAGACATCGATGCGTGATCGGACGTCCGCGCTGCGCTTGGTGTCGTGCGTCGACGTGCAGAGGAGCGAATGCGGCCACCGATCGCGCCGCTCGCGATTCGCGCGGTGCAGATCCTCGACCGCCCGGCCGAGGTCGCGCGCGGGGTCGCCGCCAACCTCGTTGAGCGACGCCAGCGGCACATAACGATAGAGCGCGGTGTCCTCGACACCCTTTGCCGTCGCCGGCCCGCTCGTCTGCTGGAGCCTGCCGATGAAGGTCGCCGCGGGCTCGGTGCCCGGCGACTCCAGCATGTCGGCCAGACGGTCGAGATCGGTGCGGTCGCCCCACCGCTCGCGCGCGCGAGCGAATGCGCGGTCCATGAAGGCGCGGTCGTCCGGGTGCACCGGACCACGGCCGTCGATGTACGTACGGTACACCGGCAGCGCGGCGATGAAGTGGCGAATCGCGGCCGCCGGTCCGCGCCCGTCGGCCGGCCGGCGGCTGGGCAGCGCTCGCTGAAACAGCCTGGTTAGGCGAGAGACGTCGGCCGCCAGCGCGGCGCGCAGCACCAGCTCCTTCCCGCGCAGAGCGGCTTCTTCGATCCCACCCCGCGCGTGGGCGCCAACCAGCCGGCGATAGTCCTTCTCCAGCTGTGCCGCTCCCTCGGCATCGATGAATGCCGCTTCGAGATCATTGAGGAACTCGTAGCCCGTCGTCCCTTGCACCGGCCATCCCTCGCGCAACCGTTCGCCCGGAGAAAGGATCTTCTCGACGAGGATCGGCAATTCGCCCTTCGACCTTCCCCGGCGTGCGGCCACTTCGACGCGCAGCGCATCCAGATAGCCCTGCGGATCGAGCAGTCCGTCGACATGGTCGATGCGCAGTCCGTCGATGAGCCCGTCCTCGATCCACCGCAGCACCAGCGCGTGCGTCTCGTGAAAGACCGCCGGATCCTGCATGCGAAGCGCGATGAGGTCGTTGACGTCGAAGAAGCGGCGATAGTTGATCGCGACCGAAGCCCGCTTCCAGAACGCGAGCCGATAGCGTTGCGCGTCCACGAGACGGCGCATCCTCGCACGCCCGGGTTTGCCGTCGTGCCATCGGTCGACGTCGACGCCCTCCAGCTCGTGCTCCGTCTCCGGCGCCACGGGAAAGGTCCGGTCGAAGTACTTCAGGCGAAGGTGGTCGCCCTGCCGCACGAGCGAGAGCTCCCCGCGGTCCAGCACGGCTTCGAGCGTGTCGCCGAGCACGGGGACGAGAATGCGACCATGAAGCGAGGACCGCTCCGATTCCCAGTCGACGTCGAACCAATGCGCCCATCGGGATTCCCGCCCGTTGGCCAGCAGGTCTTCCCAGAACGGATTGTCGGGCCCCGTGCCCATGTGGTTCGGCACGATGTCGAGGAGAATGCCCATGCCACGATCGTGGAGATCGCGCGCGAGCGCCCGCAGATCGTCCTCGGATCCGAGCTCGGGATTGAGTCGCGTCGGATCGACGACATCGTAGCCGTGAAGGCTGCCGGGCCGCGCGGCGAGCAGGGGCGACGCATACAGATGCGACACCCCGAGTCGCTCGAGGTACGGCACGAGCGCGCGGGCGTGCTTCAGCCGGAACTCCGCGTTGAGCTGAACGCGGTAGGTCGCCGTCAGGGAGATGGAATCCACTGCCGCTCCACCCCGAGCGCCCGCTGGACGTCGGCGCTCACACGCATGTCCTCCAGGCTCATCGTCATCCGACGTGTCCAGCTCGCCCACCGGTCGGGCGCCACTCCCGGCAGATTTACCGGCTCGACTTCGCCCGCGAGGTCGTCGACGGAGAGACCCACCAGCCACGACGGCGTGCGTCGCAGGAACGCGTGAACCGCCTCGCGCAGCGCGAGGTCTGTCACCGGCGCCTCCGCGGTGGGCCACAGGCCTTCATCGATCAAAGTCGTCGCCAGTGCTTCACGGGCCGCCGCTCGTTCCCGCCGCGCCGCACTCACGGCGCGCCGCGTGGGGATGGCACCGACCTTCGCGCGCAGGTCGATGTCGGTCTCACGCCAGAAGGCGGCGATCGTCGGCATGTCGTGCGTGTTGGCGGTCGTCAGGGCGAGCGCGGGATACGCGCGCGGCGACTTGAACCGGCCGTGCCTGACCTCCGTCTCGAAGTACATCACCTTCGACGAGAGCACTCCCCATCGCTCGAGCGCCGGGGGCACCTCGGGCGGCACCGTGCCAAGGTCCTCGCCCACGATCAGCGCGTTGGCGCGCACGCTCTCGAGCGCGGCAATGCCTAACAGGTCATCTCCCGGAAAGCGGACGTACGCCCCGTCGGCCCCGCGCATGCCGGCGGGAATCCAGAACTGCCGGAAGAGGCCGAGCACGTGATCGATGCGAAGCGCCCCGCCGTGCCGGAGCGCGGCACGCACGAGGCGAATCCAGTACGCGTAACCGTCGGCGGCGAGCTGGTGCGGGTTGATCGCGGGAAGACCCCAGTTCTGCCCCGCGGCCGCGTACGGGTCGGGCGGCGCGCCGATCGCGGCGCCGTCGAGAAAGAGACCGGGGTGCATCCAGCTATCGCTGCCGTCACTCGCCGTCCCGATCGCGAGATCCTGGTAGAGGCCGATCGGAAGCCCCTGGTCCCGCGCGCGGGCCTGGACGTCCTCGAGCTGCCGATCGAGCTCGAACTGCATCCACTGGTGAAAGCGAACGCGATCGCGCTCTTTCTCGCGGAACGCCTGGACGGCGGGGCGTCGCGGACCGCGGAGATCATGCGGCCACGTTTGCCACGCCCTGCCCTCGTGGCGCTCGTCCAGCGCGCACCACGTCGCGAAGTCTTCCAGCGCCTGCCCCTGTGACGCGACGTACTGCGAAAACGCACGGCCCCGCGCGGTGTCACGCCCGCCGTGGTGCTCGACGAACGCGCGGTGAAGCGCTTCGAGCACGGGGCGCTTCGCGGCCATCACCGCTTCGTAGTCGACGTGCGACGCCGCGCGGAGCTCGGCGAGGCGCGGCCCCGCGCGCGCGACCACTGTGCGCGCCTCGCCGCTCTCCCTCGCTTCCGGTATCGCGTCGAGGTCGAGATAGAGTGTGTTGTGGAACAACCGGCTCACCGGCCCGTATGGCGACACGTGGGGGCTGCGATTCCGGAGCGCGTGCAGCGGATTCACCCCGATGAACGCCGCGCCGATCTGGGCCGCCCACTCCACCAGGGCACCGAGGTCACCGGTGTCGCCGATGCCCCAGTTGCGACGGCTTCGCAGCGTGTAGAGGTTGGCGATGAGCCCAACCACGCGTCGACCCGCGAGGACCGTTTCGGGCGCAGCGCATTTCGTCGGAACGGTGATGAGCCGCTGGGTCCCTTGCGCCGTGCGGCCGTGCGATCGCACCGTTAGGCGGGCGGTGTAGTACCCGAGGCCGAGCGTGCCAGGGGAGATGTCCACCCTCCCGGCTCGCCCTCGGGTCGCTCGCCCGTCGCGGGTCGTCGTTTGCCCCTGCTCGTCTTCGAGCTCCAGCTCCCACGAGATACGCGAGGGCCATCCATCGCGCAGCGTGGCCGTGACGGGCGTCTCGGGGTCGGTGGTCACGCGCACCGGCGGGAGCAGCTGCTCGCGCTCATTCGCGCGCAGCTCGGCAAGGGCTTGCGTCGCGGCAGCCTCATCGGACACGTGGTACCCCATTGCCGTCAGCAGCGCCGCGCGCGTTCGATCGCTCGTGACGCGCCGCTCCTTGCCCGTCTGATCGACGTACTCCTCGGTGATGCCCAGCCGGTCCGCGAGCGCCCGCAGCGCAGTGTGTCTGCCGCCTGGGGTACGCCTAGGAGGCGCCATTCCCACCGTCGCCGGCACGCACGACCGCGTCGTCCTCGAGCGCGAGGACGAGCGCGCCGAGTGGCGGGAGCTGCAGGGCGACGGACTGTGGGTACCCGTGGAAGGGCGTATCCTCCGCGTCGATCATCGGACGCATCCCCAGTCCGCTGCCGCCGTAGCGACTGTCGTCGGTCGACATGAGCACGGTGTACCGCCCGGCGCTCGGCACACCGATGCGGTAGTGCTCACGCGGAATCGGCGTGAAGTTGAGCGCGACGATCACGTGCTCATGGCCATCGTGGCGCGCATACGAGATGACGGAGTTGTCCTCGTCCGCCAGGTCGATCCACGCGAAGCCCGACGGAACGTGGTCGTTCCGCCACAGCGGTGACCGCTCGCGGTAGAGCCGGCCGAGATCCTCGACGAATCGACCGAACCCGGCGCGCTGAGGATCGCTCGCGAGGTGCCAGTCGAGGCTCGTGTCGTGATTCCACTCCGCCCACGGCGCGAACTCGGTGCCCATGAACAGCAGCTTCTTCCCCGGGCGCGTGTAGAGGTACGCGAGCAGGAGGCGGAGGTTGGCCAGCTTCTGCCACAGGTCGCCGGGCATCTTCTCGAGCAACGAGCGCTTGAGGTGCACCACCTCGTCGTGCGACAACGGCATGATGAATCGCTCGTTGTACTCGTAGACCATCGCGAACGTCAGCTCCCCCTGGTGGTAGCGGCGGTACAGGGTGTCGCGCGCGAAGTAGCGCAGCGTGTCGTGCATCCACCCCATGTTCCACTTGAAGGTGAACCCGAGACCTCCTTCGGCGACCGGCTTTGTGACGCCGGGCCACGCCGTCGATTCCTCGGCCACCGTCATGCAGCCGGGCTCCTCGGTGCGGACGGTCTCGTTCAGTTGGCGGAGGAAATCGATCGCCTCGAGGTTCTCACGCCCGCCATACCGATTGCGAAGCCACTCCCCCGGCTGGCGGGAGTAGTCGAGGTACAGCATCGAGGCGACCGCATCCACGCGCAGTCCATCGATGTGGAACTCCTCGAGCCAGAAGAGCGCGTTCGCGATCAGGAAGTTGCGCACCTCCGGCCGGCCGTAGTTGAAGATGAGCGTCCCCCAGTCGGGGTGCTCGCCGAGGCGAGGATCCTCGTGCTCGTATAGCGCGGTGCCGTCGAACCGGCGGAGCGCAAAGTCATCCTTTGGAAAGTGCGCGGGCACCCAGTCGAGCAGCACGCCGATGCCGGCGCGGTGGCAGGTGTCGACCAGGAAGCGAAAATCGTCAGGCGAGCCGTAGCGCGACGTCGGAGCGTAGTACCCGGACACCTGATATCCCCACGAGCCGGTGAAGGGGTGCTCCGACACCGGAAGCAGCTCGATGTGCGTGAACCCCAGCCGTCGCACGTGCTCGACCAGTCTCGGCGCGATCTCGCGATAGCTGAGAGGTCGGTTGTCGTCCTCGGGCACGCGCGCCCACGAGCCCAAATGCACCTCGTAGATCAGCATCGGCTCGCGCGGCGGGTCCCGGTGCGGGCGACGCTCCATCCACTCGCTGTCCTCCCATGCGTAGGCGTGCTCGTCCACCACGATGGAGGACGTGCCGGGCATCTGCTCCATCTTGAACGCGAACGGATCCGTCTTCACACGCGGAACGCCCGCCTGCGTGATGATCTCGTACTTGTACAGTGCGCCAGGGCCGATCTCCGGAACGAACAGCTCCCAGACCCCGGACGATCCCATCGTGCGCATGGGGTAGACGCGGCCATCCCACCCGCAGAACTCCCCCACCACGCTCACCCGGCGCGCGTTAGGCGCCCACACGGCGAACGCGACGCCGCTCGTGCCATCGATCGTCCGCACGTGCGCGCCGAGCTTCTCCCACAGGCGGCGATGCGTGCCCTCCGCGAAGAGATGCGAGTCCACCTCGCCGATGGTGGGAAGGAAGCGATACGGATCATCCCGCTCCCACACCGTGTCGCCGGTGAAGTGGAATCGGAGGCGATACCGCATGGGGAGAGTCGCGGTGGGGAGGAACGCCGAAAAGAGCGAGCCGGTCTCCCGCTCCATGGGGATGGCCTCGCGTCCTTGGGGCAGCACCTCGATCGCGCTCGCATCGGGATGCATCGCTCGCACGACCACCCCACTCACGCCCTGCACGGTCGCTGGGTGCGCTCCGAGAATCGAATGCGGGCTGGTGTGACGTCCGGACAGGAGATGCCGCACCGCCTCCTGGTCGGCCGCGGGGGGCGACAGTCGCCGCGAGCTCGTCCGGGCGGGCGCCTCGGCGGTGGCGGGCGGGGCCGCCTCCATGCCGCGGCGCTCCGCGCCTTTGCGTCGGTCAGCGCTCATTGGTTGGGACCGGCAGTCGCCCGGGAGACGATCTCCTCCCGCGATGGCGCGTCGACCACGAGTCGACGATCCGGGCCGAACCGCAACAGCACCAGCGAGTGCGGGGCAAGCTTCACGCAGCCTCCTTCGATCATCCGCAGCTGCTCCGCTGCCGTCTCGACGAGCTCCGCCCAAACGCCCTCGTGCGCGATGCGCGGAAGGGTAAAGCGGACTTCCTCGTGACCCGCGTTGGTGAGCAGCAGCATCGTGTCATCGGTGATGGGACGGCCCCGCTCGTCGGTATCGTCGGTCGCGTCGCCATTGACCAGCGCGCCAAGGGCCTTATTCCCCCCGTTCTGCCAGTCTTGTTCCGTCAGCTCCTGGCCGTCGGAACGAATCCACATCAGGTCCTTGGGAGCGCCCTCCCGCACCGGAGCCCCGCGAAAGAAGTGCCGGCGGCGGAAGATCGGGTGCGCCTGGCGGATCGCGAACACCGTCTTCGTGAACTCGAGCAGCGCCGCCCGCCGAGCGTCGAGCCTCCAATCCACCCAGGAGATCTCGTTGTCCTGCGCGTATGCATTGTTGTTGCCCCGTTGGGTGCGCGCGATCTCATCGCCGTGCGAGAGCATCGGCACGCCTTGCGAGAAGGCGAGGGTCGCCAGGAAGTCGCGCATGAGGCGAAAGCGGAGGTCGATGATGCGCTCGTCGTCCGTGTCCCCTTCCGCCCCCCAGTTCCGGCTCAGGTTGTCGTTATGTCCATCCTGATTGTTCTCGCCGTTCGCCTCGTTGTGCTTCTGCTCGTAGCTCACGAGGTCGTAGAGCGTATAGCCATCGTGCGCGGTGATGAAGTTCACGCTCGCGTACACCGCGCGGCCCGTTCCCTGATAGATGTCGGCCGACCCGGCGAGACGGGACGCGAGCTCGCCGGTGGTGCCCTCCTCGCCACGCCAGTATTTCCGGATCGCATCACGATACTGCCCGTTCCACTCCGCCCAGCGAACGGGAAAGTTGCCCACCTGATATCCCCCGGGGCCAACGTCCCACGGCTCGGCGATGAGCTTCGCGGTGGACAGGATGGGGTCCTGCTGGATGGTGTCGAAGAACGCGCTGAGCTTGTTCACCTCCCACAGCTCGCGCGCCAACACGGGAGCGAGATCGAACCGGAAGCCATCGACGTGCATCTCGGAGACCCAGTAGCGCAGACTGTCCATGATCAGCTGGATGGTCCGCGGATGCTGCATGTTGAGGCTGTTCCCCGTTCCGGTGAAGTCGATGTACTGCCGTGGGTTCTTGGGATCGAGGCGGTAATACGCCTGATTGTCTATCCCGCGCAAGGAGAGCGTCGGACCGAGATGGTTGCCTTCGCCGGTGTGGTTGTACACGACGTCGAGGATGACCTCGATGCCGGCGGAGTGAAACGTCTTCACCATCGACTTGAACTCGTGCACCTGAATGCCGCGGCCGCCGCTCGCGTAGCGCACGTCGGGAGCGAAGAAGCCGATGGAGTTGTAGCCCCAGTAGTTGGTGAGCCCGCGCTCGTGCAGATGCCGGTCGACCACGAACTGGTGCACCGGCAGCAGCTCCACCGCGGTGACGCCGAGCGAGAGCAGATAGTCCAGCACGTCGTCGTACACGAGTCCGAGGTAGGTGCCGCGCAGCCGCTCCGGCACCTTCGGATGCTGGATGGTCATCCCCTTCACGTGACACTCGTAGATGAGCGTCCGGTTCCAGGGAATGCGCAGTGGCCGGTCGTTCCCCCACTCGAAGGCGGAGTTGATGACGACGCTCTTCGGCACGCCGCCGGCGGAGTTGTTCGGATCGATCTCGAGGTCCGCGCGCGGGCTGCCGATCTTGTACGCGAACAGGGCGTCGCTCCAGGTGATCCGGCCGCTGATCGCCTTCGCGTACGGGTCGATGAGCAGTTGGGCGGGATTGAAGCGGAGACCTCTCTCCGGATCGTACGGCCCGTGCACGCGATACCCGTAGAGCTGCCCCGGCCGCACGTCGGGCAGGAAGCAGTGCCACACGTGATCCGTGGGCTCTCGTAGCGGGATCGTGTGCGACTCGATTCCGTCGTCCGGTTTGTCGAACAGACACAACTCGATCCCCGTCGCATTCTCGGAGAAGATCGCGAAGTTCACCCCAATGCCGTCCCACGTCGCACCCAGGGGATACGGCTGTCCCGGCCACACCCTCATCGATCGTTCTCCCTCGCGTAGAGACTCGCGCTCGTCGCGGGCACCGGCACTCTTGCCGTGGCCCCGCCGTCATCCGGCAGGCGTGCCGTCGCACCGCCGGGTCCGCCGTACGCCGTGGCCGCCGTCGATAACAGCAGCGTCCACGTCCCCGGTGCGCTGGTCGCCGCGGGAACACAGCGCTCGACATCGCTCAGGTTGAAGAGCGCCATCAGCGGCCTTCCCTTCTCGCTCACCAGCTCGAGCGTGATCCACCCATCCGCTTCGTCGCGTGCGACGCGCGCCTCGGCGTCTCCCGGGCGCAGCGCAGTCTCGTCGCGTCGGATGCGCAGCAGGTCACGGTACAAGGCGTACACCCCCACATGCTCCCGGCTCGAGAGCCGACGTCGATCGAGTCGGGATCGCTCGAAGGTCTCCGAGGCCTGGGGATCGGGGACGTCATCACCCCACCCGAACTGCTCGAACTCCTTCCGTCGTCCCTGTCGAACGGCCTCGACGAGCTCCGCGTCGCCGTGGCTCACGAAGTACTGAAAGGGATTCGTTTCACCGTACTCCTCACCCATAAACAGCAGCGGCACATAGGGCGAGAGCAGCAAGAGGGCGGCTGCCAGTCGAGCCTTCGCGAGCCCCACGAGCGCGATGAGCCGATCGCCGAGCGCACGGTTTCCCACTTGATCGTGATTCTGGATGCACACCACGAACCGATCCGCGGGGACACCCTCGGCCGGCGCACCGTGCCTGCGTTTTCGATGCTGCGAGTAGCGGCCGTCGAAGACGAACGGCGTCCGCAACGCCGACGCGATCGGAGCGATACCGCCGAAATCGGCGTAGTAGCCGTTCCGCTCGCCCGTGAGCCCCGCGTGAATCGCGTGGTGCAGATCGTCGGCCCATTGGGCGTCGAGCCCGTATCCGCAGGCATCGGTGGCGCGGACGATCCGCGGGTCGTTGAGATCGCTCTCGCCGATCACGAGCGCCTGACGACCGAGCAGCGATGCCTGGCGGTGCACCGACTCCGCGACGTCGCGCAGGATGTGCCGCGGGGAGAAATCGAAGATCCCATGGATTGCGTCGAGGCGCAGTCCATCGACGTGAAACTCCGTCACCCAGTACAGCGCGTTGTCGACGATGAAGCGGCGCACCTCATCACACAGCGCGTCATCGTAGTTGAGCGCCGGTCCCCACGGCGTCTTGTAGCGATCGGTGAAGTACGGGCCATACGCACCCAGGTAATTCCCTTCCGGTCCGAGATGGTTGTAGACCACGTCGAGCACGACGCCGAGACCTGCCGCATGGGCGGCGTCGACGAGCTCGCGCAGCCCTTCCGGTCCGCCGTACGTGGACTGCGGCGCATAGAGGTGCACCCCGTCATACCCCCAGTTCCGTGAGCCCGGGAACTCGGCCACCGGCATGATCTCGATCGCGGTGATCCCGAGCTCGCGCAACCCGCGCAGGTGCGGGATGACACCGCGGAAAGTCCCCTCGTCGGAGAACGCGCCGACGTGAAGCTCGTAGAGCACGGCCTCGGCCATCGTCAGGCCGCGCCACCGGGCATCCCGCCACCGGTGTTCGGACGGATCGACCACGCGCGACGGCCCATGCACGCCGCGCGGCTGGAACCGACTCACGGCATCGGGGACGACCTGGTCATCGAGCACATAACGATAGTCGGTCCCGGCGCGGGCCCCGCGCACCGTTCCTTCGAAGACGCCGGCACCACGCGCCTCGAGTGCGTGGCGATCTCCCCCCTCGATCTGCACGGCCATGCGTGTCGCATTCGGTGCCCACGCCGAGAAGCGCACCCCGCCATCGACAATGCTTGCCCCACGCGACAGCGACCAGGGACGCGCCGTCATGAGCGCTTTCGCGCCGACGTGGAGCGTGGGGGACGCGTCAAGGCGACCAGGCCACGCAGCGGGATCCACACCCAGGTCGGCCGATTGTTCAGCTCGTACGCGAGCTCGTACAGCAGCTTTTCCGCCTCGAGCATCATGAGCAGCACATCGAGCCGGGCTCGTGCCTGCGGAAGGAAGGACGGATGCTCGCGCCCTTCCGGCAGGTATCCCCGGAGGAATGCCTCGCGCAGCTCTCGCTCCCATCGCTGTGCACGCGTCTTCCCGTTTCGATCGCCCAGTGTCGCGCGCGACGTCTCCGCGCAGGTCGCCGCCGCGTACGCGAACGACCGCATCATCCCGGCGACGTCGCGAAGCGCCGACTGCTTTCCGCGACGCTCCGGGAGTGGCCGAGCGGGCTCTCCTTCGAAGTCGATCAGCATGAATTCGCCATCGGCCGTCTGAAGCACCTGGCCAAGGTGGTAATCGCCATGGTGGCGGATGCGGCTTCCTGCATCGTCGCCGATCTCGGTGAGCCAGCCGTCCACCAGCCCACGGATGACCTCGCGGCGCTGAAGCACGGCGCCGACGTCACGCGTGATCTCGGCCGGGAGCACGCCGCCGGCCCGCGCGCGCTCGAGCAGATCGAGGGCTCGATCGCTGGCCTCCCGCGCCGCGTTCCCCCACGCCGCCACGTCCTGCGCCGTCGCCGGCTCAGGCGCAAACGCCGGATCGCGATCGTCGGAGGCCAGGGCGAGATGGAGCGCGCGGGTCACGCTGCCGAGCGTCTCCGCCTCGACCACGAATGGGATTCCGGTTGACGGGTCGGTGCTGAACGCATCGCGCCCGCGGTCGAGCGCCAGGGTCCACGCATCGCGAGATCCCGGAAGGAATCGCTGGAGCATCGCCGCCACCTCGACGCCGCTCGGCGACTCGAATTGCGCGGTGGCAAACAGCTCGGGAACGTTGGGGAAGCTGGCGCGCGTCGTGAGGAAACGGGCGACCTCGGCATCGGGGTGCTCGCCCACCTCGAGACGGCGGTACAGCTTCATGATCGCGCGATCGCCGAAGATCAGCGACGTATTGCTCTGCTCGGCGCCGGCGAGCGTGGGCGACGGCAGCTCGTGAGGCGCGCCTTGAGCGCGCTGGACGCTCCAACGCACGCCGCTGCCCTCGAGGCCCGTGCCGCGGGTGACCGCCTCGCCCAGTGCGCGACGGAACGGCTCGTCATCCAGTCCTTCGTGCACCCCGTTCTTGCCCGCCGACAGCGTCACCTGATAGCGCTCGACGCCGTCCTTGAGCGCCACGTCGACGCGCGCGATCCAGCCAGCGTTCCCGACCGGGACGGCGTCGACCACGCGCGCTCCCTGCGGCTCGCGCCCCTTCGCGCCGAACCAGCGCCGAGTGGTGAGGAACGTCAGCAGCGCCTCGGATGACAAATCGCCGAGCGGCGTGCGAGTGCGGTCGGGGGCCGGTTCGCCATCGGAGCGGGCCCGTGCCTCGAAATCCCCGCGCGTCATTTCGGTCTCTTGAACAGCGCCACGTCCGCGGGAGGCACGAGTCGAAACCAGAGAAAACCGTGCGGCGCCAACGTGAAGAAGTACGGCAGGTCGCCGATCGCCGGAAACGGCTCACAGCTCCAGAGCTCGACGGGGATGAGTCCCGCGAACTCTCGCAGGTCGAGCTCCACCGGCTGCGCATACCGCGACAGGTTATTCACGCACAGGACCACCTCGCTCTCGTACCGGCGCAGGAACACGAGCACCCGCTTGTTCGCCGGGTGCAGAAACTCCTGCGTCCCGCGCCCGAATGCCTTCTGTGCCTTTCGCACCCCAATGAGCCGGCGCATCCACCGGAGCAGCGACGTGGGCGTGCGCTCCTGGGTCTCGACATTGATCGTGTGATACCCGTACGGCGGGTCGACGATGACCGGGGAGTACAACGCCGCGCTGTCCCCCTGCGAGAAGCCCGCGTTCTTGTCATCGTTCCACTGCATTGGGGTGCGCACCCCGTTGCGGTCGCCGAGGTAGATGTTGTCGCCCATCCCGATCTCGTCCCCGTAGTACACGACGGGCGTCCCCGGCATCGACATCAGCAGCGCGTTCATGAGCTCCATCTGGCGCCGCCCGTTCTCCATCAGCGGCGCGAGACGACGCCGGATGCCGAGGTTGATCCGCATGCGCTTGTCGCGCGCATACTCGCGATACATGTAGTCGCGCTCCTCGTCCGTCACCATCTCGAGCGTCAGCTCATCGTGGTTGCGGAGGAAGACCGCCCACTGACAGTTGTCGGGGATCTTCGGCGTTCGCGCCATGATCTCGACGATCGGCGTGCGGTCTTCCCGCCGCACCGCCATGAACATCCGCGGCATGAGCGGGAAGTGAAACGCCATGTGACACTCGTCGCCGTCGCCGAAGTAGGGGCGGACATCGGCGGGCCACTGGTTCGCTTCGGCGAGGAAGATCCGGTTGGGGAACTCGGCGTCGAGCGCGGCGCGCAGCTGCTTGAGCGTGCGATGCGTTTCGGGCAGGTTCTCGCACGAGGTGCCCTCGCGCTCCACGAGGTATGGGATGGCGTCGAGCCGCAGCCCATCGACTCCCATGCGCAGCCAGAAGCGCATGACGTTGATCACCGCTTCAACCACCTGCGGGTTGTCGAAGTTGAGATCGGGCTGGTGGTTGAAGAAGCGGTGCCAGTAGAACTGCTGCGCCACACCGTCCCACGCCCAGTTCGACTTCTCGGTATCGGTGAAGATGATGCGCGCGTCCTTGTATTTGTTGGGGTCATCGCTCCACACGTACCACTCGCGCTCCGGCGATCCCTTCGGCGCCGAGCGCGCGCGCTGGAACCAGGGGTGCTGGTCGGAGGTGTGGTTGATGACGAGCTCGGTGATGACGCGGATCCCCCGCTCGTGCGCCTCTCTCAGAAAGACCTTGAAATGCTCCACCAGCCCGTACGTCTCGTGAATCTCCTCGTACGACGCGATGTCGTAGCCGTCGTCCTTGAGCGGCGACGGATAGAACGGCAGGACCCAGATCGTGTTGACGCCGAGCGTCTGTACGTAGTCGAGCTGGGACGTGAGACCGGCGAAATCCCCGTAGCCATCCGCATTGCTGTCGAAGAACGCCTTCACGTGCACCTGGTAGATGATCGCGTCCTTGTACCAGTACGGGTCGTCGGAGAGCGGCTCGGCCGGCATCTTCTCCCGCTTCATGCCGCTCCTCCACGCTCGAGACGCAACACGTGCGCGGGCTCCTGTGCTGGATCGAGGCGCACGTAATTTCGCGCGCCACGCCAGTTGAAGCGCGCGCCCGTCAGCAGATCGGTCACCGGATATACGGCGTTGGCCGTCAGGCCGAGGGCGTCGATGGGCACGTGGACCATGCCCTCGTGCGCCCGCAGGGGATCGAGATTCACCACGATCAGGAGATCGTTGGACTGGTCGGGCATCGCCTTGCGATAGAACAGGATCTGGTCGTTCTCGCTGTGGAGGAACGTCAGGTTGTCCGCGCGCTGGAGCGCGGGATTCTCGCGGCGAATTCGGTTGATGCGCCGGATCTCGGCATCGAGGTTTCCCGGTGTGGTGAAGTCGCGCGGGCGCAGCTCGTACTTCTCCGAGTTGAGGTATTCCTCGCTGCCGGTGCGCACGGCGACGTTCTCGTACAGCTCGTACCCGCTGTAGATGCCGTACAGCGGCGACAGCGTCGCGGCGAGGATCAAGCGGATGCGAAAGGCGGGGCGCCCACCGTGCTGGAGGTACTCGTGCAGGATGTCCGGCGTATTCGCGAACAGGTTCCCGCGATAGTACTCGAGCACGTCGGGATCGCTGAACTCGCGAAGCCAGTCGCGGATGTCGTACGTCGTGTTCTTCCACGTGAAGTAGGTGTACGACTGCGTGAAGCCCAGCTTCGCGAGATAGAGCAGCTTCTTCGGCCGCGTGAACGCCTCGGAGAGGAACACCACGTCGGGATCCGTCTTCTTGATGTCCGCGATCACCCATTCCCAGAACGCGAACGGCTTCGTGTGCGGGTTGTCGACGCGGAACGTGCGAACGCCACGCGCCATCCAGAAGCGAAAGATGTCCCGGCACGCGTTCCACAACCCTTCCCGGTCATCGCTCCAGAAATTCAGCGGATAGATGTCCTGGTACTTCTTCGGCGGATTCTCCGCGTACTGGATGGTCCCGTCGGGACGCATCTTGAACCACTCGGGATGCTCGCGGACCCACGGGTGGTCGGGCGACGTCTGAAGCGCGTAGTCGAGCGCGACCTCGAGGCCGAGCTCGTTCGCCCGCGAGACGAATCGCTCGAAGTCGGCCAGCGTTCCGAGCTGTGGGTGGACGGCGGTATGCCCGCCTTCTTCACCGCCGATCGCCCATGGGCTTCCGACGTCACCGGGAAGTGGCTCGAGCGTGTTGTTCTTCCCCTTGCGGAACGTCGTGCCGATGGGGTGGATGGGCGGGAGATACACGACATCGAACCCCAGTTGCGCGATGCGAGGCAGCTGCCGCTCGGCGTCCGCGAACGTGCCGTGGCGCTTGGGATCCCCCGACTGCGAGCGGGGGAACATCTCGTACCACGCGGCGAATGCGCCGCGCACGCGATCGACGGTGATGAGGAGCTGGCGCGAGTATTCCGTGAGATCGTCGCGAGCCGGATGCTGCGTCATCAACCCGAGCAGCGCGGCGTCGAGCGCAGCGCGCGCACGCTCGGCGACGGCGACGGTCTCGTCACGAAGGACGAGCGCCGCCTGCGTCAGCGACGAGCGCGCGGTGCGGTCCTTGCAGCCGCGCGTCGCACGCTCGACGAGCGCGGCGCCCTCGAGGAGCTCCACCCCCACGTCCTGCCCCGCCGCGACTTTCTTCTCGAGGCCGGCGCGCCAGGTCGCGAACGCGTCGGTCCACGCTTCGACCGTGAATCGCCATTCGCCGATACGGTCGAGGGAAAAGGCGCCCGCCCAGCGATCGGCGTCCGGATCGTACGGCATAGCGACGTAGGCCCACTCGCCCTCTCCCGGACAGCGATAGCGCACGCGGGCGGCGAGCTGATCGTGCCCGTCCTTGAAGATGTCGGCCGAGACGATGCACGCCTCGCCGAGCACGCGCTTGGCGGGAAAGCGTCCCCCGTCGATTTCGGGGCGCACGCGCTCGATCACGATCGGCGCCAGGGCCCGAGAGGCAACGGCTCGCGAGGCTCGGCGCGGTGTTCGTGTAGGTGCCGACATGTCGTACTGAAGGGGAAGAATGGGGGCGGCCGGTACCGCTGGCAGCGGGGCGTGGCGAAGCAAATTCCAGTCCGAACGCGGGAACATGCACACACTGTCCCACAGGCGGGAGGGCATGGCGCGGCGATGTGCGCTGAACCGCCAGGACGGTGCGGTCAGACCACCGTACCGAGGGAAAGATCGTTGCGGCAGCCATCACCTCGACCTAGAGTGAAGTGGCGCGATAGCTTACAGTCTCCCGTCACTCACGCGTGAGCACCTCGGATATCGTCGACCGCCTCCGCGCCTCCCTTGCGGGGCGCTACGAAGTCCACCGCGAGCTTGGCCGCGGGGGCTTCGCGACCGTGTATTTGGCGGCTGACGTGCGCCACGGGCGCATGGTCGCGGTCAAGGTCCTGCATCCCGAGCTGATCGGGACGCAACAATCCGAGCGCTTCCTTCGCGAGATCCGGGTGGTCGCGCACCTCAACCATCCGCACATCCTGCCCATGCTCGATTCGGGCGAGGCGGATGGGCTCCTCTTCTTCGTGATGCCCTACGTCGAGGGGGAGACGCTGCGGGACTGCCTCGCCCGTGAGAAGCAGCTCTCCATCGGCGAGGCGCTGCGCATCACCGCCGAGATCGCCGACGGCCTGTCGTACGCCCACTCGCGCGGCCTGGTGCACCGCGACATCAAGCCCGAGAACATTCTCCTCTCGAGCGGGCACGCCGTCATTACCGACTTCGGCATCGGTCGCGCGATCGACCAGTCGGGTGCGGACCGCCTCACCTACACGGGCATGGCGACCGGCTCACCGGCCTACATGAGCCCGGAGCAATGGACCGCGTCGGACCGCGTGGACGGGCGAAGCGACGAGTACAGCCTGGCGTGCGTGCTGTACGAGATGCTCATCGGAGAGCCTCCGTTCTCCGGCGCCTCGCCTAACGCTCTCATGGCCCGGCACAACATGTCGCCGGTGCCCTCCGTGCGCCTGGTCCGGCCGAACGTTCCCGAGGCCATCGACGAGGCCATCGCGCGCGCGATGGAGAAGATCCCCGCCGATCGCTACGCGACCGTCACCCTCTTCGCCGAAGCGCTCGCCGCGGCACCGCCTCCGGCTCGCGTCACCACCGAGGATCCGGTTGCCGCCCTCGCCGAGCGCCGCGCCTCGTCCGCGAAGCGACACTTCACCCGCGCGCGACTCGGAATCCCCGCCGGAATCCTGCTGCTCGTCGCCCTCGGATACATCACGTACCGATACATCACGACGGAGCCCAGCTATACGCGCCTCGTCGTGCTGCCGTTCGAGAACCTGGGAGCCGGCGACGACGCCTATCTCGTGGACGGCATCACCGGCGAGCTGACCAACAAGCTGTCCGGGATCGGCAGCCTCGGCGTCATCGCGCGGACGAGCGCCGTCCAGTATCGGAACAGTGGGAAGACCGTTCGCGAGATCGGACGCGAGCTGCGCGTCGACTACCTCATCGAGGGGAGCGTGCGTCGCGAGCTCCCTAACGGCGACGAGGGGACCATCCACGTCAACACGCGGCTGGTTCGGACGAGCGATGAAACGCAGATCTGGACCGACGATTACGATGTCGACGCGGCCGACGTGACCGAGGTGCAATCCAAGATCGCGCAGCGGGTCGCGGATGAGCTGAACCTGGTGCTGCTCGCCCCGGAGCGGCAACGCCTCGCTCGCCGGGCCACCGACGACGCCCAGGCGTACGATTTCTACCTCCGCGGGAACGAATACTACGAGCGCAGCTGGTCGCGACCGGATGTGGAGGCCGCGGTGCAGATGTACGAGCGGGCCGTCGCCATCGACCCGGAGTATGGTCTCGCCTACGCGAGGCTGGCGCAGGCACATGCCTGGATGCACCAGCTGCGCTACGACCTCAGCGAGGATCGCCTCGTCGCCGCGAAACGCGCGGCCGACCGCGCGGTCGCACTCGACCCCGATGTGCCGGAGGTGCACGTCGCGCTCGGTCTTTACTACTACTGGGGGCGGAACGATTACGCGCGCGCGGTCGAGGAGTTCACGATCGCCCGAACGCTCCAGCCGAGCAACGCGCTGGCGTTCCGGCAGATCGGCAACGTGCAGCGACGCCAGGGACGGTTCGCCGACGCAATCGAGAGCTACCGCAAGGCGGCCGACCTCGACCCGCGATCGCACCAGGCGTGGTTCAATCTCGGCGAAACCTACCTGTTCGTTCGAAACTACGAGGAGACCGCGCGATATCTCGAGCGCGTAACGGAGCTCGCTCCCGAGTTCCTCGAGGGCTACGTCCAGCGTGCCCGCCTCTCGATCAACGCGCGTGGCGACCTCGCCGACGCCCAGCGTATCCTGCGGCTCGCGGAAGAACGCATCGCGCCCACCGCCTGGCGCGCGCCGATGCTGGACTTCGCGCGCATCATCTATCACCCGCGCCTCGAGGAGTTCCTCGCGCGCATCCGCCCCGGGGCGTATGGGCTCGACAGCGCGACGTATCACGTGATGAAGGGCACGATGTACCTTCAGCTGGAGCGCGTTCCCCAGGCCACCGCGCAATTCGACTCGGCGCGAATTCTCCTCGAGGTCATGCGAGTCAATCAGCCCGACCAGGCATGGATTCACGGTCTGCTCGGCGAAGCGTACGCCGGGCTCGAGCGGCCCGAGGAGGCGATCAGATCCGCGGAACGGGCGGAGCAGCTACTCCCGGTGTCGAAGGACGCGCTCGATGGGCCAGAGTGGGTGATCAACCTCGGTCGCATTCATACGATGCTCGGCAACGAAGCGAGAGCGATCGCGTACTACGGACGGGCGCTGTCGATTCCTTCGTGGGTCTCGGCCAACTCCCTTCGTCGCGACCCGCTTCTCGCGAAGCTGAATCGCAATCCCGAGTTCCAGAAAATG
>JAICNG010000130.1 GCA_025931335.1 Gemmatimonadaceae bacterium | reverse complement strand
GGCCTCCTCGTCGGGCTTCGTCTTGGCGAGGCTCGCCTTGAGCGCTTCCATGAGATCGAGGATCTTGCCGCTCGAATCGGGCTGGACGTCGGAGGTGATGTCCTGACCGTCGACCTTGCGCTGGATCGCCTCGAGCACGCGCTCGCGAACGGTGTCCTTGTACTTCTGGGGCTCGAACGACTCGTTGACGAGCTGCTCGATGAGCTGCTTGGCCAGCGCCAGCTCCGCCGGCTTCACCTCACCGGGCGGAATCGTCACCTCGGCCGGGCTCCGCACCTCGTCGGCGTACTTGAGCTGCTCCATCGCGAGGATGCCGTTGAGCGGACGGAGCAGGACCATGGTCTGCCCGCCGCGGGCCGCGTACTGTCCGAGCGCCGCACGCCCGGTCTCGCGAAGTGCCTCGCAGAGCAGGCGATACGCGCGATCCCCTCCCTTATCGGGGCCCAGGTAATACACTTTGTCGACGTATTCCCGGTCCACCTTCTCGAGCGGGACGAACTCGACGACCTCGATCATCCCCGTCGCCTTTTCGTCCAGCGCCTTCAGCTCCTCGGCCGTGAAGACCACGTACTGGTCCTTCGCGAACTCGTATCCCTTGACGGTGTCGTCACGTCCGACGATCTCGTTGTCCTTCGGACAGGTGTACTGCTGCTTGAGCCGCGTGTTGCACTTCTTGTGGAGCATGTTGAAGGACACGCTGCTCTTCGATTCCGAGGACGAGTACAGATTGACCGGAACCGAGACGAGGCCGAACGAGATCGTAGCGGTAGCTATTGAACGAGGGGGCATGGTCGGCAGCCTGGATGGGGGCGCGAATGAGACGAGCAGGGCGCGCTCAAGGAAACTCTTACCTGGTGCGCGTTTGGATGCAAGAGGTGACTAATTACTAACACCCCGCCACCCCCCGACGACACCCTCGGGACCTACCGCGCCAAGCGCTCGCCGGACCGCACGACCGAGCCGATGGGGACGGTGTCGCCAGTCCTCGGACGGCTGTTCGTCGTACACAAGCACGCTGCGCGACAGCTCCATTTCGACCTGCGGCTCGAGATGGAGGGGGTGCTGCGCTCGTGGGCCGTGCCGAAAGGGCCGTCGTACGACCAGAACGACAAGCGGCTCGCCGTGCGCGTGGAGGACCACCCCATCGAGTACGGCGACTTCGAGGGGATCATCCCGAAGGGGAACTACGGGGCCGGCGCGGTGATCGTGTGGGACCGGGGGGAGTGGGTGCCGCTCGAGGATTGGCGCGAAGGGCTGGAAAAGGGGAAGCTGCTCTTCGAGCTCAAGGGCTACAAGCTCCACGGCAGGTGGACGCTGGTGAAGATCAAGAAGAGCGAGAAGGACTGGCTCCTGATCAAGGAGCGTGACGCCTGGATGAAGTCTCCGGGCGACCAGTTTCCGGAGGAGTCGGTGCTCTCCGGCGTCACCGTCGAGGAGATGCTGGCGGGCCAGACGCCGGGGTCGAGACTCCGAGCCGCGGTCGAGAAAGCTGGTGCCGTGACGGGGCGCGTCGAGCCACGATCGGTTCAGCCGATGCTGTGCGAGCCCGCGGACGAGGCGTTCACGCGCGATGGCTGGGTCTTCGAGCTCAAGCTCGACGGATACCGCCTCATCGCGAGCAAGTCCAAGGGCGAGGCGCTCCTCCTCACGCGCAACGGGAACGACTACACGGCGGTCTTCCCGGAGATCGCGCGCGCGATCAAGGCGCTGCCGATCGATGAGCTCATCATCGACGGCGAGGTGGTCGTCCTCGACGCGGAAGGAAAGCCGAGCTTCGCGCGCCTCCAGAAACGCGGCCGCCTATCGTCGGAGATCGACATTCGCCGCGCGGCGGTCGAGCTGCCCGCCACCTTCTACGCCTTCGACCTGCTCGCGGTCGATGATCTCGACCTGCGCCCGCTCCCACTCGTCAGGCGGAAGGAGCTGTTGACGCAGGCGGTGCCGAAGCTCGGCCCGGTTCGGCTGCTCGACCACATCGAGCGCGACGGCGAGGCGTTTCTCGAGCAGGTGGGCAAGCTCGGGCTCGAGGGAATCATCGCCAAGAGGGCCGACGCGCCGTATCGCGCCGGACGTTTCGGCCAATGGCTCAAGATCAAGGCGGAAGCGACTGGCGACTTCGTCATCGTCGGCTTCACCCAGCCCAAGGGATCCCGCTCGAGCCTCGGCGCACTGCAGCTCGCCGATTACGTGAACGGCGAGCTCGTCTACGCCGGTCGGGTGGGCACCGGGTTCACCGATGACTTTCTCCGCGAGCTCGGAGACCTTCTCGCGCCGATCACCCGCCCGGAGGCGCCGTGTCGCGGTCCGGTGATCGAAGGCCTAACGACGGACGTCATCCCCGATACGAAGACGACGACCTGGGTCGAGCCGGTGCACGTCTGTGAGGTGCGGTTTCGCGAGTGGACCCCCGACGGTCTGCTGCGTCACGCGGCATATCTGCGCGCGCGACCGGACAAGCGGCCGCAGGATTGCGTGCGGCAGGGCGTCGTGCATGTCGAGGAGGAAATCGCTCCCGCGGTCGTCCATGAGCCGCCGCCACCCGCGCCGAGGGAGCCGGTCAAGAAGACGATCAGCTTCTCGAACCTCAAGAAGGTCTACTGGCCGGCCGAGCGGTACACGAAGGGCGACATGATCGACTATTACCGGGCGGTGTCGCGGTGGATTCTCCCGTATCTCCGAAACCGGCCGGTGGTGATGACGCGATTCCCCGATGGAATCGACGGGAAATCGTTCTATCAGAAGGATGCCCCCGAGTTCGCGCCCGAATGGATGCGCACCGTCCGCATCTGGAGCGAGGATACGCAGCGCGAGATCCGCTACTTCGTCTGCGACGACGAGGAGTCGCTGCTCTACGTCGCGAACCTGGGCACCATCCCGCTGCACATCTGGGCGAGCCGGGTGGGATCGCTGGAGCTGTGTGATTGGTGCGTGCTCGACCTGGATCCGAAGGAAGCGCCGTTCTCGGACGTGATCCGCTGCGCGCAGGCACTGCGCACGCTGTGCGAGTCGGTGGGGCTGCCCAGCTACATCAAGACAACCGGGAAGACGGGACTGCACATCATGCTTCCCCTCGGTCGTCAGTGCACCTACGCCCAGTCACGCACGCTCGGCGAGCTCCTCGCCCGCGTGGTGCTCCGCGACCTCAAGGACATCGCGACGATCACCCGACACGTGACGAAGCGCGGCGACAAGGTCTACCTGGACTATCTCCAGAACCGTCACGGCCAGACCATCGTCGCGCCGTTCAGCGTGAGGCCCTTGCCCGGAGCGACAGTATCGATGCCGCTGGTATGGGACGAGGTGAACGCTTCACTCGATCCCAGGGCGTTCACGATCAAGACGACAATCGAGCGGATGGAGCGCCTGACGAGTGATCCGATGGCACCGGTGCTCGAGGAGAAGCCCGATTTGGGGCAAGTCCTCGAAAGGCTCGCGCATCTGATGGAATAGGGCTACTGACCCCCAGGCTTCATACGCGCCAAATCAACTTCTGCCGCAATGAACCCGAACGCGGGCCACTGATCCGTCGCGACGATCTGCTCGAACAACGCGCGGGCGCGCGCCGTGTCGCCCTCCATGAGGTGCCAGCTCGCCACCCCGTAGGCGCCGGTCACGAATGCCAGCTCACCGGCGGCCGAAAGGGAGTCGAGCGTCGACGTCTCATCGCGGATGCCGCGGTAGAAGAGCAGGGCACGGTAATAGGGCGCGTTCTCATCCACCGTCCAGCCCTCGCGCACCGCGCGCGCGAGACGCCTCGCGTCCGCCTGCTTGCCGTCGTGGCGCAGAGCGCGGTATCGCCAGTCGAGCATCGCCACCCGTGCGTCATCGTCGGTCTTGATCGACATGCAGCTGCGGTACCAGATCGGATTGACGCGCGCGTCCTCAACTGCTTGCCACTTCTGGTTCTCGGCGAACTCCATGCACTTGTCGATCGCGGACACGGCGTCGCCGTAGCGCTGCGTGAGGTAGTACGCGAGCGCGAGATGATAGGTGATGTCGTAGTTGGTGGAATCGAGCATCACGGCGCGCTCGAGATCGCGCACCGCGTCGTCGAACCGCCGCAGCGAGAGATACCGATGGCCCCTGAAGCGATAGAGGCGCGCTTCATCGGGGTACTTCTCGATGCCCCGCGTGTACATCTCGATCGCCGAATTGAACCGCCGTGCCGCGGCGCGCGCGATGCCGGCGTTGATGATCCGGGTGACGTTGTCGGGATCGGCGGCCAGCTCCGCGTCGGCGCGCGCGATGAGGCCGGCGGTGTCGCGCGCGGCGCGCAGCGGAACGCCGAGGAGCGAAACCGCCTCGGGAGCGGACGGCGCCTCGAGGGATGGCGAGCGTCGTCCCCCTCCACAGGAGAGCGTGAGTGCCGCGAGCGCGACGATCGACGGTCGGTGCAGGCGCAACGGAAGGCTCCAGGGCAACGCGGGTCTACCGTGAAAGCTCGCCAGGGGGCGGCGAGAACATCAAGCGCGTCAGCGCTTCGAGACGGCGGCGAAGCCGCTCGCGAGCGCGCTCGAGAACAGCACGGGGCTTCGCTGCGCGGCGAGCTTCTTCATCCGGGGACCGCGGCGAGGGAGGGGCGACCGATTGGGGAGCCACGCCGCATAGGCCAGCGCGCTCTGCATGAGCTGCTGCGCGGGGCGCGACATCTGGCTGCGGTTTCTCACGATCCCATACGCCGCTCCGAGAAGAGCGGAATACGCGATGTGCGTCGCCCAGCCGACGGTCAGCGCCCGCGTCGACCGTCCCTGACCGAGCCGTGAAGCCCACCGGCGGCCCACCGTCGGCCCGCGAGCAAGCTCCGTCGCCTCACCAATGCGCTCGGCCACGAGCATTGCGGCCCCAGCCAGAGCCCCCGAGAGCGCGCCGCGCACCGCCGCTTCCGACACGCTCATGCGTTTCCTCCTCATCATGCTTGCTGGGGGATGGAAGGGGCGTGCCATGGAAGAACGAGATTGCGGAGTGCGGATGGCGGATTGCGTGTAAGACCATGAGTTACGAAGGGCTCCGAGTCACACTCGGAGCCCTTCGCGCTGTACGGTTTAACAGGCAGTCCGCAATCCGCACTCCGCAATCGCTTAGAACATTCCGCTCGTTCTCCTCGCGTTCCCCCGCACCGACTGCATCACCCGGCCATATTCGTGCTCGGAATCGATGCTGTCCGCGGCCTTCATGAAGCTCTCTCGTATC
The DNA here is from genome assembly GCA_025931335.1 of Gemmatimonadaceae bacterium. Classification (GTDB taxonomy): domain Bacteria; phylum Gemmatimonadota; class Gemmatimonadetes; order Gemmatimonadales; family Gemmatimonadaceae; genus JAICNG01. The sequence continues at coordinate 2,731 of JAICNG010000130.1, read as the reverse complement.
CCCGCGCTCATGTCCGGGTACTTCGCGGCGAACGACACGAGGAACGAAGCGAGCTCGAAGTCGGATTCGATGCCGGATGCGGCCGTGAGCAGCTGGGTCTGCACCTCGGTCGAGTTCTCGGAGCGCTTCAGGATCGACGACAGCACCCGCCGGCGCTCGAAGTCGGACTCGATCGTGCTCACTGCCTTGAAGTACGCGTCGCGCGTGGTGCTGGTCGCCAGACCACGAGACGACACCTCCACGAGCAGCTGTGCCAACTCGAAGTCGGACTCGATGTTGTCGGCGACGCCGAGCAGCAGGGTCATCGCCTCGGCGTCGGGGGTCGTCGCCTTGAGCAGGGCGGTGAGCACCCGGCGCGTCTCGAAATCGGACTCGATGTTACGGACCGCCTGGAGGTAGGCCGTCGACCCGCCGCCCACCTTCCCCGTCTTCGCGATCGCGATGAGAGTCTGCGCGACCTCGAAGTCCGAGTCCATTTGACCGGCGATCTCGAGCGCGCGCCGCGTCTCGCTTTCGCTCAGCGAGGGGGTCGCCTCGAACAGCGCCTCGAAGTAACGGCGCCGGGCGTGATCGCCGGACAAGAGCGCGATCTCCTTCAGCACCGCGTCGACGCCGCCCTCCTTGTAGAGCGCCGGAACTCGGGTGCCGGCGGTGAATGCCGTGCGGCGCTCGAGGGCGATGAGTACCGTCGAGAGCCAGCGGCGGCCTTCATCATCCCACGGGCGCGCCACGCCGTCGACGGTGAACTTCCGGGTCATGCCGCCCGAACCGTCGGGGCGGATCTCGATGCGGCGCGTCGTCAGCGCATCGCTCTCGGTGAGCAGGAAGGAGCCCCCGGGCGGGACGCTCTGGACGTCCGACAGGTCGCTCGCGAACCGCACCTTGCCGATCGCGCGGATGGTGACGTCGCAATCGCCCGAGGAGATGTGGGCGCGCCAGGTCTCCTTCTCATCATCGCTGTTCCGAGAGACGCTGGTGTTGCCCTTCTTGCTGTAATCACACTGCGTCGGCTCGCCGAGCAGATCGTTGGCGGTGAACACGCGCACGAGCTGGCTGCGGGCCGCGTCCTTGCCGCGCGTGACGGGCGCTCGCTCCGCCACGATCCCTTCCGACGGGACGATCGCCGAGACGATCACCGGGAGCGTTCCGAGGGCGCGCGACGGAACGAACGCCGCGGCCGGAACCAGGATCAGCGTCGCCACGAGCCATGCCGGCACCGCGAAGCGCCGTGACACGGTCCGCCGGTTGCGGCGCTCGTCGAGGATGGCGAGCAGGCGATCGGAGAGCTGTGAGCGACGCGCCATGCAGACGGTTGCCAGCGACGTGGCGCGAGGAACGCGGAGGTCGCGCGCGACCTGGAGGAGGTGCGTCGCGTACTCGGACGGCCGCGCTCCGGCGCGAACGACCACGTCATCACAGGCGCGCTCGCGCTCGCCGCGAAGGGCGCGCGCCGCGATCCAGACGAGTGGGTTGAACCAATAGAGCGCGCATGCGGCCTGCGCGACCAACTGCGTGAGGCAGTCGCGCCGCGCGACGTGAGCGAGCTCGTGCATCATGACGTCGCGGCGCCGCGCGAACGGCCACTGCTCGGCGTTCGCCGGCAGGAGGACCGTCGGATTCGCGCAGCCGAACGCCATCGGCATCGTCGCGCGCTCGCTCACCAACACGCGAACGCGGCCAGCCAGACCGAGCTGGCGTGGGAGAACGGAGGCAAGCTCGCCCCACGCACCGCCAATCGCGGGGCGCGCGCTCCGGGAGAGACGCCGCACTCGCACGTGACCGAGCACCATCGGCAGCGCGACGAGCGACGCGCCGAGGCACCAGACGAAGAAGGCGATGCGTCCCCAATCGCGAGGTGCGGCCGGTGCTTCGAACGCGAGCGGCGCGTCGGGTACCGGCATCGTGATGGAGGCTTCCATCGGAACGTTCGACGACGCCGTCGGTGCCATCGCGTCGGGCAGCGTCGCGATTGCCTCGGCCGGGGGAGCGGCGACCGCGGACGGCGGCAGCACCGCGACGCGCCACGCCGGGAGCCACGCGGAGAGGAGTGGCAGCGCGAGCACCGAGGCGATCGCCACCAGCCACACGAGGTGACGCGCGGCGGCTGACGAGCGGCGCCAGGCGATGGTCGCCGCGCCGGCGAGCAGAAGCAGGGGTGTGCCGCGGAGCGCGGCAGCGAGGATGGCCTCCATCCAGGGATCCGACCACAGCTGACTCATCGTCCCTCCACCTTCGCCTGATCGATCAGGCGCTGAAGCTGGTCCAGCTCCTCTTCGGTCATCTTCGACGCGGACATATCGAGGAGCGCCGCGACGGCTTGTGAGGCGGAGCCGTCGAAGAACGTACGGAGCACCTGCCGCAGCGCGGACTGCCGCGCGGTGTTGCGCGGGACGGTGGGCAGGTACACATAGCGCGGGCCATCATGCTCGAACCGGAGGTGTCCCTTGTCGAGCAGGACGCGCAGGAGAGCCCGCACGGCGGAATACGTTGGAGGATCGGGGAGCGCTTCCATGACGTCAGCGGCCGTGGCCCGGCCGCGCGCGTAAATGACGTCCATGATCTGCCGCTCTCGTCGGGAGAGGGGAGGCGTTGGGGCAGGGCTCATGGTCGCTCCTGGATGTTGAAAATGCAGCAGTGTGCTGGATATTTAGCATTGCTCGTTTTTTCGTCAATAGCGCGGGGTGTAAGGATTGTGAGAAGGGCCCCGGGGGTCGACGGGATCGAAGGGATC
>JAICNG010000035.1 GCA_025931335.1 Gemmatimonadaceae bacterium | reverse complement strand
GGATCGCCGCGCCTGGCGACGGCGGCCATCCCCGCGAGCTGGCGATCCCAGTCGAACTCGGCGCCAGCGGCCTCGAGGATGCGAACCGTGGCCTCGGTGATGCCGGGCCCGATGCCGTCACCGGGGATGAGGGTTATCGGAATGGGCATTCGAGGCGTGCTAGAGCTCGCGTCATCGCGCGTGTGAATGTGAACGGCAGATTGCCACCCGCAACGGCCACGAACGGCTGGAACGACCGAATGACCCGAATGTGAACGGCAAACGGCCGAATACGGCAACGGCGAGCGCTTGCGGAGCGGCAACTACGAGGTCGCTGGTCCGAACTCATCATACCGGCGCGTTCTGTCCCCAGCAGGATTTCCAGGGCTTCTGCCGTTGCCGTATTCGGCCCTTTGCCGTTCAGATTCGGGCGATTCGGCCGCCCGGCTTTTCGTGGCCGCGGCGTCCCCGCGCATGCGCTACGGCGCCGCAATGAGATTGGCCAGGTTGTTCGCGGCGCTCGCGATCGAGCCCCGGCCGTAGGTCGAGGCGGTGTCGCCGTGCACGTCGGCGCCCCAGGTGGCTCGGGAGAGACGGGCGTCGATGAGCAGAACGTGCAGCACGGCCCGGCCCGCACCACCGATCTTCTCGAAGCGCAGCTCCACCGGGAACAGCGCATAACGCGCCCCGTGAAGCGCCACGAGCGCGCGCAGCTGCGACGCCAATGGCTCGCCGAGCTGTCCATCGGAACGGCGTCGCGCGAGCGGTCGGAGCCCCTCGGCCGCGAGGGCACGCGGGTCGGGGGAATGCGCGGCGTTGCGCTGCGCTGATCGCACGAGCTGCTCGGGGAACACCCACCGCGTGCGGAAGCCACGCTCCTCGAGGGCGAACGCGATCTCATCGTCGACATCGCTCAGCAGCTGCCGCGGTCGCTCCACCGCCGCTGCCCAGCCGAGGCTGTCCCCCGGTCGCAGGTAGTGCACGGGAAGGACGATGACCTGCTGTCCCGCGAGGCCGGCCAGCGGGCGATTCGGCAGGGGAGCGACTTGCGAGTTGGGGTCAGGGCCGCGTGAGCAGGCCGCAACGAGGGCCACACACGTGATGAGGGCGAAGCGTCTCACGAGTTCTCGAGTTGGGTCGCTGGAAGCTAACGACTGCGGTAGCGGAACAGCAAAGCACCGGAGGCGCTGGAGGGGCGCCGGAAAAAGAAGCGGCGTCGGGAATCTCAGGATTGCCTCACGCCTGGCTGCGGTCCCCAAGCGGCCACGGACAGCCGGAACTGCCGAATAACCCGAATAGCGCGAATGATCGAGCGCGCGAGTCTGGCCCCCCGAGGTGTCAACCAAGGAACTGTCGGAACTTCGTTCGCGCGCGCGGCATTCTACGGCGCCGTGCGCTGCTCGCGTCATTCGGGTCATTCGGCAGTTCCTGCTGTCCCCGGCCCCGCCACAGAGATCGCTCCTCGGAATCCCCGATGAACCAAAAATGGTCTTCACGGACCTCCGGGAATGCTCGAATGCCGGGGCCACGGACACCCGAACTGCCAACTGACCCGCATAACAACACGAATGGCCCGACGTGCTCCCGGCGCCGCGAAATGCTCCGGGCGCAACCACAACGACCCGTTCTTATTCGGGGGGGGTCGCGCGCAAAGCGCGCGACGCAATTCGCGTAATTCGTGTTGTTATTCGGGCGAGTTGGCAGTTCAGCCGCCCGTGGCCGCTCGGGAACTCAGCCAGATTCTCGCATTCCCGCAAATCCCCGAAGAACCAAGAAATAGCGCCGTTCCAGCGCCTCCGCAGTTCGCCATTTGACCCCCGCCACCCGCAGCCACAAGTTACCCCGCCGTTCCGACCTCATCCCGCCTCGGACGCATGCGGAAACCGTTGTCGATCCTCGGATGGACCGCGATCTCCCTCCTCGGCGCGGGGGCGTTCGCATGGCTCGCCCTCTCGCGCGGCGAGACCGTGAGCGCCGCATGGCTCCTCGTCGCCGCGCTGTGCACGTACGCGGTCGCCTATCGATTCTACAGCCGCATCATCGCCGCGAAGGTGTTCGCGCTCGATGCGCGGCGCCCCACGCCCTCGCGACGGCTCGAGGACGGCTGCGACTACGTCCCCACCAATCGGTGGATCGTCTTCGGGCATCACTTCGCGGCGATCGCCGGTCCCGGCCCGCTCGTCGGCCCCACCCTGGCCGCGCAGTTCGGGTTTCTGCCCGGAGCGCTGTGGATCATCGTCGGCGTCGCGCTCGGCGGCGCGGTGCAGGACTTCGTCATCCTCGCCTCGTCGGTGCGACGCAATGGCAAGTCGCTCGGCCAAATGGCGAAGGACGAGATCGGGCCGGTCGCGGGATTCACCGCGCTGGTCGCGGTGCTCGGGATCATGATCGTGCTGATCTCGGTGCTGGCGCTCGTCGTCGTCAACGCGCTGCGCGCCAGCCCCTGGGGAACGGTGACGATCGCGCTGACCATTCCCATCGCGATGCTCCTCGGGATCTACCTCCGCTGGATTCGTCCCGGGAAGGTCCTCGAGGCCTCCGCGATCGGGCTCGTGCTGCTGGTGCTCTCGGTGTACGCCGGCCAGTGGGTGGCGGCGCGCCCGGCGCTGGCCGAGATCTTCACCCTCGAGGGGACGACGCTGGCGTGGTGGATCATGGCCTACGGCTTCGCCGCCTCGGTGCTCCCGGTGTGGATGCTGCTCGCGCCACGCGACTACCTGTCGGCGTTCGTGAAGATCGGCGTGGTGGTCGCGCTGGCGTTAGGCATCCTCATTGCCCTCCCGCCGCTCAACATGCCCGCGCTCACGCAGTTCGTCGACGGCACGGGACCGATTTTCGCCGGCAAGGTGTTCCCCTTCGCCTTCATCACCATCGCCTGCGGCGCCATCTCGGGATTCCACGCGCTCGTCGCGTCGGGAACCACGCCGAAGATGCTCGAGAACGAGACCAACGCGCGTGCCATCGGCTACGGCGCGATGCTCATGGAGTCACTCGTCGCGGTGATGGCGCTCATCGCCGCGTGTGTGCTCACGCCCGGCGTCTACTTCGCCATCAACGCCCCGGTCGCGGCGCTCGGCACCACCGCGGAAACGGCGGCCACCGCCATTGCCCAGTGGGGCTTCACGGTCACGCCGGCGGAGATCAATGCGATCGCCGCGCAGGTGGGCGAAGAGACGATGCTCTCACGCACCGGCGGCGCGCCGAGTCTCGCCGTCGGGATGGCGAACATCTTCTCTCAGGTGCTCGGCGGGAGCGGGGCAATGGCGCTCTGGTATCACTTCGCCATCATGTTCGAGGCGCTGTTCATCCTCACGACGCTCGATGCGGGCACGCGCGTTGGCCGCTTCATGCTTCAGGACCTGGGCCGCCACGTGTGGGAGCCCTTCGGACGCGTGTCGTGGTATCCCGCGATCGTGTTGTCGAGCGCGATCTTCGTCGCGATGTGGGGACACTTCCTGTACCAGGGGGTGACCGATCCCCTCGGTGGCATCAACTCGCTCTGGCCGCTATTCGGCATCGCGAACCAGCTGCTCGCCGCCGTGGCGCTGTGCGTGGGGACGACGATCATCATCAAGATGGGGAAGGCGCGCTACGCGCCGATCACGCTCCTCCCGCTGGCGTGGCTGGTGGTGGTGACGATGGTCGGCGGCTGGGCGAAGATCTTCTCCGATGACCCACGCCTCGGCTTCCTGGCGCATGCGCGCCTGCTCGCCGATCAGCTCGCGTCGGGCGTGCTCCCACGAGGCGCGGCCGACGCGACGGCGGCGGCGCGCATGATCTTCAACGACCGCCTCGACGCCGCCGTCGCTGGCTTCTTCATGCTGGCGGTAATCGTCATCCTGGCCGACTCGGCCAAGGAATGGGTGGCGGTGGTGCGGGGGCGGAAACCGGCGATCTCGACTGAGGTTCCCTTTGGGGGAGAGCTCGTCGTCGAATAGGAACGAGGACTGAGGGGTGAGGAATTCCTCGCCCCTCAGTCCTCGTGCCTCATTCGCTGACTAATGCGCCACCGCGTACGTGGAGAGGTGCGTCGTCAGAAACCCCACGGTCGCGTTGTGGCGATCGTGGACCGTTGGCATCCGCTCCAGCGGGGCGTCGGTCGCGTCGTCGACGTGCCAAACCGACACGTTCCCGCGCAAGAACTCCTGGCGCGAGCAGTGGGCGTAGCCTATCATGACCGCGATAGGCCGGGCGAAGCCGAAGCGGGCGCGGCCGCGGGCGGTGATCCGCACGCGGAGGGTGCTCCCAGCGAGGGGCTGAATCGTGAAGCGGGTGGGGGTCCGAACCGCTTCGGGTGGAATGAAAACGACCGCTGGTCCGGCGGAGAGCACGCCGCCCTCCGGGCCAATCATGCTCGACGCGGCGGCGGAGACGTCGGTGCCGCAGGGCGCCAGCCGCATCTCGGGCCGGCTTCCTGCACGCTGTGAGAGGGAGGCCTCGGGCTCGATCGACTTCGTGGGCGCCAGGTCGCCACAGCCGGCGCTGAGCGCCAGCAGCAGCGTGGGGAGGGCGACCGACAGGCCCAAGGGGCGGGTGGACGGGGGCATCTCGTGCTCCTGTAGGGTCCATAGGAGCGACGCGACGCAGGGGTCCGGGCAACCGGTCGTTATGTCGCGGAGAACGTTCGGTGTCGAAGTCTCGTGCGGCACATTGCGGGCGCGCGTGTGCGTCCACTTGACAGGGGGTAGACGTGATCGCGTCGGAGCGAGAGCAGCTCGACGAAGGACTGCGGCTACAGAAAGCGGGATTGCTCGAGGAGGCGCTGCAGCTCTACGACGCGGCCTCCCGGAGCGCCGACGGGACCATCCGTGCGCTGGCCTTGTGTCGCAAGGCCGACCTCTATCGCGTGTGGTCGCGGTGGGAGCAGGCGACCGACTCGGCGCGCGAAGGCGCCGCGGTCGCGCGCAAGGCGGGCGAATACACGCTGTACGCCGAGGCCATCAACGCCGAGGCGAACGTCTACCACCAGCGCGGCGAGTTCGACGCCGCCATTCCGCTGTACGAGCGCGTCCTCGAGCTTCCGGTCGATGACCGGGTGCGCGGGCTGGCGCTCCAGAACATGGGATCGATCGCCGCGCAGCGCGAAGATCTCGACAACGCCGAGCGCCTGTTCCTCGATTCGTACTGGCATTTCCGGCGGGCGGGGTACGATTGGGGCGTCGCGTTCGTCCTGAACAATCAAGCGGCCGCCGCGCTCGACCGCGGACGGTACGCGAGCGCGGCGACGATCGCTCGCCAGGCGATGGAAGCGGCCCGGCAGGTCGACGACTTCGAGCTCCTGGGCGTCTCGACGCTGAATTACGCCGAGGCGCTCGCGGCGCAGGACGACCTTACGCATGCCGAATCGCTGGCGGCCGGCGCGCTCGGATTCTTCGTGCTGGCGAAGAGCGAGGTGCATCGCGCACAGTGTCTGCGCGTCCTGGGCGACATCTACGTGCGCCGCGGCGAGACGTCGCGTGCCCGCGCGTGCTACATGCAGGGGCTCGAGGTCGCGGTGCCGCTCGGCGCCCGGTACGACACGGACAAGCTGCGCGAGTCGCTGGCTCGACTCGGACCGAGCGACGTGCTTACCGACCGCGTGGTGGCGGACGATCGGCGGGCCGACGACCGAGCGCCGGATATCCATCCCGACGACGAAGCGACGTCGCCGCCGCCCGGGTGAGACGGTTCTTCGCGGCCCTCGCACGCGCATTCCGCGTCGTGGCCGGCGCACCGCGCTACGATGCCTATCGAGCGCATCTCGAACGCCATCATCCAGACCGTGAGCCCATGTCGCGTGCGGAATTCGAGCGTGCGCGGCTCGACGATCGCTATTCGAAACCGGGGGCGAGATGTTGCTGACGATTGCGGATCGCGGATTGCGGGTTGCGGGTGTGACGCTGCTCTCGGCGGTGGCGCTCTCCGCGCAGGAAGCGACCGCCCCCTCGACGGCACCATTGCTCAACGTCGAACAGCAGATCGCCGTCGCCGTCCTGCCGCTGCCGACTGAGATGCGCGCCGGCGCGAGCGTGCTCGGCTATGGGGCCGACGGGAAGCTCGTTCCGTTGCGGAAGGGCGCGGGAGGGATGACCTGCCTGGCGCCGAACCGGGGCGCGCCACGTTTTCACGTCGCATGCTATCACAACTCGCTCGAGCCCTTCATGGCTCGCGGTCGCTCGCTGCGCGCGAGCGGCGTCACGGGTGACGCCGTCGACAGTGCGCGCTTCAGCGAGATCAAGAGCGGAAAGCTCGCGATGCCGAAGACGCCCGCGTCGCTCTACTCGCTGACGGGCGACTGGGCAACGCTCGATGTCGCGTCGCTGACGGCGAAGGGCGCGAGGCCGCTGTTCGTCGTCTACATGCCGTTCGCGACGACGCAGACGACCGGACTGCCCGAGCGGCCGGCGCGCGAGACGCCGTGGCTGATGAACGCCGGAACGCCCAAGGCGCACATCATGTTCGTGCCCGAGATGTAGCACCGGGAACGACGATCCAGAGGCCGACGCTCGCGAGCATCGCCGCGGCCGCGCCGACGGTGAACGCGATGAACGCGCCGAAGCGATCGTAGATCGTTCCGAAGATGATCGACGCCGGCAATGCGCCAAGCCCGATCGCGAGGTTGTACCACCCGAAGGCGGCGCCGCGTCGGGCGGCCGGGACGAGATCGGCGACGAGTGCGCGCTCGACGCCTTCGGTGAGCCCGAAGTACACTCCGTAGATCGCGAACAGCACCCACACGTGCCACGCATCGGTCGCGTGCCCGAACATGAGGTACACGACGGCGTAGACCATCCATCCGGCGACGATCACCGGCTTGCGGCCGCGGCGGTCGGACAAAATCCCGCCCGGGGTGCTGGAGACGGTTTTCACGAGGTGCAACATCGCCCAGAGCACGGGGAGCAGCGCCGCGCTCACGCCAAGCTCGGTCGCCCGGAGCAGCAGAAAGGCATCGGTCGAGTTGCCTAACGTGAAGAGCAGCAGCACCCCGAGGTAGGCGAAGAAGCGAAGACCGAGGGGCGCTGGGGGAAGCGCTGGGGCAAGCGCTGGAGCAAGCGCTGGAGCAAGCGCTGGGGGCGCTGGCTCCCGCACGCCGACCACCAGCGTGATCACCGCGATCACCGCGGGAATCGCCGCCAGCCAGAAGATGGTCCGCACGCCGACGCCCATCTGCGACATGAGGACCCAGGCGACGAGCGGACCGACCACGGCACCTGCATGATCGGCGGCGCGATGGAAGCCGTATGCGCGGCCGCGGAGCTCGGGCTCGACCGAGTCGGCGATGAGCGCGTCGCGCGGGGCGCCGCGAATCCCCTTCCCCACGCGATCGGTGACGCGAATGGCGAGCACCTGGAGCGCCGTCTGCGAGATCGCGATGAGCGGCCGCACGGCCGACGCGAGCGCGTATCCCGCGACGACGAGCGGTTTTCGCCGCCGCGTGCGATCCGAGAGCCAACCGCTCGCCAGCTTGAGCAACGCCGAGACGGAGTCGGCCGCCCCCTCGATGGCGCCGAGCAGCGTCGCGCTGCCGCCGAGCGTCGCCGTCACGAACAGCGGCAGCAGGGGGTAGATCATCTCGCTCGACGCGTCGGTGAAGAAGCTCACCGCCGCGAGCGCTACGACGTTGCGGCCGAGGCGGACTTTCACCGACTTCGGATTTCGGATTGCGGACTGCGGATTGAAACCCGACGCAGGAGGATCACGGCGACGATCCCATTGCCATCCGCAATCCGCAATCCCCAATCCGCAATCTCATGCCAGTCCCATCCCCCACCTGGCCAGCGGCGTCGGCAGGGCGCCGTACGTCAGCAGCTCATCGTGAAACGCGCGGAGGGAGAACATCGCGCCGCGCGCCTCGCGCGCGTCATCACGAAGACGCAGGATCTCGCGCCGGCCGAGTGCGTAGCAGAGCTGGTACGTGGGATAGGCGCAATACCGCACCGCCTCGGCCCGCGCCGCGCCCTCCTCGAGCGCGAGCTCGTCGCGCAGAATCGCCGTCGCGGCGTCGACGGTCATCCCCCTGGTGTGGAGCGACACGTCCAGAATCACGCGCAGCGCGCGCCACAGGAGATGATGCACCTGGAAGAGCCGGGCGGCGGGATCACGGATGAAGCCCTGCTCGGCCATGAGATTCTCACAGTAGAGCGCCCACCCCTCCTGCGCCGCGGGGCTCGAGATCACGCGGCGCACGCGCCGCGGCAGGCGGCACGCGGTCACGATCTGAAGATGGTGGCCAGGCACGCCTTCATGCAGCGCGGTGCTCGGCAGCTCGGCGCGGCAGTGCAACCGCCACGGCTCGTTCGCGCGCGGCAGTGTGACGAAGAAGGTCCCACGCGCATCGCCGTCGAAAGCGGCCGGGCCCTGGTAGGCGGCGAATGGAATCAGCGCGCGAAGGAAGTCCGGTGTCGGCGCGACGCGCAGCTCGCCGTCGGGTACCGTCATCAGGCCGCGCTCGACGGTGAACTCGTGCGCGGCGCGCATGGCGGCCCGGTATTCGTCGATGGCGGTGTCGCGCGTGGGCGTGTCCTCGCGGAACTGGTGCACGAGGTCACGCCACGGCGTGTTCGGGCGCATCTCGCCGGCGAGGCGCTCCAGCTCCGCGATCGCCTCCGTCCGCAGCCGCTCCCCGAAACGGAGGAGCTCATCGGCGTTCTCGCGGATCATGTGCGCGGTATGGAGCTTGAGATCGAACAGCTCGCGGCCAATGCCCGGTCGCGGCTCTCCGGCCGGCTCCATGAGGGCGAGCGCGTCGCCATACCGATGCAGCGCATCGACCGCCGCATCGCGCGCCTCGGCCAGCGCGAGCGGATCGGCGCCGGGAAGGACGGTCGGCGCGAGGCCATCGCGGAGGAGCGACACGCCTCCGCCGATCATCGCGCGCGCCGTGTCGAAGAAGACACTCCGCGGCTCGGTGAGCGCGGCGGCGGCCTCGTCGAGAAAGCGGGGCAAGGCTTGCACCCGCGCCAGCACGGCCGCGGAGCGCGTTGCGGCATCCTCCGCTTCGCGCACCAGTAACAGATGGATCCCGCTCAGCGCGTACAGCAGCGCGTGAGACGGGTCGCGCGCATACGGCCTTTCCCGCTCGAGCACGAGGAGGTCGTGGCGCGCGGCATGAAGCGTCGCGGTGCGATCGATCTCATCATCGAGCGTCTCGGCCTCGACTTCCTCGAGGCTGGCCGTGTAGGCGCGGAGCGCCGCCATGTACTCGCGGAGCGAGGCGGCGTCGACGTGGGGAAGCTGGGAGTCGAATTCATGCCGGCCGACGTACGTGCCCTCGACCGGGTTGATCCGCCAACGCAGGTCGAGGTAGCCCTCGAGGACGTCGGCGAGTCGCTCGCTCACGCGCGCGCGGGTTGCCGATTTCGTTCGCCGATCATCGCGTGCAGCTCGTCGTCCCGGATGACGCGATTCATTTGCTTGGCCGCATCGAAGAGCAGTTGACAGAGCACGTCATCGGACGGGTCATAGCCGTGCTCCTCGAGCCAGCATTTCACGTTCGACAGGCCGCTCACGGGGGAGATCTCGATGCGCTGGGCGAGACCGAAGTCGCCTGCCGGCACTCCGGAGTAGATGCGGTCGGCCAGCCAGGCATGCCCCTTCTTGCGCGCCTTGATGATCGCCGCCGCATGCACACCGGTGCCGGTGCGAAAGGCGTCGTCGCCGAGCACGGGGTAGCTGGGCGGAATGGGAACGCTACAGGCGCGCGAGGCCAATCGCGAGTACTCGGGAAGCTTGCTCAGGTCGTGGCGATGGGCACCCAGCAGCTTGAGGTTGATGAGGAGGAGGTCCATCTCGGCATTCCCGACGCGCTCGCCGATGCCTAACGCCGTTCCGTGCACGCGGTCGACGCCCTCCTCGATCGCGGCCAGACAGTTGGCGAGGCCGAGGCCGCGGTCGCGATGCCCGTGCCAATCGAGCTTCACCTGCTCCCCGCTGGGCGCGATGATCTCATCGCGCACGAAGCGCACGAGGCGACGCACGCCGTCGGGGGTCGCGTGGCCCACCGTGTCAGCGAGACAGAGTCGTCGCGCGCCCCACCCGATGGCGTGGCCGTAGAGCGCCTTCAACGTCTCGGGGGCGGCCCTCGTGGTGTCCTCGGTGACGAACATGACCGGCAGCCCCTCGCGCACGGCGAACGTCACCGCCTCCTCGCTCACCCGGAGCATCTTGTCCAGCGTCCAATCCTCGGCGTACTGGCGAATGGGGGACGAGCCGATGAAGGTCGCCGCTTCGATGGGGATGCCGGCCTCCTGCGAGATGCGCGCGACCGGCTCGACGTCGGAGATAACGGTGCGCGCCGCGCAGTTCGCCTCGAGCTGGAGGCGGGTCGTCGCGATCTCCTTCGCGAGCGCGAGCGTGTCGGCGCGCGCGCGCGGCCCAGCGCCGGGAAGGCCGATGTCGGCGGAGGCGATGCCGAGGTCGACCATGAGGTGGAGCAGGCGCTTCTTGTCGTCGATGACCGGGTCGGTCACCGACGGACACTGAAGGCCGTCCCGGAGCGTTTCGTCGTTCAGCTCGACGCGGCAGGAGGCCCAGTCGAAGGGCGCGCCGGCCTGGTTCCAGTCGTGGATGAGGTCTTGTTCGCGCATTCAGGAATCTATGTTGGGAGAACGGGCCAAGGGCCAGGGGCCAAGGGCCAAGGGGCGGGTCGCGGGCCGACTGCTCTTCCTCCACCCGAGACCCACCCCTTGGCCCCTGGCCCTTGGCCCCTGACCCTGCTTCAATTCCATCCATGCTCCGCCACCTCTGGCACCATGCCGCCCTCCGGCAGGCGCGCCTCCAATTGGCCTCACGCGACAACGACATCGTGCGCGAGCAGGTCACGGTGTCGGAGATCGCCGCGCCCACGGGAGAGGAGAACGAGCGCGCGGAGTGGGTTGCGCGGCGGTTCGAGTCGCTGCGGCTGGTCGACGTGCGCATGGACGGGGCGGGCAACGTCATCGGACGGCGCCCGGGAAGAACCGACGCGCCGCCGGTCGTCGTGTGCGCGCATCTCGACACGGTCTTCCCGCGCCAGACGCGCGTGAACGTGACGCGGCTCGGGAATCGTCTCGCCGGGCCCGGCATTGGCGACAACGGCCGCGGCGTCGCGGCGATGCTCGCGATCGCGACCGCCCTCGATGGCGAGACACTCCGGACGGAGCGGCCGGTCGAGTTCATCGGCACCACCGGCGAAGAGGGGACGGGTGACCTGCGAGGCGCCAAGCACCTGTTCGCGCGCGAGCGTCCGGATGCGGTCGCCGCCATCATCCTCGACGGCGCCGGCGACGAGCGGATCGTCCACCGCGCGCTCGCATCGCGCCGATACCGCCTGACCTATCAGGGACCGGGCGGGCACAGCTGGACGGCCTTCGGCGTGCCTAACGCGGTTCACGCCGCCGCGGTCACGACGGCACGCCTGGCCCGGCTCGTCCTGCCAACGACGCCGCGGACGACGGTCTCCGTCGGACGCATCGGCGGCGGGATCTCGGTGAACTCGATTCCCGACCGCGCGTGGCTCGAGGTCGACGTGCGCTCGGCGTCATCGGCGATGATCGCGCGGCTGGATCGCGACGTGCGCGACGCGGCCGCCTCCGGCGCCGCCGAGGAGAACGCACGCCGCGCACCGGGCGCGGCACCGTTGACGTTCGCGGTCGAGGTGATCGGCGAGCGCCCCGGCGGAGAGACGCCCGTCGATCATCCCCTCGTGCTGGCCACGATGGAGGCAACGCGCCTCGTCGGCCGCACCCCCGAGCTCGCCATCGCCTCGACCGATGCCAACATCCCCATCAGCCTCGGCATCCCGTCCGTGGCGATCGGCGCCGGCGGCCGCGGCGGCGACGCGCACACTCCGGGGGAATGGTTCGAGAATACCGAGGGAACTCTGGGGCTCAGTCGCGCCTTGGGGGTCGTGGTGAGCGCTGCGGGGCTGACCCAATGAGGAACGAGAACTGAGGAGTGAGGAAATCGAAGCAACACGAAGCGACCGGTCAGATTCCTCACTCCGCAGTCCTCCTTTCTCATTCCGAGCGCGCCCGCACCTCGGAATGATCCCCAATCGTCAGCTCGCCGCGCACGCCTTCGACGAAGGCCTCGTCACCGATCAGCGAATTCCGCAGCGTCGACCGGACAATCCTCGACTTCGCCCCCACCAGGGTGTCCCGCAACTGGGAATCCTCGACGACGGCCCCGGCGCATAACGTCACGTTGGGGCCAATCGTCGAGCCACGAATCGTCACGCCATCCTCCACGTACACCGGATCGACGATCGTGCAGCCATCGGTGCGCGTGGGACGGCGCGCCCCTCCCTTCTCGAGCATCGCGCGGTTCGTCTCGAGCAGCGTGTCGATCTTGCCGGCGTCGTACCACCCCTCGACATCGATGACTTTGATCTTCGCGCCCTTGTCGATCATGTACTGGAAGGCGTCGGTGAGGTAGTACTCACCCTTGTTCTTGGGCTGCTTCAGCACCCAGTCGATCCCTTCGTAGAGCAGCTTCCAGTTCCTGATGTAGTAGAGCCCGATGTTGGCGCGCTTCGAGATGGGCGTCGACGGCTTCTCGACGATCTTCGTCATGTTCCCCTGCGCGTCGGTGACGACGACGCCGAAGCGCTGGTAGTCCTCGACCTCCTTCACCCAGATGATGCCGTCGGCGTCGGTCGTTTTCGTGACCGACAGATCGGCATCGAAGATCGTGTCGACGAAGATGATCAGCACAGGCTGATCGACGTGCGGGCGCGCGAGGGCGACGGCGCCGGCGGTGCCGTCCTGCACCTTCTGCTCGATGAAGACGGCGGGGAAATCGAACTCCGCCCGCACGTATTCCTCGACCTTCTCCTTGAGGTGGCCGGTGATGTAGATGATCTGCTCGACGTTGCCGAGCTTCTCGAGGTCCTCGAGGATGTACGCCATCACCGGCTTGCCGGCGACCTTCAGCATTGGCTTCGGGGTGATGTGCGTGTGGGGCCGAAGACGCGTTCCCTTCCCCGCCAGCGGGATGATCACCTTCATGGAGCCGACGTCCCTTCGCGTCCGTACCGGTCCTGGATTCGGACGACGTCATCGAGCTCGGGCGTCGACGCCTCGAGGATATCGCAGTCGGTGATCGCTTCCATGTAGTGCACCGTCCCGGGGGTAATGCGAAACGCGTCGCCCTCGCGCAGGGAGACATCCTCGAGCTCGTCGCCGAGCTTCACCCAGTATTTCATCTCGCCCTTGAGGAGGTAGACGGTTTCATCCTTGTGATTGTGGTACTGGACCGACAGCGCGTGCCCCGCGTTGATGTGGAGCACCTTGCCGACGTAGCGGTCGGTGTGGGCCCAGATGATCTCGTAGCCCCAAGGTTTGAGGACACGCGTTACCGGGAATTTCCCGCTCAAACTGGACTCCTCCTTGCCGGGCGCAGGAGCAACGTCTGCAGACGTCAGCAGGAACTTCCGCAGACGTCAGGGATCAGATGTCAGGGGTCAGGTCTCAGATGCTCCGTGATGAAGTGGCCTTTTTCTGACCACTGAAACCTGACGTCTGATCCCTGACGTCTGCAGATGTTGGTCTGCCGACCGTGATGTCGGGGGGTGCTGACGCGATGCTGAGGAATATCACGGGGCTCAGCATACAGACGCAACCGGAACGAAATATGCTTTCCCCACCGTCATGCTCCTGTCCCCTCGCTATCTGCCGCGTCTCGCCGCGACGGTCGGCCTCTTCACGCGCTATGGCCTGAAGGACTTCGCCAAGCGGCAGGGAATCGAAGGGCTCGCGGCCGAAGAGGCTGACGAGCATCCCTCCGGCAACGGGGACGGCGTCGTCGAACGGGCGCGCGGGTTCCGGAAGCGGCTCGTCGACCTCGGCCCCGCCTACATCAAGCTCGGCCAGGTGCTGTCGACGCGCCCCGATCTCCTCCCCGAGCCGTACATCCGGGAGCTCGAGCACCTTCAAGACGACGTCTCGCCGCTTCCCTTCTCGGTCGTCGAAGAGGTCATCGAGAACGAGCTCGGCGCGCGCATCAGCAAGCTGTTCGGCGAGTTCAATCCCGAGCCGCTCGGCAGCGCGAGTCTCGGGCGGGTGCACGAGGCGACGCTGCGCGATGGGCGCGCCGTCGTCGTCAAGGCGCAGCGCCCCGGCATTCGCGAGACGCTCGCCGACGACATCGAGTTCTTCCGCGAGTTCGCCCACTTCCTCGCCGATCACACTCGCGCCGGCCAGCGCATCGATCTCGTCGGCATCATCCAGCAGCTGGAGACGGCGCTGCTCGACGAGCTCGACTACCGCGTGGAAGCGCGCAATGCCGCCGCGTTTCGCCGGGAGCTGGCGGGATTCCCGCGGCTCCTCATTCCGCGCGTGATCGAGGCGTACACATCGGAGAAGGTGCTGACGACCGAGCGCGTTCGCGGCATCAAGATCGACGACATCCCCAAGGTGTCGCGTGTGGAGCACGACTTCAGCGCGCTGGCCGAGGAGTTCGCGAAGGCGTACCTCAAGCAGATCACGATCGACGGCCACTTTCACGCCGATCCGCACCCCGGCAACCTCTTCATCATCATGCCGGGGAGCGAGAACCCGTGGACGCCCGCCGAGGTCGCCGGTCGCGACCGTCGCGCGGTGCTGCGGCCTGCGGTCACCCCGCTGTCGAAGATCGAGGAGGAGGCGCGGGAGGAAGCGCGAGACGAGGTCACGGCACTCCCGTCGCCTGACGAGCCGAAGCTGGCGATGGTCGACTTCGGCATGACGGCGCGCCTGTCGACGACGATGCGCGACCAGATCGTGCGCCTCCTGCTCGACATCGCCGAGAACCGCGGAGAGGACGCCGCCGAGACGCTGATCGAGATCGGCCAGCTGAGCGAGCGCTTCGACCGGCAGGAGTTCGTGGCGGCCGTCGCCACGCTCGTGGGCCGTAACTACGATCTGTCGATCGGCGAGATCGAGGCGGGGACGCTGCTCTACGAGATGCTCAACATCTCCTTCGCGCACGGGCTCAAGCTGCCGGCCGAGCTGACGCTGCTGGCGAAGGCGCTGTTCAACCTCGACGCGGTGACACGCTCCCTCGACCCGACCTTCTCGCCGATCGCGACCATCCGCGAGTTCTCGGCGCGCATTGCCAACGAGCGGGCGAAGCGGGAGTTGTCGCTCAACAAGATGTTCCAGGTCGCGACACAGACCTCGGACCTGATCAGTGCCCTTCCGCACCGCCTCGACATCCTGACGCAGCGGCTGGCGGCGAACGAGTTCTCGCTGAAGCTCGAGTCCCCGCAGGTACACGTCCTCGTGCGCGGCATGCAGAAGATCGCCAACCGCGTGTTCTCGGGACTCGTGCTTGGCGGCGTAGTGGTCGCGAGCGCGATGCTGCTGCCCCACCGTCGCACCCTCGGCACGACGGGCTTCATCATCGCGGCCCTGATCGGGCTCTATATGGTGGTCGCGATCCTCGTGCAGGATCGATCGGAGAAACGATAACGGATTTGCGGATTACGGATTGCGAATACGCGGGTTCTGACCGCAATCCGGAATCCGCAGTCCGCAATCTCCGTCGCTACGCGCTGGCGAGCATCTTCTGCCGCAGTCTCCCCAGGCGCCGCCGCACCGACCCGTCCATCACCGTGTCCCCGACTCGGATCACCGTGCCGCCAAGAATGTGCGGGTCGACGGTGAAGTGCGGGACGACCGACTTGCCGAGGACTTTCGACAGGCGGTCGGTGAGCACCTTCGCCAGCTTGTTGTCGGGCTCGCGCGAGATCGTCACCTGCGCATGCACGCGGCCCTCGATGTCATCCACCAACGCGTGGTACTGGATCGCGATCTCGGGGATGAGCCCGTGACGACGGTGGCGGATCACCGACTGAAGAAAGCGCACGAACAGCCGCGGCATGCGGTCCTGGAACGCCTTCGCGATCACGTCGTTCTTCTGCTCGACGGACACGCGGGGTGACTCGAGAAACAGGCGCAGCCGCTCGTCGCGCGTTATCGCGTCGGCGACGTCGGAAATCATCGTTCCCCAGCCAGTGAGGTCCTTGGCCTTGGTGGCGAGGGACACGAGCGCGTCCCCGTAGTTGCGGGCGATCGTGGGATCCCGCATCAGCGCTTCGCCTGCTGGAGACCGGCCAGGAAGTCCTCGACGATCTTGCGATTGGTGTCGTCATCGAGGTTGCGCTCGATCACCTTGCTCGCGCCCTTGATCGCGAGGTCCACCGCCTCACGACGGAGCTCGGCGATCGCGCGGTCGCGCTCGAGCCCGATCTCCTGGCGCGCGCGATCGAGGATCTCCTGCTGCTGGCGGCGCGCTTCCTCGATCATGTCGGTGCGGATCTTCTCGCCCGCCTTGCCCCCTTCGGCGATGAGGCGCTGCGCGTCGGCGCGCGCGGCCTCGATCTGACGGCGGTGCTCCTCGAGGAGCTTGGCCGCCTCCTCACGGTCGCGCTTGGCCGACGTGATCGCCTCCTCGAGCGCGCGCTCGCGCGCCTCGACGGCGGCGACAATCGCCGGAAAGGCGTACTTCCGCAGCAGGAGAAACAGCGTCACGAAGATGATCAGCGTCCACGCCATGAGCCCCGTGTTGGGGTTCAGGAGCCCGCCGCCACCCTCGGCCGCGGCAGCGGCAAACGCGGGTTCGGCGGTCACGAGCAACGCGGTCGCGATCGGGAGGAGCATGCGCATGGTGACGATCCAGTCGAGGTCTCGTGCGAGCGCGGGGCCCGGGCCCCGGCCCACACCACGAGTCAGAACGTGAACTTGAGCTGAATGAGCAGCGCGACGACGATCGCGAACAGCGTCGCTCCTTCCACGAACGCGGCGAGAATCAGCGCGCCCGTCTGAATGCGGCCGGCCATCTCGGGCTGTCTCGCCATGCCCTCCATGGCGGAGCCACCGATGCGGCCGATCCCGAGACCCGCGCCAATCACGGCGAGGCCCGCACCGATGCCGGCGCCCAGCATGGCCCACGCGCCCGCGTACTCACGGGTGTAGGTCGCCGCCGCCTGAAGCAGGGGGAAGAAATCCATAGTCGTACTCCATTCCGTGGTTCGTTGTCAGCGCTCCGCGCCAGGTTGCAGCGCTACCCGTCAGCGAGCCCCGGGGCCCAACGGGATTCCGCGGCCATTCGACCGCGTACAAGCGCGAGGGTGAAGCGGGCTTCCTCGCGCGTCCGATCACCTGCGAAACTCTACCACGAATTTGCACGGATCGACACAGATCCATTCCTCGACAGCAATCGCACCGCGACTAATCCGTGTTTCATCGGTGAGCATCCGTGGCTCCGCTTTTTACTCAGTGGGCGCTTTCCCGGATCTGTCCAATGAACACGCTCGCCAGCATCGCGAAGATGAACGCCTGAAGGAACGCCACGAACAGCTCGAGCAACATGATGCCGACGGCCATCAGGAACGGACCGCCCACCACCCACCAGCTTCCGAACGTGAAGATCATCCCGATGAGCGCGAGCACCATCACGTGTCCCGCCGTCATGTTGGCGAAGAGTCGGATCGCCAGCGCGAACGGCTTCGTCAGCTTTCCAATGATCTCCACCGGCGTCATGATGAGCGTCATCGGGAGCTTGAGCGCGATCGGCATGTCGTGCGGCCAGTAGACGATCGTGCCGAGATAGCCCTTCCCGAGCGCGCGCATGCCGGCCCACTCGATCACGAAGAAGGTGATGATCGCGAGCGTCGCCGTGACCGAGATGTTGCTCGTCGCGGTCGAGCCGTACGGGACGAGCCCGAGGACGTTCGCGAACAGGATGAAGAAGAAGAGCGTGAGGACGAACGGAACGTATCGCTCGCCGTGCGCACCGACGTTCGGCAGCACGACCTCGTTGCGCATGTAGAGGACGATCGCCTCGACCGCGTTGGGCACGCCCTTCGGCGGCTTCCCGTCCGCCTGATAGCGCCGCTGCGCGCGACCGGCGAGGAAGAGCAGGAGGAACGCGAGCGTCGCGGCCACGAGCATCATGATCACGTGCTTCGTGGGGGACAGGTCGATCGTCAGACCGCCGACGTGAATCGGCTCCCAGCGCGGAAGCTCGATGTGCTTGGAGAGCGCCGCGTTAGGCCATGGGATCTCGATCGCGTGCGCGTCCACGATGTGCGGCATGATCATGTCCTTCTGCCCCTCGCTCGCCGGCACCTCGGCGCCGTGGAGGGACTCCTGGACTTCGGCGCGCACCGCGGAATCGCCGGACGGACGCTGATCGTGGCCAGCCTCCTGGGCCGGGGCCGGGACGGCCGCGACGAGCGCGGCGATGAGAGCGAGTACGAGTCTCATGAGGCGAGGAACAGTGGCTCGACCAGAGTCGTCAGGAAGAAGCAGGTCGCCAGGCTGATGAGGGCCGCCGTCGGGGCCAGACCGAGCGCCTTCACGAACACGAGGGCGAACGCGACCAGCGTCACCAGTCGCATCAGCACGCCCATGCCCCACCCCAGCATCACGTTGTCGCGCCGGAGCAGCCGGGCGATCGCGAACGCGAGCAGCTGCACCGCGTACGCCACCGCGGCGCTCGTCCAGACGGCGCGGTGTTCCCCGGGGTCATCGAAGGCGACGCCGAGCACGAGGGCGACCGCCACCGTGAGCGCCAGGGAAATCGCCGCGAATACGAGCGTGCTTTTCACCGCTGCTTGGCCTCCTCTTCCTTGCGCTGGTCAGCCATGAGCCGGCGATAGATGCTGTAGAATCCCGCGGTGGCGCCCAAAAAAACCCCGGCGACGAGGAGCCAGGGACTCGTGCCCAGTTTTTCGTCGAGCCACTTCCCCAGGAAGAGGAAGAGAACGATCGCGAGAGCGAACTGAAGTCCCAACCCGGCGTAGGCGGCCGCGGAGGTCTCGACCGCGAAGCGTCCGCTGGTGCGCGGGTCCTTGGGTTGAGCGGGTCCGGTCATCGCGGAGGGGAATTTAGTGCTTGTGAAATTTTTCGCAAGGTTATTAGAAGCTCGAACCGAATAGACACCGCAGATCGCGACCTCTCACCAAGTTTCGGTGACATTTACACTTACGCGTTACCACAGGATTGAAGTATCGTCATGTTGTTGATAAGTTTGCCGGCTCCTCCGCCACCGACGCGACCGGTGGCCGACCCGGCCCCTCTTCAGTCCTCCGTGTTGACAATGCGTTCCCGCCTGCTCGCCCTCCTCCTCTGCGCCGGCGCCCTCGTGCTGGCCTGCGGCCCGCGCGCCCACTCGAACGAAGCCGCCAGCAACACCTCGCAGCGAGCAGCCGACAACGGGAAGGCGCTCGCGACATCGCTCAACGTGTCCGTCGAGCGCGGCGTTCAATTCGCGTTCCACGTCACGAACAACACCGAGAAAGGCATCGAGCTGCGCTTCCCGAGCTCGCAGACGCACGACTTCATCGTGCTCGACTCGATCGGACGCGAAGTGTGGCGCTGGGCGGGCGAGCGCATGTTCACCTCGGCGATGCAGACGAAGATGCTCGGCGCGCGCGAGACGATGAAGGTCGAGGAGGATTGGGATCCAGCGGGCAAGAAGGGGAGATTCACCGTCGTCGCGAAGCTGACGAGCCGGAATCACCCGCTCGAAGAGAAGGCCGAGTTCGCGATTCCGTAATCACGTCGCGAAGAGAAACAGCAGAAGAGGCCGCCTGTCACCGGGCGGCCTTTGTCGTCTTCCCACCTCCGAAACACCGAGTTATCGTGGTCGCGACATGACGACGACGCCCGCCGCCACACGCGACAGCCTGTCATTCACGCCTGACGGTGCCGGGCGATCGGCATCGGTGCGCTCCTCCCAGCGGTTCGCGTCGATCGACGTGCTGCGCGGCATCGCCGTCGTGCTCATGGCGATCGATCACGTTCGCGTGTACTCCGGGGTTCCCGCGGGTGGTCCGTCGCCCGGCGTGTTCTTCACGCGGTGGATCACGCACTTCGTCGCCCCCGCGTTCGTCTTCCTCGCCGGCACCGCCGCCTTTTTGCACGGGCGGAAGCTCGGGAGCAAGACGGCCCTCGCGAAGTTTCTCCTCGCGCGCGGCGCGCTGCTCATCGCGCTCGAGCTCACCGTCATCCGCCTCGCGTGGACGTTCAACGTCGACTTCGCGAGCTACATCCTCGCCGGCGTGATCTGGGCGATCGGCTGGAGCATGATCGCGCTGGCAGGGCTGGTCTTTCTGCCGACGGCGATCGTCGGCGCCTTTGGCGTCGTGATGATCTTCGGGCACAACCTCGCCGACATCTTTCTTCGACCGCAGCTCGAATCGCTCCAGGGAAGCGCGCTCTGGTCGATCGGGTACTTCGCGTTCGAGATCGGAGGCACGGATCCGCTCGTCGTCCTGTACTCGCTGGTTCCGTGGATTGGCGTGATGGCGGCGGGCTATGCGTTCGGCGCTCTGTTCAGTCTCGACGAGCAACGCCGCCGTCGCACCTGCCTCCAGCTCGGCGGTGGTGCCATCGTCCTCTTCATCGGCCTGCGCTGGCTGAACGTCTACGGCGATCCGCGGCCGTGGGAGAGCGCGGCGGGCGCGTGGCCGTCCATTCGCTCGTTCCTGAACACCTCGAAGTATCCCGCGTCGCTGTTGTTTCTCCTGATGACGCTGGGACCGGCCATTCTCGTCCTGCCCTTCCTCGAGGGGCCCGCCAGCCGCGTGTCGCGGGCGCTGGAGGTGTTTGGTCGCGTGCCGATGTTCTACTACCTGCTTCACATTCCCCTCATTCACCTGCTCGCCATCGGCGTGTCCCTTGCACGCACCGGTGCCGTGGAGCCGTGGCTCTTTCAGAATCACCCGATGCGCGTAGGCCCGGCGCCCGACGGCTACGAGTGGAGTCTGTGGCTGCTGTATCTCGTCACCGCGATCGCGGTCACGCTGTTGTACTTCGCGTGTCGATGGTATGCGGGCGTCAAGCGCCGATCCCGTCACGCGCTCCTGAGCTATCTCTGACCGCGGGGGCAAGAATGCCCGGCTGTGCTAGGAATGAAGCTCGTCCACGAACACGAGGGATCGGCCCTCCTCGATGACACGCTTCATCGCGACGAACACTCGCCGGTCGAGTAGCCCCCCAACCGCGCTGGACAGGTGGGCGATCGAGCGCCGCGGGGTGGCTGGCTCTCGATAGGCGCGCCTTGACGTCAGCGCATCGAATGCGTCGGCGGCAGCCAGGATGCGGCCCCCGATCGAAATGTCGTCGCCCGCTAGCCCGGCCGGGTAACCAGCCCCATCGACGCGCTCATGGTGATGGCGCACGTAATCGAGCACAGCGCCGAGGTGTTTGAGGGGCGCGAGGATTTCCATACCGATGCGGACGTGGTCCTTCACGTGCGCGTACTCCTCGGCAGTCAATGGGCCGGGCTTGTGAAGAACGACCTCACGAATGCCGATCATGCCGACATCGTGCAGCCGCCCGGCCAGGCGGACGCGCTCCACGGTGTCGGAGTCGAGGCCGAGCATGTCAGCGATCGAGGCGGCGAGCGTCGCCACGCGCTGCGAATGGCCTCGGAGGTAGACGTCCTTCGCCTCCATGGCCTTGACGAGCGTCTCCGCGACGCTCACGACGAGGTCCCGATGGGCGGCCTGCTCCTGCTCGAGCTCCGCCGTTCGAGCCGCGACTTCCTCGCGGATGAGCCGCTCGAAACGTCGCTGCTCCGCATTGAGGGTGCGCCGGTGGAGAGCCCGCTGGAGGGCCTCAACGACTACGGGAAACTCGAACGGCTTCACGATGTAGTCCATCGCGCCGCCCGAGATCAGGTCTTTCGCGGTGTGTGCGTCATTCAGCGCCGTGAGCATGATGACGGCAAGGTCGCCGTCGAGCGCCAGCGCTCTCGGCACAAGGTCCAGCCCGTTCATCCCAGGCATGCGAACGTCGCACAGCATCGCGGCAAACCGATGCCGCTGGAGCCACTGGAGCGCAGCGAGGCCGGACTCTGCGGTCTCCACGGCGTATCCCTGGCCGCGTAGAAAGCGGGCGAGGACGTTGCGGATGGGCGCTTCATCCTCGACAACGAGCAGTGACGCGCTTGCCGATTGCGCTTTCTCTGATCGCGCCGACTCGATGGCGGTCATATCCGTGCCGAGTGCGTGAGAAATGCCGCGACCACGCCCGGATCGAAGTGGCGACCGGCCTGCGCACCGATCTCGTCCATCACGCGATCCAATCGCCATGCAGGACGATAGGGGCGATCGTGCGTGAGCGCGTCGAAGACGTCCGCGACCGCTACGATCCGGGCACCTAACGGGATGGCATCGCCGGCGAGGCCGTTTGGATAGCCGCTGCCGTCCCAGCGCTCGTGATGGTTGAGGGCGATCCGCTCCGCCTCCATGACGAGCGCGGAGCGCCCGCCGGCCAGGATCGCGGCGCCGATGCCCGTGTGTGTCTTCATCACGGTAAATTCCTCTGGAGTAAGCTTCCCCGCCTTCAGGAGGATGCGGTCGGGAACGCCGATCTTCCCCACGTCGTGCAGTGGCGCGGCGGCGCCGATGAGCTCGACTTCCTCGGGCGAAAGCGCCAGTGCGTCGGCAATCGCCGCCGAGAGCTCGCCGACGCGAAGCGTGTGACGCCCCGTGTCATCGTCGCGATGTTCGGCGGCGGCAGCGAGACGCATCAGGATCTCGGCCTGTGCGTCCTCCAGCTCGCGAGTGCGCTGTCGCACACCCTGCTCGAGCACCGCGTTGTGCTCCGAGAGCAGACGGTGAAGGTGCCGAGTCTCCAGAAGATTTCGGATCCGAAGAATGACCTCGACCGTGTCGAACGGCTTCGCCAGGAAATCAGTGGCGCCCGCGGAGAGCGCGCGCCGTCGCTTGAACGGGTCGTGGTCGCCGGTCAGGACGAGAATTGGTAGATACGTCCCGCGCGCCGTCAGACGGCGCAATCGCTCCAGCACCGCGAACCCGTCCATCCCCGGCATGTGCAGATCGAGCAATACGAGGTCGGGACGATAGGCCAAATACAGCTTCTCGGCTTGCGTCGGATCGCTCGTGCTCTCCGTCTCGGAGAATCCGGCCTTCGACAATACGCGACGCAGGAGCGTGATATTCTCCGGCTGGTCGTCGACGATCAGGATGCGGGCCTCGCGGAGCGTCTCGAGCTTGAGACGAGCCTCGTCGGAGCCTGCCGCGTTGTCCTTGCTCAGTGGCACCGTCACGGCTTGACCTCGTCGTCGGTCCGTTCGCGTGAGGGAGAACGGAGACCTCTAGTGAGACGAGTTGGGCCCCGCTGACGGCACGTGTTCGGGCTACCTGCTGCCCGGTCTGGTCACCGGGTGTCCTTGGCGGACCGAGGATAGTCCGGCACTGCGCGAGCACTCTTACGACTGTTGCGCCGGCAACCACGCGAGGATGCGGAGTGTGTCGCTCCCTTGTGCCGGGCGTACGCGGTACTCGCCAAGCCTCGCCGAGCCACTCGCGCCTTTCGAGAGAGCGACGATCTCGATCGGAACGTCCCCGCCGAGCACCCGATCATTCACATCGATCGCGCGACCGTCGTAGGGGCCGCCGAGACACTCCAAGGTCGTAATACTCACCAAATGCACGGGTGAATTCCGGGAGTGGCCAGTCGCGTTTGCGCTGGGCACGATGTCGACTACAGCTCAGCAACAGCCTCGGACCGTCCCGCTGACCGGTCTAGCTGGCCATGCCGTCCGATTGGGCCAGCAGCTCGCTGACCCTGTTCGTGAGATCGGCCGCGCTAAACGGCTTCTGGATGAGACTGCTGCGCTGGGCGAGAATGCCTCGGCGCAGAATCGCATCGTCGGTATAGCCCGACATGTACAGCACCTTCAGGTCCGGACGCGCGGCGCGCAGTCGCTCGGCGACCTCACGCCCGTTCAGCCCAGGCAGAACGACATCAGTGAGAAGCAGATCGATCGTTCCAGCGTGCGTCGACGCCATCTCGAGCGCCTCCTCACCGTTCGCCGCGCACAGCACGGTGTGTCCCTTCTTCGACAGCATCGTGCGGACGAGCTCGCGCACCGGCGCGTCATCCTCCGCCAGGAGAATCGTAGCGTCGTTGCTCTCGGACGCAGGCGCTGGCTTTTCGTCCGGGCGCGATGCGACGCCCGTGAGCTCCCGAGGGAAATAGAGCACGAACGCCGTCCCGTGACCGATCGAGCTGCGTACCTCGATGTGCCCGTCACTCTGGCGCACCACGCCGTACGCCGTCGAGAGTCCGAGCCCCGTTCCCTTCCCCGGCGCCTTCGTGGTAAAAAAGGGCTCGAACAAGTGCGGAAGCACGGCCGGCTCGATTCCGGTGCCCGCGTCGCTCACCTCGAGTGCCACGTATTCACCGGGGTCGACCACGCCATGGGCATGTGGGTGCGGAGCGGCGAGTGTGACGTTCCGCGTCTCGATCCTGAGCAAGCCGCCGTTGGGCATGGCGTCACGTGCGTTCACGACCAGGTTGAGCAGTACCTGGTCGACCTGGCCCCGATCGGCGCGTACCATCCACGGCGCCCGGTCGAGCGCCGTCTCCAGCCGAACGTCCTCGCCGATCACGCGGCGGAGCATCTTCTCGATATCGGTCACCACCGCATTGAGATCGAGGACGCTCGGCTGCAGGATCTGCTTGCGGCTGAAGGCGAGCAGCTGGCCGGTGAGCGCGGCGGCGCGCCGCGCCGCCTTCTGTATCTCACGCAGGTCCTCGCACCGCTCGTCCGACTCGTCGAATGTCGTCAGGAGTACGTCGCTGTAGCACGTGATCGCGGTGAGCAGGTTGTTGAAATCGTGTGCCACGCCGCCGGCGAGCCGCCCGATCGCGTCCATCTTTTGTGATTGGTGCAGCTCCTCCTCGAGTTTCCGCTGCGAGGTCAAGTCTCGGATGGAATGCACGTGGAGGCCGGGGGCGAACGCGGTTTCGCGCACGTCGACGATGCGCACCGCTCCATCGCGGCCGCGAAGGCGGCGCTCGCCCTGACGCACCGAGAGCGTCGACGGCCGCCCCTCGTGAGGCGGCGCGGAGGCGGCGTCGATCAGGACTTCGCTGAGCGTGGCCGCCCGGAGCTGCTCGATGTCGAGCCCGGTGAGCTCGCACGCGGCGGCGTTCGCGTCGATGATGCGGCGCGCATCATCGGTAATCAGGAGCGCGTCGCCGACATGCTCGAAGATCCGGCGGAGGCGGTCCTCGCTGTCGCGCATGGCGACTTCGGCGTTTCGCCGCTGCCAGCGATCTCCTGCGCGCCCCACGCTGTCGAGCAGCCGCTCCGGCTGCACCGGCTTGATGAGATAGTCGTAGCTCTGCTCGCGGAGCGCGCGCACGGCGCTCTCGATCGACGCGTTGCCGGTGAGAATCACCACCTGCGTCAGGTCGCTCAGCGAGTGCAGACGGTTCACGAGCTCGAATCCGTCCATGTCCGGGAGGCGCAGGTCCACGAGCGCGATCGCTGGTGGAACCGGCATGCGCTCGGCGAGCTCGAGCCCCTGCCCCGCGGTCATTGCCGCCTCCGGCGAGTAGCCACTCAGGCGCAGGATGTCGCCGATCGTCCGCAACATCTGACGATCGTCATCGACAACGAGAATCGGGAGCGGCTCAGGCAACCCTAATTTCATTCAGCAACTCGACGAGACGTTGAGGCGCGAACGGCTTGCGCAGCGTGGCATACACCCACGAGCTCGGCACCGCCGCCGTCGCCTCCTCGAGGGCGCCGCTGCTTCCGCTGTACAGGATGAGGCAGACAGCCGGGCTCATTTCCTTGATCGCGACCACGGAGTCGCGCGGAGCGGCGTTCTCCAACCGGAGGTCGAGCACGACGGCCGCCGGCGCGCGCCCCCGAAGCTTCTCGAGCGCATCGCCGAGATCGCGCGCCTCGAACACGACGTAGCCGCCGTCGCGGAGGATGGTCGTGAGCGTCTTCAGGTAGGCCGGATCGTCATCGACCACCAGTACGCGTTGCGTCTGCTCGACGCTCTCCTCGAGCATGTCGATGAGGCCCGGCACCGCCACCGGCTTGGAGAGAATCCTGAGCGCGCCCTGCCGTGTCGCCTCGGCCAGCAAGTCACTCGCCGTGTACGCGGTCATGAGGACGACGCGCAGCGCGGGACGCTCGGTCTTCATCACCGTCAGCGCTTCGACACCGCTCATCCCGCCCATGCGCACGTCCATGAGGACGGTCGCGTACTGCTCGCGCCGCGCCGCCGCCACCGCTTCCTCTCCGCTGTGCGCGCCGTCGGCTTCCCATCCGCGCAACCTCAGGATGTCGCAGAGGGTGCGCACCATCTGGCGGTCGTCGTCAACGATCAGGATGCGCCGGTGCATGACCCGTTACCGTTTGAGGTCGGAAGGCGCACGGTGAACGTCGTTCCGCGTCCCGCTTCGCTCGCGAAGGTGATGTCCCCGCCATTCGCCTGCACGAGCGTGCGCGACACGGCCAGCCCAAGTCCGATCCCGCGCGCTTTGGTCGTGAACAGGGGCTCGAAGATGTGGGGTACGTCGCTCGTCGCGACGCCGGAGCCGGTGTCTTGTACATCGAGGCGCACGCGATCGGGGCGCTCGAGCGTGGCACGCAACGACAGCGTGCCGCGCCCGCCATCCATCGCCTGCAGCGCGTTGGTGAGAAGGTTGAGCACGACCTGGCCTATCTGCACGCGGTCGATGCACGCGGGCGGAACGTCGTTCGGGATCTCGCAGTCGACCGCGACCCCATTGAGGGGGCCGAGGCGCGCCAGCTGCTCGGTGACGAGCTCGCCCAAGGCCACGGGTTCCCTCTGCGGGACCTTCACGCGCGCGAAGTCGAGGAGGTCGCCGATGATCTTCTCCGACAGGCCGATCTGCGTGCGGATGATGCCGAGGTACTCCTTCACCTCGGAGGGCACGTCGCGCAACACCGCGTCGAGGTAATAGAGCGCGTTCGTCATCACCCCTAACGGGTTGCGCAGCTCGTGGCCAACGCCCCCCGCCAGCTGACCGAGGATCGCGAGCTTTTCGCGCTTCACGAGCTCGTGCTGGGCGGCTTGGAGCTCGGCCAGCGCATCCTGGAGCGCGTGGGTGCGCTCATCCACGCGTGCCTCGAGTACGGCGCGCGCCTCGGCGACCTGCTGCGCCATGGTGTTGAACGACGCGGCCAGCTGTCCGAGCTCATCGTGCGATGCCAACGTCACGCGCCGGCTGTAATCGCCGCCGGCGATCCCCTCGGCCGCCTTTGTCACGGCGACAAGCGGCTTCGTGATCTGACGACTCAGCAGCCAGCCGGCGAGGGTGCCCGCAGCGACGAGCCCGAGCGCGATGAGGGCGAGGTTGCTCATCAGGGCGCGCGCGGGGGCGAGCACCGCGCTGCGCGGTGAGTCCACCCATACGATCCACGGCGTGCGGGCAATCGGCGCGGCGGCGCCAATGCGTGCCGTCCCATCGCGAGCGAGGTAGACCTGAGCGCGAGCGATCGTGACGTCCGCCGGCGGCCCGTCGACTCGGGCGGCGAGGTTCGTCCAGATATTTCCGGAGGCGTTGCCTATCGAGAGCGTGGCCTGCGATCCGATGAGCTGGCTGATGTTCTGCGCGCCCTGCCCTGAGGCGACTCGGCGTAGTTGCACGACGCGCCCAACCGTGTCAACGCCGTCGACGAGAATCGGGGCGCCGGCGGAGAACGCGATCGAGTCGCCATCCATTATCAGGGGACCGATCCACGCGCCCGACGCGGCCGCATCTACCTCGCTCCCGCCCGGAGAGGGGAGCGGCGGGAGTCCGCGCCCGGAGCGCGCGAGCACGGCGCCATGTCGGTCTCGAATCTCGATGCCGATGACGAGGGGACTTCCGCTGCGCGCGGAGTCGAGCAGCGGGCGGGCGCGCCCAGCGTTGGCCCCCGTCGCGACCGCGAGGACGCGCCTGTCCGCCGCGAGGCGGCGCATGTCGGAGCGCAGCCGCCGTCCCGACTCCTCGAGCATGCCCGCAAGGCGCTGCGACGCGCCGGCGGTCCGCTCCGAGGCGGCGAGCGTGAGCGCCCGCTCGACAACGCGGTAGGCCGCCCACGAGAACGCAAGGACGACGGCGACGACGAGCGCAGAGATGAGCAGCGGGAGACGGCGAGTGATGGAGCTCGAGGGGAGACGCACGGAGCCGCTCGGTGAGAGTGCGGGTGGAAAGGGCAACTGATTTCGCGGCCGCGCTTGTTCCTGACGTGAGCGATCGATCGCCCTTCACGGAGCGACGGTAGTCAACCGACGATCGAGCGTCAACCTGGGAAACAACTGGCGAGCGCGCTCTCGTAATTCATTGTTAGGCGGCCATAATCCGCACCACCGCTTGGGGAGGCATGCGTCGAACGGCGCTCGAGGGCCCCCGAGTGACTCGACTCGCCATGGCGGGGTCCCTAAGGGCGGACAGCAACCTCGGATGCCGCCATGCTCGCCTCTCGTCGGCTCACACCGATCTTCCTGAGCTTCCTCCTTGGCGCCTGCGACGACTCGACCGGTCCGGGCGCGGCTGATCTCAGGCTGGTCGCGTCGAACTTCGAGGCGCTCGGGCGATCCCGAATCGGCGAAGGCGACGGGAGCGGCGCCGAGGCATCGCGCGCCGCCGCGATGGCGCTGCGGACCGGCGTCCGCCCGGCGTGGGTACGCATTACAGTCGATGGAGTAACCGAAGACTACTGGGCGCTCGAGGTCGAGCACGCATTGACCGCGGATCTCACCCAAAGCCCGGTGCTCACGTTGCCGATCGTGGCGCGCACGATGGTGGCGTGGCGCGGCGCTCCCGCGCAGCGGGTCATCTCGATCACCGTCTCGAGCGACACGGGGACATTCTCGTGGGCGCGATACTTGACTGAGCTGCCGCCAGGGGACCGCATCTATTTCAATCCGGCGGTCGGCATCATGTTCGAGCGCGGCGGCCCGATTCACTTCGCCGTCGAGGGTGGCGCCCGCAGCACTCGGCAGACGATCGGCGCGGAGTGCCCGCTCCCTCAGCGCCCCCCGCTCATGCAGGTTCTCGTCCCGGTCGTCGGTCCGACGGCGTGCCACAGGGCGCTCTTCTTCACGCGCTTCAACATGCGCGTGCAGGAGGGCCCGCCCGCGGGCGCGGCCGCGGTTCGCGTGCGAGTGGTGGAGATGGAGGGATACGACGTCCCCGGAATTCGGCTGGAGTATCCGGTGACGTACTGGCCCTGCGCGGTGTGCCAATAGGCGGAGGCGCTGGAAAAGCGCTGGGGAAGCGCCTCTCCAGCGCCTTGGCCTTTCGACACCTTTACCCCCCCGACCCTTAACGCAGCGCGCCTCCCTCGGTAGAATTCGGGCGACCCAACACACGGGACGCACGTGGCGCAACCGGCACGGACGACGGCGGGAACGGAATCGCGGGACGTCGAGCTGCTCCATTCATTGGCGCGCGCGCGGCGCGCGCTCCTGGAGCAGATTGGCCATCGCATCATCGGGCAGCACGAGGTGGTGGACAATCTCGTCGCCGCGCTGTTGAGCGGCGGGCATGCGCTGCTGGTCGGCGTGCCGGGACTCGCGAAAACACTCCTCGTGAAGACCGTGGCGGAGGCGCTCGACCTCGCCTTCTCGCGCGTCCAGTTCACGCCCGACCTCATGCCGAGCGACATTACGGGGACGGAGCTGCTCGAGGAGGAGCACGCAACGGGGCGCCGGATCTTCAAGTTCGTGCGCGGCCCGATCTTCGGGAACGTGATTCTCGCCGACGAGATCAACCGCGCCCCACCGAAGACGCAGGCGGCACTACTTCAGGCAATGCAGGAGCACGCCGTGACGGCGAGCGGACAGACCTTCGCGCTCCCCGAGCCATTCTTCGTCCTGGCGACGCAGAACCCCATCGAGCAGGAAGGGACCTATCCGCTCCCCGAGGCACAGCTCGACCGGTTCATGTTCGAGCTGCGCGTCGGCTATCCGTCGAGGGAGGACGAGGAGCGCATCGTCACCGAGACGACGGGCGACGTGGAGGCCACGGTGTCACCGGTGCTCACAGCCGCGCAGCTCACCGAGCTGCAGCATCTCGTCCGGCGGCTCCCGGCGCCGCCCACCGTCGTGCAATACGCGGTGCGCGTCGCGCGGTCGACGCGTCCCGATGCACCCGAGGCGACCGCGGACGTGAAGAAGTACGTCAGCTGGGGCGCCGGCCCTCGCGCGTCGCAGTATCTCATTCTCGGGGCCAAGGCGAAGGCGGCGATGGACGGACGAAGCGTGCCCGACATCGACGACGTGCGCGGCGTGGCGCTGGCGGTGCTGCGGCACCGCGTGGTGGTGAACTTCCAGGCCGAGGCGGAGGGCGTGGGGGTGGAGCGACTGCTGTCACTGGAGGAGAAGGCGCGTTAGGCGCGACGCGGCGGCTCGCGATCGGCGTCGAGGACGACAACACTCACCTGTGCGGAGGAGCCCATGGCCATCATCACGACCATCATCGTGGGACTCGTCATCGGACTGATCGCGAAGTTCATCATGCCGGGCAAGGATCCAGGTGGCTGGATCGTGACGATCATCATCGGCATCGCGGGGGCCACGGTTGGGACGCTGATCGGACGAGCGTTGGGGATGTACGGCCCCGGAGAGAGCGCCGGCTGGATCATCTCGGTCCTTGGCGCGATTCTCCTGCTCTGGATCTACCGGCTCGTGACGAAGCGGCGCCCGAGCGCGTGACCGGCACCCGCGGGTGACTCATTCAGGCGGAGACGACGAGATGCTGGAAGCGAATCCGCAAGCACGGGGAACGACGGTGACGCAGCAGCCGACGGCACCGGCGGCACCGCCGGCACCGCCCCAGTCGCCGGCGAATCCCGCCGAGCTGCGCGCGTTGGCGGAGAAGCGATCGGAGATCGAGCATCAGCTCGAGTCGATCACCGACCGGCGCGAGGAGCTCGCCGATCAGCTCACCGAGGCGCAGGTCGGCGCGCGGCCGGGGCTCGAGGCGCGCATCGGCGTGCTCGACGAGCGCGCGGCGCGACTGGAGCAGGAGATCCTGCTGGCGGACGATGCGATCGCCACCGCGTTGGCCTCGGGCATCCGCATGGAGCGCTTTCAGGTGACGGAGGGCGTCCCACCACCCGATTTCGAGCGGGTGGACCGGGACGTGGTGTTCGGGGGCTTCCTCGCGTTCGTCCTGTTAGGCTTCGCGCTCTACCGGTGGGGGTTCGCGCGCGCCCGCGCCAGGTTCGCGCGTGCGGGTGCGCCGGCCGACGCGGCACGAATGGATCAGCTCCAGACGGCCGTCGACACGATCGCGCTCGAGATCGAGCGGATCTCGGAAGGCCAGCGCTACGTCACGAAGGTGCTGGGCGAGGGAACGGCGCAGCCGGTCGACGTCGACGCCGGCGAGCAGGTGCTCGTGAGGCGAAAGGCGACCTGACGACGTAATACGCGCAAGCGAATGCTCTAATCGGGGTCGTGCTCCGCGCACGACCCCGATGTGCTCTATATCACGTCGGCGGGGTTACCTCGCCCGGGATCGCGGCGTCGAACAGAGGAAGCCGGCGGACGTGCGAGCCGGCCCCCTACCTCGCCGTTCCCACCCTCGACGTGAGGCACCCATGTACCGTCGGCTATCCGTCGTAGCAGCGTTCTCCTTCCTTGCCGCGCTCCCCGCGGACGCGCAGCTCTGCGCTGGTACGGCATCGTTTTCCGCCGGCAGAATGCAGGCCGGCGGTCAGGTGGTCTCCAACGACGACTACTCGTCGTACGGGGTCGGCCTGAGCATCGGCAAACCGCGCGGGCTGTACTATGGCGCGCAGATCGGCAACAACGACTACGATTTCCTCGACGAGTCGGGCCTCTGGCTCGGCGCCTCGGGCGGCTATCAGCTGCGCCCGGCGAAGCAGGGCTTCCAGATCTGCCCCGTGATGGCGCTTGGCTTTGGCCTGGGCCCCGACAACATCGGCGGCAGCGACGCCGACATGTCGACGCGGCAATTCTCGGCCGGCGCGATCATCGGAATCGTTGCGCACCGCGATGGCAACTTCCAGATCGTCCCCACCGGCGGCCTCTCGGTCGTCAATCAGAAGGTGACGCTCGAGTCGTCGTTCGGCTCGGCCGATGAGAGCGACACGTTCATGGCGCTCGACCTCGGCGCCGGGTTCCTGATCAACTCGGTGTGGACCATCCGCCCGATGTTGAGCATCCCGCTAGGCGGCGATGGACGCGACGAGAGCCTCTCGCTCGGCGTGTCGTACAACTTTGGCAAGCGCGCGACGGCGACACCGGCGCGCCAGCCGGCCCGTCAGCCTGCTCGCAGACGGGGCTAGTTTTCTCCGGTAGCGACGATGCCCCCACCGGCCGCGCCGGTGGGGGCATCGTGCTTTTGACGAGCGTGCAGGCGCGCCAATCGAGCCAGTCGCTCCTCTTCGGTGGGCTCTTCGATGCGCGTCGCGATCGTCCACACGTGGGCAGAAGGATCGATGACCCACGCGGTGCGATCGCCCCAGAATTGATCGGTTGCCGGTGCCAGCACCCTGGCGCCCGCGTCGACCGCGCGCTCGACGGTGGCGTCGACATCCTCGACGTACACGAACAACACCACCGCCGAGCTGCCG
>JAICNG010000123.1 GCA_025931335.1 Gemmatimonadaceae bacterium | reverse complement strand
GGGCAGCGACGCCGCCTGGGCGCGAATCGACCTGAGGTCAGCGACGAGCGCCGTGCACCGCGCGCAGTCCGCGACGTGGCGCTCCAGCATGGTGCGCACCGTGGCGTCGACGTCGTGCTCGAGCCAATCGGACAGCCGCTCGTCGACCTCCTCGCACGTCATTCGGCGATACTCGCTCATGTGCCTAACGCCTCCCTCAGTAGCATCCGCGCACGGTGCAGCTGGGCCTTGCTGCCCCCGGAAGTGACGCCGAGCATCTCGGCGATCTCCTCGTGCTTGTAGCCTTCGATGTCGTGCAGGACGAACACGCGCCGCGCACCCGGCGGCAGCGTCGCGATCGCCGTCTCGAGGTCCATGCGGTCGCCGTGGTGTGGTGACGACCCTCGCATCTCGAGCTGCTCCTCCCCGTCCGGCTCTCGCCGCGACCGCTCGCGACCCTCCGCCTTCCGCGCGTTCAGGATCACGTTCACCGCCAGGCGGTGCACCCAGGTCGAGAACGCGCTCTCCCCGCGAAACAACGGCAGCTTCTCCCACACCCGGACGAACACGTCCTGCGTCAGCTCCTCCGCCCGCATGCGGTCGCCCGACATGCGAACGCACACCGCGAACACCCGGTTGACGTTCTCGCGATACAGCCGCTCGAACGCTCGGCGATCACCCGATGCGGCCAAGGCCACATCATCGGATGCCTTCTCGACTTGTGTCACGGGTTCCGGTGCTGCAACGGGCATCCGCGGGCCGTCTCTCCGAGTCGCCGGGTCAGATACCCCAATGGCCCGAAAGGTTTGAAGGTGAGGCGTCGAGGGCTGCGGCGCGGGGCTGGCGATAGCATACGGGAGAGCCACGGCAAGGGAAACGGGTTCGACCTCCTCCCCTTACGGCCCGAACAGGATGAGGGCTTCAATGGCGGCGGGCCGCCCGACCCCCTCGCCCGGGCCTCCGGCGGCTCGGCAGTTCGCTTCGCCGAAGGCCCGCACCGCCCGCAGCCACGCCTCGTCGGCCAGGGGAGCGTCGGCAAGCTCGGCCAGAATGCGCTCCGCTCCAACTCCGTAGGGGGCTGTCACGATCCGCCGTGCCTCGGCAGCCAGCGGGGCCACCTGCCCGCGGTGGTGGAGGGGGGTGCGGGCGGCGATGTGCGCGATGCGCCGCATCGCCACGCGCCGTGCCATTCCGGCAATGGTGCGGCCGATGCCGGCGACGGCCGCGCCAGCGCGCGTGGACAACCACTCCTCCAGGCGCGCGATCGTCGTCGCGGCGCGATCATCGTCCGTTTCCCCGTCTGCGCCATCAGCGAAGTGAGCGGCGTCGAGCACCTCGTCTGGACGGTCGCTCACACGCGTCCCGGCAAGTGTGACCAGTGAGTGGCCGTCCTCGTGCCTGACGAGCGCGAGCGCGCCGCACTGGTCGGCCCGCACGCTCGCCACGAGGAGCATCCCGTCCACCGCGTGGGTCGGTGCGGCGGCACGCCATGGCGCCATGGCGGTGCGCAGAAGCTCGAGCGCTCGCGCCGGGGCGCGAGGCTCATCCATCGGCATGCTCGGCGCGAGCGTGAGCCCAACCGGCAAGATGGCGCCGCACGCGCCCGTGAGCCGTGCAGCGGCGTGGAGCTTCGCGCGGAGTCGCTGCTCCTGCCGCAGCAGCGCGTCCGCGGCGGCTGGCGGAAAGAACGCGTAGACCGATGTGGCGGAGTGCATTGCACCGAGCCGCCGAGAGCGGCCCACTCGCTGCGCCATCCTCGCCGAGGTCCACGGCAGGTCGAGGTGAACGACGACCGAGGCATCCTGAAGATTGACCCCTTCGCTCAGGAGATCGGTCGCGATCAGGAGATCGATGCGCTCGGCCGCGTGAGGCTCCGTTGTGCCGCTCGCTCGCGGTGCGAATCGGGCAAGCGCCTCGCGACGCGACAACCGGCCCCCGGATACACGCGCACCGCGGCCGTCGAGCTGGCACGATCGTACGGTGTCGCGAAGCAGCCGGAAGAGCCCCGCGGCCGTGTCGCCGAACTGCGTGAACGCGATGATCTTCTCGCCCGCGTGGCGACGTGCGATCTCCCGCATGCGCTCCGCTCGCTCGCGGTCCCGTGGGGAATCCCCAGGTAACGTGTGCACGAGCTCTTCGATGGCCGCGGCGTGCGCACGGACGGCGCCCAGCAGCTCGTCCACGTCGCCCGATCCTGGGCTCGACATGAGCTCGGGGAAGGCTAGCTGAATCGCATCGTCGGCGAGCGTCCACGCGCGCAGCTCCGCGCGTGTCGGGTGGCGGCCGCATGACAAGGCGTCCTCCAGCGCCTGCGCCCGATGTAACCGGCGACGAAGCGCCGCGCGGAGCGCGAAGTGGCTCGAGGCCCAGAGTCTCGCCAGCGTGAACGAGAGCAGGGCACCGCCGTCGCCGCCGCCGCGGGGCGGCACGGGTGGCGGAAGCGCGATGAGCGCCTCGAGCACAGCGGCATCATCGGTGATGGCGATCGACTGCGGCGGCGCGAGCGCGGGGAGAAGCGCGTCGAGAGCCACATCCTCTCGTTCGCGACGGATGATGTACGTGGCGAGCTCGCTCTCGCCGAGCCCCCATGCGAGCGAGCCGAGAAAAAGTGCGAGGAGCGCGCGCAGATCGCGTGGTGAGTTGTGAATGGGCGTGGCGGTGAGCAGTACGACCCGGGCGCCCGCCAGCGCCGCCGCGAGGTGCCGGTACCTCGCCGTTCGCGGCGTGCGCGCGTGGTGTGCCTCGTCGAGCACGACCAGATCGTACCGCTCCGACGGCATCGCCGCGCGGCTCAACGCCTCGTACGATCGATAGTCCGCGGTCACCCCGGCTTGCTCGCAGGCGCGGGCCCACATTGCCCGCAGCGATGCCGGCCCCACCACCAGAGGGCGGCGAGCCTCCGCCGCGAGCGCGAGCGCGATGAACGTCTTGCCGAGCCCGACGTCGTCGGCGATGAGCGTGCCGCCATGCTCCTTCAGCGCGGCGCGCGCGCGTGCGATTGCGTCGCGTTGGTGCGGACGCAGGGTGATGCTGCCTAACGTCGGCGCGCTGTCGGCGGCGAGCCACGCGTGCGCGATGAGGGCACGTGCCGTGGCACCGGACACCCACGTCAACGGCCGGTCCATGCGAGCAACGGCTCGAGGTCGGCCGGGCGCAGGTGGTACGCTCGCGACACCGCCCGCCACAGCTCGTCGTCGTCAGGCTCGCGCCCCGCCGACGCACGCATCCCGAGTGGCGCGAGCAGGGTACGCGCGCGCTCCCAGTCGCGGGGGAGCGGGAGCAGGGCGACCGTCCAGCCGAGGTAGCGGCGATAGCCCCCGCGTGCCGGCTCGGCGACGGCGTTGAGCCATGCGGCGGCAACGGGCGAGTTGAGGAGCGCCGCCAGCGCGTGCGCATCTTCCTCCCGGTCGCACGCGACCACGTAACAGGTGTTGAGCGGCACGACGGGATCGCCCGATGCGAGAACGACTGCTCGCGGTGTCTTGCCCATGTCGGCCCAGACGACGCGCGACCGGCGAGAGTCGGCGGCCGCGGTCCGAAAGAGCGACCACCAGCACGACCCGCGCGCATCGGATCGTGCGGCGAGCCGCGGACGCCAGCGCTCGAGCCACCGACGCGCGTGCGTGGGAAGCGCCGGAAGCGCCCGGCCGTCCGCACCGTGGGT
Source organism: Gemmatimonadaceae bacterium (assembly GCA_025931335.1). GTDB lineage: Bacteria > Gemmatimonadota > Gemmatimonadetes > Gemmatimonadales > Gemmatimonadaceae > JAICNG01. The sequence continues at coordinate 5,643 of JAICNG010000123.1, read as the reverse complement.
CCAGACGATCGCTTCGCGCTGCTCGGTGACGCGCCACGGCGCGAGAGATTCGCCCCGCACGATCGGCCGGAGCATGCCAGGCTCGATCGCCTCTTCATCGATGCGGACGATGAATGCCTCGTTGCACCCGCATTTCACGCCGAGCATGGGGCGTCCGAGACTTGTGTGGTGGAGAGGTGTGCCGCGGGAGCGAAGCCGCTCGAACCCTTCGCGCGCCGCGGGCGGCAGCATCATCCAGGGCGCGGCCGCGTCGGAATCGAAGCCTAACGCGGACCGGGGCACCGTCCACTGGAGTGCACCATCGCGTCGCCGAATCGCGAGCGTGACGTCGCGGCCGAGCACGCCGCGCCCGCGCACCGCGACGAGCAGGGACGGATAGGTCGCGGCGTCGAATACCCCGGGAAACGCCGACCAATCCTCCAACGCCCTGATCGCGGCGCGCTCGCCCAGAACTCGTCGGACGCCGCCGCCCGCGAGCGCGCGCCAGAGCTTCGCGGGGAGGAGCAGCGCGAGTGGGGCCCCGTCGCGCAGGAGGTCGAGCGACCGCTCGACGAACAGCGCCGCGAGATCCACCTGGGCGGCGAATCCTCGACCCGCATGAGCGGCCTCCGCGCCGTGCTCCCACGGTGCGCGTGTGAAGACGGTGAATCGTCCGCGAAGGCGGTGTCGCACGTCAGCAGGGATGCGGTGCAAGCGCACCCATGGGGGATTGCCGACGATCGCGTCGAATCCCCCGCGCGATGCCGCATCGGGAAAGTGAGTCGGAAAGGAGAAGGGGAGGGCGCCCCCCTGGCTGAGCGCCCGTCGCGCCGCGCGCAGCTCGCGCGACCGCAGCCGCAACAGCTGCCCCTCTGCGCGCTCCGCGGAGCTAGGGGCGTAGCGATCGCCGAAGAGGTCTCGTCCGCGCCATGCGGCGAGCAACGCGCGGCGGGCGGCACCACACCTGGCGATGCTCGCGTCCAGGACGGCGCGGGCATGCGCGCGCTCGGCGCGGTCGAGCTCGCGCTCGAGCGTACGCTTCCGGGAGCCAGAGGCTCGCGCATAACGAGCGCGCAGGCGCGCAATGCGAGCGCCGCCCGGCGCGATGGCCGTCTCGGTGAAGGTGTCGCCGGCGAGCGCATCGCCCACGCGGATGTGGCGATCGAGATTGGGCAGGGGCGGAATGCGCATCGGGTCGGTCTCGTCATGCTCGATCACCACGGCCAGCCAGAGGCGCAGCTCGCAGAGCCACACCGCCGTGGGATTGATGTCGACGCCGAAGATCGATCGCGTGAGCAGAGCGCGGCGGATGGCCACCGATCCGCGCGCATCCTGGCAGCGGATGAGCAGTCTGGTGAGCTCCTCGAGCGCGTGCACGAGGAAGGCGCCGGACCCACACGCGGGGTCGAGAATCGTGAGGGCGAGCGCGCGTTGGCGCAGCACGTACGCGGTGGTGAAATCGACCGGCGCGCCATCGAGAATGGCTGCGAGGTCGCCGTCGCCGAGCCCGGGCAGCGCCAGCGCCTCCACGAGCGCGGCGCGCGTGACGCGCGAGACGAGCGCGTGGGGCGTGTAATACGTACCGCTGTCGCGCCGATCTCGTGACGCCATCAACGACTCGAACGCCTTGCCGAGCAGCTCGGGATCGACGGCGGCGTCCGACCAGGTGAGATCATCTTCACGCGCCGTGAAGCGATATCGAGAGAGGAGATCGTCGAAGACGCGGCCGAGCGCATCGTCGGGGAAGCGAAGCGCGGCATGCCGACGCTCGATCGGGGAGCGCGCGAACAGCCCGCCGTTGAGAAAGGGAACGGTGCCAAACGCACGGGCGACGGCAGCGCGCCGGTGCACCGGGGTGTTGAGCGTCCCGAAGAACAGGGGCAGCAGGAAGCGCTGGTGTGCGCCGCCCGCACGGCCCGCGCCCGCCTCGAACTGACGCGCGAGGAACCGCCGGTCGCCGTCGAGCCACCCCTTGGTCTCGAGGAAGGAGAGAAAGAGCAGCCGCGACAACCACAGTAGGGCGATCTCACGCCGATCCGCTGCGCCGGCGCGCGTCGCCGCGCCCTCGGCCAGGCCTGTCACAACCCCGTCGAGCGTTCGGTAGAAGCGCCGCGTGAGCGCGTCTCGTCCGAGGACTTCCACCCAGCGCGTGTGCGTCATCACGTCGTCGCCGTCGGTGGCGGCGGCGAGGGCGCACAACGTTTCGGCGTCGCTAGGAACGATGCGACGACGATCCACGGTGAGTGCCGCGATGCGCGGCCGCGCGCGGTCGGGCGTCCACGTGGCGAGCGTCAGCCCGGTGCCGCCTCGCTCGCCGGCGATGACGAGCCAGAAGAGGTGCGGCGCGCGCGCGATGAGGCGCGGCACCGCGGCGCCGATGCGCTCGCGTAGCGACGCGCCGGCCGGCCATTCGAGGAGAAGCGCGCGTAGCGAGCCGGGGCCAGCCACGATCCGCGCATCGCGCGTACCCGCTACTCCCAGCGCGGCGCGCGCCTCCGCGGCCAGCGGCAGCGGTGATCCCGTACACCCGACCGCGCGCGCCAGCGGGACGAGATGCTCGAGAGTGGCGGCGGCGGTGAGCAGGTTGGCGGCAGCGTGCAGCGAGAGCACGCGCCATGCTAGAGCGTCAGCGCCGGGAGACTCGCATCGACGGAACGCACGGGGGCTCGAAAATGGAACTCCCCGGCCACCCATACGGGCGCGACCGGGGAGGTTCCACTCGGAGGTGGAAGCAGAAGTGCTTCCAAAGACTTCGACACTCCGGGGGGAGAAAAGGTTCCCAACTCGAGGTGCTCGACGTGCTCGAGGTGCTCCAGGTTCTCGAGGGGAAGCACTTCCTCGAGCACGTCGAGCACCTCGATCTTACTCCACCTCGTACTCCCGGCCCTTCCACTCCACTCGCCGGCCTCGCGCGACCGCGCGCACGAAGATGTAGGCGAGAAGGATGTTCCCGACGGGAGCGGCGAGCGCGTACCACGGGCGTCGAGTCATCGCGGTGTACACCACGATCCACCACACGAGGAGGATGGCGCTCGTGGCGATGGCCCACGTTCCCAACCCGGCCGACGCGAAGCCCGTCAGCCAGAGCGCGAGCACCACAGGGGGCGCGAGCCAGAAGAGGATGGGCGTCATGAGCATCGCCGGATACAGCAGTTGCCAGATGCGACCGGGAGGCAGCGTCTCGATTCCGCCGGCGTACACGTTCTTCATCCATCCGCGCACGAGCTCACCGAGGGAGGCGTACATCCGCGTCGAGAGTTGGTCGAGCGCCATGATGAGGTGAACGCGCATGCCGTGCTGTTTGGCGCGGATCGCCAGCGCGAGGTCCTCGGCCACCTTGCGACGGACGCTCGCGTGACCGCCGAGTGCCTCGTAGGCCGCGCGCTGAAAGAGCATGTACTGGCCGTTCGCGATCACATCCTCGGGGCGTTTCGCGCGTGAAACGACCTCCGTGCCGCCATAGCGCGCGAACAGGAGGGCGAAGACCTGCGGCTGGATGAGCCGTTCCCAGAACGTCCCCACCTCCTGCGTTCCGGCGACCGACAGCAGGTCCGCGCCCCGATCGACGAGCGCGCGCACGGAGCGCACATGCAGATCGGGCGCGTGCACGGTGTCGGCGTCGGTGAAGCACAGCACCCGGCCGCGCGCGAGCGACGCGCCGTGCGCGCACCCCCATTGCTTGCCGAGCCAGCCTGGCGCGAGGTGGGGCGCCGAGACGACGCGGAGCCGTGCGTCACCGGCCCCGGCCTCCCGCGCGAGGCGCGCCGTGTCGTCGGTGGAGTGGTCGTCGACGACGATGAGGTCGAGCGCGGGATACGTTGATGCGAGGAGCGACGTTACACACCGCGCGATGTTCGCCGCCTCGTTGCGGGCAGGAACGATCACGCTCAGCGGCGGCGTGTCAGGCGCCGGCGTCGCGGAGTACTCGTCGAGGCGGCGGGACTGACCGGCCCGCCACAAGGCGATCGCCGCCGCCGCGAGCCATGGCGCCGCCGCGAGGAGCGGCGCCCACGTCACGATTTCGTCGGCTCCGGGAGCGTCGTCGCGGCGGCGGCTTCGGCCGCGGGCGCCAGCGCGCGCGAGCGGAGCCGCGCGAGAATCGCCCCGACCGTCATGTGCCCGGTCACGTTCGTGGTCGTGCGGAACATATCGGGAATCGTGTCGATGCTGAGCAGGATGCCAATGCCCTCGACCGGAATCCCTGCCGCGTCGAGAATCGGCACCATCGCGATGATCGATCCGTTGGGAATGCCGGGTACGCTGAAGCTCGTGAGGACGACGGTGGCGATCACCGTCGCCATCTGCGCCACGCTCAGGTCGACGCCGTACAATCGAGCGACGAACAGGACGCTCACCGCGAGTCCCACGCCCGACCCGGCCCGGAACGTCGATGCCGATAGCGGGAGCAGAAAGCGAGAGACCTCGGGGGGAAACCCCAGACGCGTTTCCGCGGCCTCGATCATCGCGGGCAACGCGGCCAGGGACGATCGGGAGCTGAACGCAACCGCCTGCGAGGGCGCGATGGCGCGCGCGAACGCACCTAACGTGACACGTCCGCCGACGGCGGCCGCCGGATACAGCACGAGCGCCATGAACGCCACCGACAGGGCCGACACGAGGACGATGAACCCGACGAGGGCGCCGGCGGCGGCGAGCCCCATCCGCGCGGCAAGCGGCACGGCGAGCGCGAACACACCGATGGGTGCGAACACGAGCACCCACCGTACGAGCACCAGCATCGCATCGGCCACCCCTTCGAAGAACCCGATTACGGGCCGGCGTCGCTCCGCGTCGAGTCGCAGCAGCGACACGCCGAAGAGCAGGGAGAAGACGATGAGCGGCAGCATCGCTCCATCGGCCGCCGCGCGAACGGGATTCGCGGGGACGAGGTCGATCAGCCATTGCGCGAACGTCGGCAGGCGCTGCGCTCCCTCTCGTGCGGCGCCGGCGAGGTCGCCCGCGCTTCCCGCGGACAGCGCGCTGGCCGACGCCGGATCGATCATGCGGGCGAGAATGGGCTGCGCGACGATCGCCCCGAACACCGCGCCGGCGAGCACGAGGATCACGAACAGCACGAGCGCCCTCCATCCGACGCGACCGATCGCGCGCGCATCGGGAGCTCCGGCCACTCCGACGATCAGGCTCGCGACGACGAGCGGGACGACCGTCATCCGGATGGCGTTGATGAAGATCGATCCGAGCGGCTCGATCCACGGTACGACGCCGCTCAGTCCCGGAGACGCATTGACGGCGAAGCCGAGGGCGAGCCCGGCGACCAGCCCGAGCAGCACGCGCACGGTGAGTGACATGCCGCGAAGTTACGAGTGCTGCGCGACGCGCGCGAGCGAGACGACGAAAAAGACTTCCGGGAACCATCGCGGTGGCGGGGCCACGGACCGCCGAACGGCGAAGTGACCCGCATACCAGCACGAGGGCCCGAATTGCTCCCGGCGTCGCGCAATCCTCCGCGCACAAGCCCAACGGCACATTGTTGTTACTAGAGAGCCGAATTCGAATCGCAAGAGGCAATTCGCGTAATTCGTGTTGTTATTCGGGTCAGTTGGCAGTTTCAGCTGTTCGTGGCCGCTTGGGGACCGCAGCCAGGCTTCAGACAATCCCGATATTCCGAGAAGACCAAAAAAAGGGCGTCCCGAAGGACGCCCT
>JAICNG010000158.1 GCA_025931335.1 Gemmatimonadaceae bacterium | reverse complement strand
GCTGGTGCATGGCCTGCACGATGTTGCGACCCTGAACGACTGAAAGGCTGCGCAGACGCGCGAGCTTCAGCGTGAACATCGCCAGCGCCATGACCTGGCTGGTGAACGCCTTCGTCGACGCGACGCCAATCTCCGGGCCCGCGTGAATATAGACGCCGCCGTCGGACTCGCGCGCGATCGTGGATCCCACGACGTTGACGATCCCGATCGCGCGAGCGCCCCGCTGCTGCGCCTCACGCATCGCGGCCAGCGTGTCGGCGGTCTCACCGGACTGCGAGATGACGATGCAGAGCGTGCGATCGCTGACGATGGGATTGCGATACCGGAACTCGGATGCGTACTCGACCTCCACCGGCACGCGCGCGCACTCCTCGATCATGTGCTCGGCGATGAGCGCCGAATGCCAGCTGGTTCCGCAGGCCGTGATGACGATGTTCTCGATGTGAAGCAGATCGTCGGCGGTCATGTTCAGGCCGCCCAGCTTGGCGGTGCCCTCCTCGGCCAGCAGGCGTCCGCGCATGGTGTTTTCCACACTCGCCGGCTGCTCGAAGATCTCCTTCAGCATGAAGTGCGCGAATCCGCCGCGCTCGATCATGTCGAGGTCCCAATCGATCCGGCTCACCTGCCGATCGATCTGGCTCGCCGCATTGACATCGAGAATGCGGTACCCGTCGCGGCAGAGAACAGCGACGTCGCCATCGTCGAGATAGATCACCTGGCGGGTGTGCGCCAGAATCGCCGACACGTCGCTGGCGACGAAATGCTCGCCGTCGCCGAGCCCGATCAGCAGCGGGCTTCCCTTCCGCGCCGCGACGATCTTGTTCGGATCGCGACTCGAGACCACCGCGATCCCGTACGTCCCCTCGACGTGCCGGAGCGCATCGATCACCGCCGTCTCGAGGCTGCCGTCGAAGTGCTCCTCGATGAGGTGCGCCAGGACCTCGGTGTCGGTCTCGGACCGGAACTCGTGGCCACGATCCTCGAGCAGCTTTCGCAGCGTCGATGCGTTTTCGATGATCCCGTTGTGTACGACCGCAATGGCGTCGTCACAGGAATGGTGCGGATGCGCGTTGCACGTCGTCGGCGCGCCGTGGGTCGCCCACCGCGTATGGGCAATCCCGAGCGTCCCGTGAACGGGGCTGGAAAGTACGACGGACTCGAGCTGGGAGATCTTGCCCGCCGCCTTACGAGTCTCGACGCCCTTGCCGTTCATCACGGCGATGCCCGCCGAGTCGTACCCGCGATACTCGAGACGCTTCAGGCCTTCGACGAGCAGCGGCGTCGCAACGCGCGCTCCGACGTAACCAACGATTCCACACATGGTGCGTACGTTCCAGGATCCAGGGTTACCCGCTCTGTCTCAGCGCCTTGATCGGCGCCCAGGCGCGACTCACCAGCTCACGCGCCGCCTCCTCCGTTCTCGCTTCGGCGATCACCCGCACGATGGGCTCCGTGCCCGAGGGTCTCACGTGCACCCATCGGTCCTGCCACGACAGCCGCAGCCCGTCCTGCAGGTCGGCCGTCGCATCGGCGAACTCCGCCTGAAGCGCTTGATACACCGCCTCGAGCGATACATTCGGGCGGTCCATCTTGTCCTTGACGATCGAGTACCGGGGGAAGCGGCCTACGATCGCCGACAACGGCGTGTCGTCCTCCAACAACAACTGAAGGATGAGCGCGACACCGACCGGCGCGTCGCGGCCGAGGTGCAGCTCCGGGAGAATCACACCGCCATTCCCCTCGCCGCCAACGGGCGCCCGCTCCTCGCGCATGCGCACCGCCACGTTCACCTCGCCCACGGGCGCCCGGATCACCTTCGATCCGGCCTCCCTGACCATGTCGTCGAGGATCAAGCTCGTCGACAGGTTCGCCACCACCGGACCTTTCCGGTGTCGCAAAACGACACGAGCGGCGAGGGCGAGCGTGTAATCCTCGCCGACCGCCACCCCTTGTTCCGACACCAGAGCCAGCCGATCGACGTCCGGATCGACCGCCATGCCGACGTCGGCCCCGCTCTGAAGCACGAGCCGTTCCAGTTCATGCAGATTTTCGGCTACTGGCTCCGGGGACCGTGGAAAACGCCCATCGGGCTCCAAATGGATCGCCGTCACCGCGCATCCCAGGTGACCGAGGAGCTGCGGGATGATGCGCCCGCCCGCTCCGCGAACGCAGTCGAGGGCGACCTTGAACCGGCGCTTCCGGATCCCGGCGACGTCCACGAACGGAATCGCCAGCACCTGTTGCACATGTCGCTCGATGGCGTCGCGATCGTCGGTGATCGCTCCAAGGCGGTCCCACGACGCGCGCGGGATGTTCCCGTCGACGATGCGGCGCATCTCCGCGCCCTCGTGCGCTTCGAGAAAGGCGCCGCTCGGACCGATGAACTTGAGGGCATTCCACTCGACGGGATTGTGGCTCGCCGAAATCATGAGCCCGCCGGCCGCGTGGTGGTGCTCGACGGCAAGCTGGCAGGTCGGGGTGGTGGTCAGACCGATATCGACCACGTCGCACCCGACGGACTGAAGCGCCGAAACGACGGCACGGTGGAACATGGGACCGGACACTCGCGAGTCACGGCCGACGACGATCGCGCGCGTGTGTGCGCGGCCGGTCGCCCACGCGCCGAACCCGGCCGCGAATCGCGCGACCACCTCCGGTGTGAGTGCCTCGCCCACGCGCCCGCGCACGCCGGACACGCTGATCATCAGCCCTTCGTACACGCGCCTCTCCCGGTTCAGTCGGCGCGAAAGCTACCGAGGCCGATGTCGCTCACCAAGCGCGCGTTACGTGTGGGACTGGCGGAGCGTTCTATGAGTGCCGGCAGCACGTCGTTTTCCCTGGTGCGCCACCTGGTGGCGACCGTCCCGGAGGCTCCCCCTGTCCTGGTCGTTCAGCTCGTGGGCATCGCGGCAGCCATTTCGCCGCAAAATGGTCGCGCTCACCGCGGCCGCCGTCATGGCGACGCTGGTGCTCGTCCTCACGCCCATTTACTTCGCGGGACGCGAGCGACTCACGGCACTGAATGCGATGCGGCTGTCGGCCATCGCGCGCAGCGCGGCCGTCGCCATCCCCTCCGACTCGATCGACGTCATCGCGCGGCCTGATGGTCGCACCGGGGCGGCGTTCGTGTTCGCGCAGCGTACGCTCGCGCGCCTGTGGCTCACCAACGGTGGAAATCTCGCCGAGCTCACCAACGGTCTCGCCATCGTTCGGCGGCAGCAGGCACGGTATCGCTATCTCGTCCACTCGCAGTGGAAGGCGGGGCAGCCGCAGTACAGCCAACTGCTCGACGCCCCCGAAGGTCTTGCCGACTCGCTCGGCCACAACAAGGGCGGGACGACACCGATTTATCTCGACGGGGGCGGCGGACGCGTCCTCACTGCCGTGGCCCCCATCGTCCGGCCCGATGGGACGGCCGCCGGGTTCGTGATCGCCACGCTGCGCGCCGATAATTTCCTGCGCGACTTCGGCGTGCAGATTCGCAATCTCGCGTGGCTTCCGTTGATGATCATGCTGTCAGGCATCGTGATCGCGGGATGGACCGCGGGTCGCCTGACGCGCGGGATCGAGGCCGTGGCGTCACACGCCGAAGCGGTTGCCCGCGGGAGTCTCCGTCAGGAGCTGGCGTTCAAATCCGCCGATGAGGTCGGGCGCCTTGCCGACGCGTTCCGCACGATGACGACGGGACTTCGCGTCCTGCTCCGCGATGTCGATGCCGGCGCCAGCGAGGTCGCCGCGACCGCGGAGGAGCTCGCCTCGGGGGCAGAGGAAATGACGGCCTCGACCCAGGAGGTCGCGAGCGCCGCGCAGAGCATCGCCGACTCGGCATCGATGCAGACGCGCAACATTCAGAACGTGGTCAACATCTCGGGCAGCGTCGCCGAACGCGCCCTCAAGGTGTCGGAGCACGCGCGACGGGCGCAGGGCGCCGCCGACAGCGTGGCCTCGAGCGCGCGGCGAGCCACGCAGGCCGCCGAGCAGGCGCTCAGCAGCATGGGGGAGATCGCCTCCGTCACTCGTGAGGCGGTCCCGGCTGTGGCCGAGCTCGGCGAGAAATCGCAGCGGATCGGAAAGATCACCGACACCATCGCCGGCATCGCGCGGCAGACCAATCTCCTCGCGCTCAACGCGGCGATCGAGGCGGCCCGTGCCGGCGAGCACGGCAAGGGGTTCGCCGTCGTGGCCGACGAGGTCCGCAAGCTCGCCGGCGAGAGCGCTCGCGCGCTCGACACCATCCGCAAGCTCGCGGTCGAGATGCGCAACGCGTCGATGCGGACCGCCGAGCGCATCACCGATGTGAGCACGAGCGTGGCGAGCGGCGAGACCGTCATCCGCTCATCGACCGCCGCGCTCACGCAGATCGCGCGCGAGATCGAGGGGAGCCGTGGCGCCGTCGCGCTCATCGTCGAGTCGGCCGTCTCGCAGCAGAACGAGGCCGAATCGCTGGCGCGCGAGATCGAAGCGATCTCGTCCGTCGCCGAGCAGAACGCCTCGACATCCGAGCAGGTCAGCGCCGTCGTCGAGGAGCAGACCTCGTCGATGATGCACGTGACCGAGTCGAGCCAGCACCTGGCGAGCATTGCGTCGCGACTGAAGGGCGCGATGGCGAGATTTGATCTGTAGGGGTCAGGAGTCAGGAGTCAGGGGTCAGGGGTCAGGGAAGGAAAAGGCGGCGCGGCTTCGCCGCTGCCGCCTCTTCGGATGTGCGCGGCAGCTTCGCTGCCGCGCCTTTCCTGCCCTGACCCCTGACTCCTGACTCCTGACCCCTGACCACTAACTCCTATGAAAGTTGTCGTCGGTCTGGGCAACCCGGGCAGCCGCTACGCCGGGACCCGGCACAACGTGGGCTTT
>JAICNG010000171.1 GCA_025931335.1 Gemmatimonadaceae bacterium | reverse complement strand
CTGCCCGCGCTTGTTCGTGCCGATGAGCAGCCGTCCGTCGCCCGTCACCGCCAGGTTGTATACGCCCGGTCCGGCCGGGAATCGCCGCGTCATCGTCCAGGATGCGACGTCGATCTCGACGACGTCGCTCGACTTGTTGCACGCCACGTAGACCTTCGAGCCATCCGCCGACGGTTGGGCCCACGTCGGCGAGCACGTGTCATCGCCCGGCTTTGGCGCCGTCATCCCGTGGCCCGCCATGTCATGCTGCTGCTGCCCCGCCATCATGTGGTGCGGCGGCCCGGCTTCGCCGTGCTCCTTCCCCTTCGTGACCATGAAATGTCGAGCGGCGCCGAAGGTGCGCGTGTCGATCTCGACGATCATGTCATCCATCATGCACGCCGAGTACTGCTTCGTCCCCTGCGGGTTGACTCGGGAGCCGTGCGGCATCACGCAGGTAGTGGTGCGCGCGACTTCCACCATGGCTTCCGTCGCGACGACCGAGACCGACGACGGGACGTGGTCGCCATGCAGGTTGAAGTTCACGACGTACAGGAACTCGCCGTCGGGCGTCGTCTGCATGGTCGCCGGGAAGTTCCCGAGCTCGACGCGTCCCTTCAGCGTGTCGCCTTGTGTGGTGTACTTCCACACCGTGCCGAAGGGCGTCCCATGTGCGATCGATACGTAGTAGTACCGGCCGTCGGGGGAGACGGCGATGCCGTGCGGCCCGTCGACGTCGGCCGGCATGATCCCGGTCGTCAGACGGTGGTCGACGGTGCCGCCCTTCGGGCCGAATCGCAGCAGGGCGATCTCGTCAGCCGACTCGGCAACGACGTAAACGAGATAGTCCCGGTCGGGCATCGCTGGAGTGGCGGCGACAGGTCCGGCAGCAGGCGCAGGGTCGGGCTGTGGGGCGGGTGACCCCGCGCATGCCTGGAGAACGGCGGCGCAGGCGACCGGTGTCAGGAGTTTCGCTGGGACGCGCATGGAGGTAGTCCGGGAAGCGGCAGTGTTGGCGACATCCTAATCTAGCGCGCGGGGACCCGTCCACTGAGTGCAGGCCTGCGGACAAACCGCCACACCCCGCGTGTCGCTCATACGCCACTCTTGCCGAATTTCACGGGCTTTATCAAAATGTGACGCCCATCACACTCGAGCAAAGGCAGCACCGCGGAACGCACGAGTCGGGATGCACCACCCCACACCCCCCGGAGGGACCGCGATGCGTCACTTCAGCGCGGCGCGAGACATTCTCGTTCCGCTCGCCGGGATCGCCTTTTTCGTGATGTTGTTCACCCTCGTGGTGTGAACAGGAATCGGCGACGCGGCCGAAGGGCAATTCAGATGGAGAAACGGGGAGTGAGGAGCTCGATTCCTCACTCCCCGTTGTCATTTCCGGCCGCTCAGCGCGGGAGATACTCGGCGGGAATCGGGTTCCCCGGTCGCTCGAAATCCCACAGGATCGTCACGACCCACCAGCGCTCGCCGTTGGTGACGAGCTGAATGCTGTTGATCCCGCGACTGAACGGCGGGGAGTCGGGTGTGTTGACGCGGGACTCGTACGTCGAAAACACGTGAGTCACGTTGCCGTACCGCTCGACACGGCGGGCGATCTCGCGCTCCCAGAAGCCATCGCGCTTGAGGAACGGGTCGGCCGCCACGACGTACTCTTCGACGGTCATGTTGCGGGACGGCACGCGTCCGTCGGGCGACGGCGCCCCGACGATGAGCCGAGCGCCGCTCGTGAACAGGGAGCGAAATCGTTGCCAATCGCGGTCCTGTCCCCGCGCTCCCGAGATCACGTCGTACAGCGCGGCGATGATCGCCTCCGCGGAAGCGACATCGGCCGGACGCGCCGCCGGCGCTGGAGTCGCTGTGGGTGGTGCCGGCGCCGGCACGGCGGCCGGCGTCGTCGAGTCGTTAGGCGCCGGTGCCGTCGCGCACCCGGCACCGAGGAGCAGTCCCAGACACAACGCAGCTCGCAGCCTCATGCTTCAGTCCTTGGGTGAAGGGTTGTCGATCACGCGAAGGCGGTCCTCGAGGCGCGTGACCTCGAGGTGCACTCCGAGCTCACGCGCCAGCTCCAGGCCCTGCGTGTAGCACCGCCGCGCGATCTCGACCTGTCCGTCGCGGCGGTTGATGTCGCCGAGGAGGCGCAGGCACTCCACGCGGCGCCACCGGTTTCCCGCCATGTCGAAGTACCCGAGCGCGGTGCTGGCGGTCTCGTCCGCCCGTTCCAGATCGCCCGCGCACAACATCGTCTCGGCGAGATTCATGGTGGCCAGGGCGGCGAGGTCGAGGTCCTCGATCTCACGCGCGAGGTCGACCGCGCGAGCCAGCACCCGCTCGGCGATCTCGAAGTTCTCACGATCCATCGCCGCGCGGCCATAGTTGTTCAGCGCAAAGGCCTGACCCCACGCGTAGTCCGCCGCCTGGAAGCAGCGGTACGATTCGAGAAAGCGATGCTCGGCGGTCCCGAGATCCCCGCCCTCGGCCGCGATCGCCCCCAGATTTTGCAGGGCGACGCCACGGATGCGGGGATCGGACGTCATTTCGAGAATGCGCTCCAGCAAGGGCCGCGCGGCAGCGAAATCGCCCTGGCTCTGAAACACGGCGGCTTCCGCGTTGAGCGCTTCGGCGTGCGCGTCGGCGAGCCCGTGTCGCACCGCGACCGCCGCGCTCTCGCGCGCGGCCGCCAGCGCTCCCTCCCAGTCGCACCGCGTCCGAAGCACGCTCGCGCGCCGGCGCAGAGCCGTGGCGACCGTCAACGGATCGTCGCCGTGAGCGGCGGCCTCGTAATGCGCGAGGGCCCGATCGAGCATACCGAACTTCTCGAGCCGAAGCCCTTCTTCGATGTCTCCGAGGGGCTCAGGCATGTCGGTTGCGTAACACCGCGTGACCCTGCCGCCATGCGCGAGAGGCTCTCATGATTCGATGGACGGTCGTTCGGCGCTTCGCGTCTGTGGCATTCGCCGCGGCGCTCACTGCATGTAGCGAGCCCACCGCACCCGCTCCTTCGGCCGCGGCGCGGTCCCTCGCGTTCGATTTGGCCAAGTCCAGCCTCATCCAGTGCCCTTCCGACATTTCCGGGACTGCCTCGGCGCTCCTCGGCGTGCTCGGCGGCGAGGTCTCGGTGGGCGACACGCGCGTCATCATTCCGCCCGATGCGCTGCCGCTCTTCGGTCTTTCGTTGGTGACGCTCACCGTCCCTCCCTCGAAGTACGTCGAGATCGAGGTCCGAGTGAACGGCCTGCCGCACTTCCAGTTTGCGCAGCCGGTCACCGTCGTCATCGACTACGGCCGTTGCACACGGACCGACATCGACCGGACTCCGCTTCGCGTGTGGCACATCGATCCGTTGACCAAGACGTTCCTCGAGGACATGGGCGGGGTCGATGACAAGGTCGCGCGCACCGTCACCTTCAGCACCGATCATTTCTCGGGCTACGCGATCGCGCAAGGACCGGTACGCGTCACTCCGCGGCCGCGTGACCTCCCAGGAGCATTCTCCGGTCGAGGGCCGCCGAGTCGCTGCGGATGGCTTCCCGCGTAAATAGCGAGACGACAATACCGACCGCGAACGAGAGCGGAATGGTGACGAGCGCCGGGTTCTTCAGTGGGAACCACGCCTCGGACCGGCCCAGCACGTCGAGCTGAATCGTCGGCGAAGCCCAGATGAGCGCGAGCGCGGTAACCGTTCCCACGACCATGCTCGCCACCGCCCCCGCCGTCGTGCATCGCCGCCAGAAGATCGACAGCACGAGCGCGGGAAAGTTCGCGCTCGCGGCGATCGCGAACGCGAGCGAGACCATGAACGCCACGTTCTGCCCCTTG
>JAICNG010000079.1 GCA_025931335.1 Gemmatimonadaceae bacterium | reverse complement strand
CTTACGACCGGCTCAGGCGAAGAACGCCGCTGATGGCTCGAACCGCGCGCCGATGCGCTCGGCCATCGTGCGGTCCGCGGCCGACGTACCGACCACTATCGACCGTGCCAGCGCCACGCCCCGTCGCGCCGCGAGCTCGAGCACGGAGCCGGGGATGGGCTTGCGGCACCAGCATATGGGCGGACCGGCGTCGTGCGGGCAGCACGCATGCTCGACCGGCACACCGAGCAGCTCGCGCAGTCTCGCGAAGCAAGCATCGACATCCTCGAGCGTCGTTTCCGTACGCTCGACGTGCGGTCGCCACGCACGCACGAAGAGAAGCCACCCCCCGCTCGAGTGTCGCGTGAGCACATCGCGGCGCGTCTTGTCGATGGTGACATCCCCCGCGCGTAGCACCGGCGCGCCGCTCCCGACCAGGTCGTCGAAGTCGAGAATCACCGCGCGCGCGTCCCCGTGCGCTGGCTCGCGAACGAAGGAGCGCACGTCGACCGACACGAATCCCTCGTCGAGTGTCGGGGGCTCGAGCGTCCGCTCGTAACGAAAGAGGGCGTCGGGCAGGAAATACCGCGTGTCCTTCTTGCCGAGCTGGCGGATCTCGTCCGGCGTCGGAAGCGATCCGTGCGCGGCGAGCATGCGGTCGATGCTGTTGATCTGAGCGTTCGCGACATCGGTCGTGAGCCAGATGCATCGCACCGGCACTCCGCGCTCCCACGCGGTCTCGATGATCTCGTTCCGCGATTTGCGCGTCGGATAGGTATTGTCGAGCACGACCTGGCGTCGGCCGGTCGCGAGCAGCTCGTCCAGCAGCGGAGCGAGATCGGCCAGCGAGCCGCCAAGCGTGTCGCGGTTGAGCCGAGCGTAACCGCTCGTTTCGAGCTCGCGAGCCACGACCGTCTTGCCGGCCCCCGGCATCCCCATCACGATCACCACCTCGCCGGTCGCGTCGTCACTCGGTCGCCTCTGCGCGCGCGGGATGCGGAGCAGCCGCCCCGAGTAGCGGGCGTCGAGGGCGAGTCGATCTTCGCCATCGAGCTCGATGGCGAGGGCGCGCGAGAGGGACGAGGCGGTTTCGACGCGCGTGGCGCCGGGAATCGGCACGACGCCAGGGCCGAAGCTCATGAGCCAGGCGAGGGCGACCTCCTCGTTCGACGCCTCGTGCTTCGTGGCGATTCGAGAAAGCACCGCGTCCCGCGCCAGCTGCTTCACGCGGTCGCCGCCGAGGGGACGGTGCGCGATCAGGGGAATGCCGCTGTCGCGGCAGTATTCGGCGACGCCGTTCCGCAGATTCTCGTCGTCGAGGGGCGACAGGCTCACCTGAACCGCGGCGATCGCGACGATCGCTTGCGCGATCTGGATCTGACCCACGGTCACGTTGCACAGCCCGACGTCTTGGATCTTGCCCTCGTCCCGAAGGCGCGCCAGGGCACGAACGCTGGTCTCGATCGGCGTCTTCGGATCGACGGTGTGAAGCTGGTAGAGATCGATCGTCTCGACGCCTAACGCCGTGCGACTCGCCTCACAGGCCTCACGGAGATGCTTCGCGCGCCCATCGCTCACCCATGCGCCCTTGGGACGGCGCATGCCACCTTTCGTCGCGACGGTGATCCGCGATCGGTCGCCCGCCCACCCGGCCAGCGCTCGCGCGATCAAGCGCTCGTTATGGCCGAGGTCACGATCGTCGAGGCAATACGCGTCGGCGGTGTCGAGCAACGTCGCGCCGGCATCGAGCGCGGCACGAATGACGGCGACTCCCCGCTCGTCGTCCCGGTCGGCGGCGGTCGACAGCCGCATGCACCCGAGCCCGATGACCCGCGACGCGATGCCGTGCACAGCGGTCAGTCGATCCGGAACGCGGTCACCGCCCTCACCGGTCACTCGTGCGTCGGGTCGGCAAGACGAAGGGTCAACAGCTGCCGGCCGGAGTCCTCGAACCCCGCCCGGCGATACAGCGCCTGCGCGGCCGAATTGTCGCGGCCGACTTCGAGGTGCAGCGCGCGAACCCCGAGCGACAGGGCGGCCGAGCGCACCTCGTCGAGTGCGCTGCGTCCGAGGCCTTTGCCCCGGAAGGCGCGGCGAATGAACAGATCGTCGACGAACGCATCGCGACCACCGTACTCCATACTGTATCCGAGCGTCAACACGACGTAGCCGGCCACCTGTGCCTGTGACTCGATGAGCCACGCGCGCCCGAAGCCGTGATCGGCGAGCAGCGCCTTGAACGCCTCTTCGGCACGAGATGGGTGAAGGGCGTAGTCCGATTCGGCGTAGAACTCCGACATGAGCTCGACCAGGAGCGAGCAGTCCGCGAACGTGGCGGGGCGAAGGCACGAGCTCATCGGCCCAAGATGCGGGAGCGGCGGCTACCGGACCAGCTGCCACCTCACTCGCGACGCGCCGTCACCAGCGCGGAGAGCGCCAGCGGGGCGTAGCTCCCGGCCCCCTCCACGAGCTCCCATATCGGCGCGCCCGCGAACACGAACAGGGAGCAGGACGCGTGCCCAGTCGAGCGACGAGAAGAAACGGCGCACCGATGAGAAAGAGGAGGCCGAAGAGCGCCGAGCCGATTCCTCCGTCGAGCATCCCAGCACCGGTGACCCCGCTGATCATGACCAGGGCGACGCATGTCAGAAGCCAGAGCCACGCCAAATGGAGGCGGGCAAGGCGCTCTCGAAGAGATCGCTCCGTACGAGCCCCCGGGCCACGATTCATGAGGTCGGCCATCGCGCGCGCGTGGCTGCGGCTGTGTCCGCTTCGCCGGCGCCGCGCGGGACGAAGAGAACCGCGACGGCTGCGAGCGCGGCGTATGACGCCATGAGAAGGAACATCGCGCGATAGCTGTCGAGAAGATCGAAGAGACCTCCGTTGAGCGGGTCTCCGATCGCTCCACCGAGCGCCATGCAGAGCACGAACAGCGAGGTGAGGACGCCCCGGTACTTCCGCGGGACGGGCTCGACGAAGAGCGGGTAGGCGTTGACCATTGGGAACGTCCACGCGGCGGACGCGAGCATCAGCAGCGGCACGGCGCTCGACAGCTGCGTGACGCGATCCAGGGCGAACAGGCAGACCGCCATCGCGGCGAGCCCGACCAGCATGGCGTTGCGTCGTCCAATGCGCACGCCGATGAAGCCGGCCGGCAGCGCTCCGATCACGCCGCCAACCGCCCAGGCGATGAATCCAGTGGTGACCTCCTCCGGCGGCACGCCGAAGCGTTCCGTGCCATGGAGCGCGAACCAGGTCGTGAACGTCTGGAAGGTCAGCTGGACGAGGAGCACGCCGAGGAAGACCGGCCGCATCCCCGGCACCGCGCCGCGCACGGCCGACCAGACCGCGGCCCCGAGAGACCGAAACGTGACTTCGCCTGCCTGCGAGTCCGACTGTGTCGGCTCGCGGAGCCGGAGCGCGAGCAGCGCGGTGATGGCGAGAACGGTGGCGCCAGCGATGAGAAACGCCGTCCGCATCCCGAGCATGCGCCCGAGCATGAGGAACACGATCGCTCCGACACACATCTGGAACGTGACGGAGCCGGTGGCGAGGGAGCGGTAGCGCGACGGGATGACGTCGGCGACGAGCGCGTTGAATGGAGCGCGCTGCAGGTTGATGCCGCCCTGCAGCACTACGATCGCGCCGATCAGGGCGGCGAGTCCGAAACCGGCGGAGGCGGGGAGGATTGCCATCCCGAGTGCGGCAAGAACGAACCCCGTGAGCACGAGTCGAAGCCTGCCGTGCCCGCGTGCGCTCGCGCGATCGGATGCCGGTCCCGCCCACGGGACGAGAATCAGCAGCAGCACGTTGTCGATCGCCATGACGACGCCAATGAGCGTGCGCTGGTCGCCCAGGGCGTCCCGCACGAGGGGCGGGATGAAGGTGCTGAGCAGTGGTCCGGTGACGCCGGCGAAGAGTCCGCCGAGCCCGATGAGGGTCAGCGCACCGTACGGGGTCCGTGCTGCTCGAGGGACGCCGATCGGCTCCTGGGTGCCTGGGAGGTCGAGCGCGGTCATTGGAATTCGTGCGATGTGGAGAGGCGCATCGCCATCGACGAAGGGGCGCCGTGGGCTGCGTCAGAAAGTGCGCCGGGGAACCGGGCAGCGCAATACGGGTTGGTCGTTAGGCCGGGGCAAACGGCCCGGCGCTCCTGCGGGGGTGCCCCCGAGGCGCCGATCGCGCGGGCGCGTCCTCGGTCCACTAGCTCGCGCGTTCGTCGAATCGCGCGCATCCTATGATCGATCGCGCCAGCGTGACGCGGCGCCCAGCAACCTCGCGCCTTTCCCCAGACAGGCCACGATGGCGAAGGAAGAAGCCGCAGAAGTGCTCTCGATCGACGGCCGCGAAGTCCGCATCACGCATCCGGACAAGCCGTACTTCTCACGGGCGATCAAGCTCTCCAAGCTCGATCTCGTTCGGTACTACCTGTCGGTGGCGCCGGGGGCGATCGCCGGCATCCGCGATCGTCCACTCGTGCTGAAGCGCTTTGTCCATGGCGCCGAGCGAGAGCCTTTCTATCAGAAGCGCGCGCCTGAGGGGCGGCCCGCGTGGCTCAAGACCGTCACGCTGTCGTTCCCGTCCGGTCGCACGGCGGAGGAGATCGTGGTCGACGACGCCGCCGGCCTCGCGTGGGTGGTGAATCTCGGATGCATCGAGCTCCACCCGCACGCGGTGCGGGCGTACGATCTCGACCATCCCGACGAGCTCCGCATCGACCTCGATCCGGGCCCCGGCGTCGAGTGGAATGACGTGCGTCGCGTGGCGATGGAGGCGAAAGGACTTCTGGAGGAAGTGGGACTTCGTGGGTGGCCGAAGACCAGCGGCTCGCGCGGCATGCACATCAACGTGCGCATCCAGCGCAGCTGGTCGTTCACCGAAGTGCGTCGTGCGGCGCTGGCGTTTTCGCGTGAGATCGAGCGCCGCGCCCCGACGCTGGCGACGTCGAAGTGGTGGAAGGAGGAGCGTCGAGGCGTCTTTCTCGACTACAATCAGAACGCCAAGGACCGAACGACTTGCTCGGCGTACTCGGTGCGGCCGCTCCCCGATGCGCGCGTGTCGACGCCGCTGCACTGGGACGAGGTTCCCGACTGCGATCCCGCCGACCTGACGGTCACCACGGTGCCGGCGCGCCTGGCGGCGATCGGCGATCCGCACGAGAGGATGGACGACCACGCTGGATCGCTCGAGGCGCTACTCGAGCTCGCCGCGCGCGACGAGGCCGCCGGGCTGGGCGATGCGCCCTGGCCGCCCCATTTCCGCAAGATGGAAGGCGAGGCGCCGCGCGTCGCGCCATCCCGCGCAAAGGGCGCGCGCAAGTCGGCAAAGAAAACGACCGCGGCAAAGCGAACGAAGATGCCGTTGATCGTCGTCGCCAACTCACCGGACAAGGAGGCAGCGCTGGCGGGTCTCGAGCGATGGAAGGCGAGGCATTCGGACGTGGCCGCTCACCTCGCGGTCGACGATGTGCTCGTCGATTCCATGCGCGGTCGGTCGTCGACGTGGACGCGCATTCGAGTCAATCTGCGAAACGTCCCGGAGTCGATGCGACCGCCGCAGGGCACGCCTGATCCTGACGACGATCCCACCCGCGCCTGGCGCGAGGCGCATCGCAAGCGATCCTAACGGCTGGTCGGGATCCCAATGGCAGGGCCACGGACTGCCTGAACTGCCGAATAACCTGAATGACTCCGCGCGCCGAGCAATTCGAGAGATTCGTGTCGTTATTCGGGTGGTTCGGCAGTTCCCGCTGTCCGTGGCCTCGGCGCCCGGATCTCTCCCCCAAAATGCCAACCGTTTTCTAACCGTCTCGCGCGAAGATCTGCGCCAGCTCGTGCGGCGGCACGACCTCCAGCTGATCGAACGTGCACTCGTCAGGACGCTTGTCGGGGCGCCACCGGCGGAACTGCGCCGTGTGTCGAAAGCGATTCCCTTGCATGTGATCGTACGCGACCTGAACCACCAGCTCGGGACGGAGCGGCTCCCATGACAGGTCCTTGCCCTGACTCCAGCGGCTGCCCGTTCCCGGTCGGCGATGCGCCTCCGCGTCCGCGGCCGACGGCTGTTCCGCCCACGCGCGCCAGGGGTGATTCTCGAGCGCCCGCTCGCGAAGCGGCGCCAGAAACGTCACCAGCTCGCGACGCTTCGCGTCAGTGAAGCTCGCGCACACGCCGACGTGCTCCAGATTCCCCGCGCCATCGTAGAGGCCGAGCAGCAGGGATCCGACCGCGGTGTTCTGGCCGCGCTTGTGCCAGCGGAAGCCGGCGACGACGCAGTCGCACTCTCGTTCGTGCTTCACCTTCAGCATCACCCGCTTGTTCGATTCGTACCTCCCGCTTTCCAGCTTCGCCACCACGCCGTCGAGTCCCGCGCCCTCGAAGCGCCGAAACCAGTCGGCCGCGGTGACTCGGTCGCGCGTCATCGGCGTGAGGTGGATTGGTGGCGCCGCCCGCGACAGGAGCTTCTCGAGACGCGTGCGCCGCTCCCCGAAGGGTGTGGACCGCAGATCAAGGTCGCCCTCGCACAGCACATCGAAGAACACGACCGATGCCGGCATCTGACCCGACAGGAGCTTCACTCGCGATTCCGCCGGATGCAGCCGCAGCTGGAGCGCGTCGAAGTCGAGTCCGTCGTCGCGGGCGATCACCATCTCGCCGTCGAGCACGCAACGATCGGGCAGCTGCGCCTTCAGTGGCTCGATCAGCTCGGGAAAGTACCGATTGAGCGGCTTCTCGTCGCGGCTCTGGATGAGGATCTCGTCTCCGTCGCGGAAGATGAGGGTCCGAAACCCATCCCACTTGGGCTCGAAGATCCACCCTTCGCCGGGCGGCAGCTCGCTCACTCGCTTGGCGAGCATCGGGAGAATCGGCGGACTGACTGGCAGTCGCATCGATCCCCTATCGACGCCCCGGCCGATACTCCCGCTCCAGGTTGGCCTTGATCTCTTCGAGCGTGAACCACGCCGGCCGGAATTCGCCGCGCGCGTACCGCGGAGCCTGATCGAAGTAGTGCGGCGAAGCGGGATCACCGCTCGCTCCCATCGTGTGGACCGCGAGGCGACGCACCGTCGGACCAAATTCAACCACGCTGACGTACGACCCGCCCGCGACACCATAACGACGCTTCTGGCCGGGCACCGGCCGCGCCGCGTAGGTGAACACTGCCCCGTGCTGGCCACCCGCCCCCATCACCGGAATGCTGGGCCGCCCATCTGAGAACTGCTGCTCCGCGCGCTCATCGATGCGCTGCAGGCGATTGACCTCACCCCAGCGTACCTGCCACGTGCCCCAGTCGCGCTCGAGTCGCGCCAGCGCGCTGTCCAGCGCGGCGAGTCTCGTCGTCCCGGGCCGCAGTGCGTCCTGCCAGCGATCGAACAGCGTCATTGCGACCGACGTCGTGTCACTCCGTCGATTCCACCGCGTGAGACTGTCGATCGCGGGTGCCAGTTGGGCGTGGCGCGCCGAATCGCTGGTGAAGTCGCGCAACAACCCCGGCAACAGCGAGTCGGCCGCGATCACATAGGTGTCGAACGCGGCGCGCACCCAGGCGTCCCAGGTGAACCGCGGCGTCGACTCGAGGATCCGCCGCGACATGAGCCCGCGCCAGTTGTCTTCCTCCACGACCATGTACGACGGAAACCTCGACGGATCGGGATTGCCGCTGCTCGTGAGCAGGAACGGCGTGGTGTTGCAGTTCTGCATCCACCCGCTGGACGGATTGGTGAGCCGCGGCAAGTCTTCCAGCGCGTGATAGCCGCGCCATTCGGTCGCCGGATCGCTGCCATCCACGGGCCCCGACCAGTCGAATCGCGGGTCGCGTACCGGCACCGCCGCGTTGTAGAGATAGAAGGTGTTCCCTTCGGCGTCGGCCGCCATGACGTTGCCGAACAACATGTTCAGCGGCCGCATCGCGTCCTCGAGCTCCGACACTCGCCGTGCTCGCGTCATCGCGTACCACTCGCCTAACCAGCCGTCGGCCTCGAGCTTCGCCATCCGCAGTGCGAGCGGCTTGCCATCCCGCGCGCCGATGATCGGCCCATGATGGGTCTTGCGGAACGTGAACACCCGCCTGTCGATCCCCGCATCGGTCTTCACGAGAATCGTCTCGGTCCAGCTCGTGGCCTGGCGATAGCCCGTTCCATACCGGTACGCCAGCGGCCGCGCGGGATCGTCGAATGTCTCGACGTAGAGATCGGCCTGATCCGCGGCGTTGTCGGTGCTCACCCAGCCCAGCGACTCGTTATGCCCGACGTAGGGGAAGGGGAACCCGAACCGCGTATACCCGGTGAAGTTCCACCCCTCGGCGCTCCTGACGTGGCCCTCGTACACCTGGCCCGGACCGAAGAACGGGAGATGTGGATTGATGAACAGCATCGCGTGGCCCGTCGCGCTCTTGCTCGGACCGATCACCCATCCGTTCGATCCGAGGTCCTTGGACCCGATCTGCGGATCATCCAACGCGACCTGGAGGTCGCTGGGCCGGAACCCCGCGGCCCAGAAGAACCCACTCTGGTAGTAGTTGAATCGAATGAAGGCGAGCGGATACCAGGGCTCGAACCGCGTCAGCAGCCGCGGACGCACCTCGGGATGATCGGCGAGATACGCGTTCAATCCCGCGGCGAAGCCGTCGAGCAGCGTGCGCATCGGCCGCGGCATGCGCGCGTACTCCTCGCGGGCCAGACGCGGAATCTCGAGCGCGCGATTCCGCCGGTCATTGACCAGTCCGGCCTCGCCATCCACCTCGGCGCGCCGGCCGAGGGACCGGATGTAGTTGTCCTCGAGGCGCCAGAAGTTGTCCTCGGCCTGCGCGTAAGCGAAGCCGAACATCGTGCTGGCATCGGTCTCTCCGAACACGTGCGGGATGCCGAAGCTGTCGCGATAGATCGTCACGCGAGCGGCGAGATCGTCCGTGAGCGCTGGCCGCCGGGCGGGGGCGGCGCAGCCGATCAGGACCGCTCCGGTGAGCGCGATCGAGGTGACGAGGATTAGTGCCGCGGTGCGCCGTGCAGTCATGACGAGGGCCTCGAGGAGGAGGAGAATGACGCGCGTCTCAGCGTACGGCCGCGAGAAGCCGATCCTCCCAGGAAAAGTCGGGATGGGGCCGGTGCTGCTGCTCGTACCAGCGGTAGGTTTCGTGCAAGCCGTCCTCGAGCGGCGTCAGCTCGAGGCCGAGCTCGGACCGTGCGCGATCCGGGCGGGCGGTGATCGGTGGAACGTCGAGGTAAACGCCGAAGTAGAACGGCGGCGCGAAGAGCGCCCCCCCCGCACGCTGAATCTGCTCCCGTGGGACGTGCACGAGATGCGCGCCCTCGCCGGCGACTCGTGCCAGCAGCTGGACGAACTCGATCTGCGTGATGGGCGGATAGCTCGCGAGATTGTACGCGTGGCCAACCGCGACGTCGTGTGTTGCGGCGAGCACCGCGGCGCGCGCCACGTCTCGTACATGCACCCACTGCATGGTCCCCAACCCATCTTCCGGGATGATGATCGGGCGGCCAGCCCGGATGCGATCCCAGAAGAACGCTTCACGGTCCAGCGCATTGTGGGGGCCGTAGACGAAGGCCGGCCGCAGCGTGGTCACGGGGACGCCTTGCTGGCGGTGTAGCGCGAAGAGCGCGCGTTCACTGTCCGCCTTGTGAGCGCTGTACGGATTCGGGTAGTCCGAGGGCACCAGCGGCACCTGCTCGTCGTACTCGCCCCCTTCACCGTAGACGGCGACGCTCGACGTGAAGACGTAGCGGCGCAGGCCATCGGCCGCCGCGACGGCGGCCGCGCTCACCTGGTCCGCGGTCGTTCCGCGCTCCCAGTCGTAGACGTTGTCGTAGACGACATCGAATCGATTTCCCTTCAGGGCGGCACGAACCGCCGCCACATCGTTCCGGTCGCACCGGATTTCGGTCACGCGGCTGCCGAAGGGTGTCTGCTTGCCGCGGTGCATGATGACGACCTCGTCACCACGCTCGAGCAACTGATCCACCAGCGCACGGCCGATGAACAGTGTTCCGCCGATCACGAGCACGCGCGACATGTTGCCTCCAGAGAAAACCCATTCATTTGATCTGCACCGCGTGCCCGCCGAACTCGTGGCGCAGCGCAGCGATCACCTTCGCGCCGAACGAATCCTCCTGGCGCGAGCGGAACCTGGCGAGAAGCGACATCGTGATCACCGGCGCCGGCACGTCGAGGCGCATCGCCTCCTCCACCGTCCAGCGCCCTTCGCCCGAATCCTCCACGTAACCTCGAATGCCAGCGAGTTGCCCGTCACGGGACAACGTGCGCTCCGCCAATTCGTTCAGCCAGGACCTCACGACACTACCGTGGTTCCAGAGCTTCGCGATCCGTCCCAGGTCGAGCGTGAAGTCCCGCGATGCGTGAAGGATCTCGTAGCCCTCGGCGTACGCCTGAAGCAGGCCGTACTCGATTCCGTTATGCACCATCTTCACGTAGTGACCGGCCCCGGGAGGGCCGACGTGGGCGTAGCCCTCGGGTGGCGCGAGCGTCTGGAAGATCGGCTCACAGTGCTGGTAGGCGGCTGGTGACGCGCCGATCATGAGGCAGTAGCCCTCGGCGAGGCCATGGATCCCGCCGCTGGTGCCGACGTCCACGAGCTCGATTCCTCGTGCTTTCAGCGCCTCGGCACGACGCATCGTGTCGCGAAAGTTCGAGTTGCCGCCGTCGATGACGATGTCCCCCCGGCCGAGGTGGGGCACGAGCTCCTCGAGGGTGGCCTCGACCGCCGCGCCCGCCGGCACCATGACCCAGACGACGCGACGCGGGGCCAGCTGTCGGGCGACGTCGGCGATGTCCCTCGCCCCTTTCACTTTCCCGGCGACGTGCGCGTTGACCGCGTCGGCGCTGCGGTCGTACACGAGCAGCTCGTGCCCACCTTGGAGCAGCCGCCGCACCATGTTGCCGCCCATCCGGCCCAACCCGATCATCGCCAGTTGCATTGTTGCCGCTCCCTGGAGGTTTCCTGAGCCAGCAGAATAGCCTCGAATCGCCCGGTGGTATAGGATAGGTCGCTGTGCACACCGGGCTCTACGTGATGATGGGCGTCTGCGGCTCCGGAAAGAGCCTGATCGGCGCGAAGCTCGCCCGCGAGCTTGGCGTCGAGTTCGTCGAAGGTGATGACCTGCACCCCCCGGACAACGTGAAGCGCATGGCGGCTGGGACCCCGCTGACGGACGACGACCGCCACGGTTGGCTGCTCGCGATCGCGGCCCGGCTGCGCGAGGCGAGGCGCGCTGGCATCGGTCTCGTCATATCCTGTTCGGCGCTCAAGCGCCGCTATCGCGACCTGCTGCGCTCCAGCGGGGATGCGAGCGTGCGCTTCGTGTATCTCGCCGGGAGTCGAGCCCTCATCGCGGAACGCATGGCCAGCCGCCGCGGGCACTTCATGCCGCAATCGCTCATCGACAGCCAGTTCTCGATTCTGGAAGAGCCGACGCCAGACGAGCGCGCGTGGGTGTGCGACATCAGCAAGACGCCGGAGACCATCGTCGCCGATCTGGTGGCGCGCACGGCATCCCGGCCGGCATGAGTCAGAACACTCTGCTACTGGTCTACGCGTTCGGCGCGGTGGTCGCGCTGATCGTCCTGATCGCGCGCTTCAAGCTGCACCCCTTCGTCGTGCTGGTGGCGGTGTCCCTCGGCCTGGGCGCCGTGACGGGAATGCCGTTAGGCAGCGCCGTGAAGGCGTTCCAGGACGGTGTCGGCGGCGTCCTCGGCTTCGTCGCGATCGTGGTCGGCCTCGGCACGATGCTTGGCAAGATGATGGCGGAGTCCGGCGGTGCGACGCGCATCGCGACCACGCTCATCGCGACGTTCGGCGAGAGGCGCGTGCATTGGGCGATCATGTTCGTCGCCTTCATCGTCGGCATCCCGGTGTTCTTCCAGGTCGGGTTCGTCCTGTTGATTCCGCTGGTGTTCACGATTGCCCGGCGCACCGGCATGTCGCTCGTGAAGATCGGCATTCCCTTGGTCGCGGGACTCTCGGTGGTGCATGGGCTGGTGCCGCCGCACCCGGCGGCGATGCTCGCCGTCGGCGCCTACGAGGCCGACGTCGGGCTCACGATCGCGTACGCCATTCTGGTCGGGCTGCCGACGGCCTCACTGGCCGGGCCGATCTTCGCCTCGTGGATTGCACCGCGCATCGCGCTCCCCGCCGACAACCCGGTTGCCGCCCAGTTCGAGGGCGGGGTTCCGCGCGAGATGCCGGGCTTCGGGATCTCGGTGTTCACCGTGCTGCTCCCGGTGATCCTCATGTTGTGCGCGAGCATCGCCGACGTCACCCTCGAGCCGACGAGCAGGCTTCGCCTGTCGCTCGACTTCGTCGGCGGCCCGATCGTATCGCTGCTGCTCGCGCTGCTCTTCTCATTCTGGTCGCTGGGATACCGGCAGCACTTCACGCGCGATCAGATCCTCAAGTTCACGAACGACTGCCTCGCGCCCACCGCCACCATCCTGCTGGTGATCGGCGCCGGCGGCGGATTCAACCGGGTACTGCTCGAGAGTGGGGTGGGGAAGGCGATCGCCGACGTCGCGATCGGAGCACACACATCGCCGTTGCTGCTGGCGTGGACCGTGGCGGCGCTGATCCGTGTCGCCACCGGCTCGGCGACCGTCGCGATGACGACGGCCGCCGGCATCGTCGCCCCCATCGCGCTCGTGACGCCGGGGACGAACGCCGAGCTCCTGGTGCTCGCGACCGGCGCAGGCTCGCTGGTGCTCTCGCACGTGAACGACTCCGGCTTCTGGCTGATCAAGGAGTTCTTCAACATGACCGTCCCGCAGACGCTGAAGACGTGGACCGTCGCCGAGACGATCATTGGTATCGCGGGGCTGGGGTTCACGATGTTGCTCAGTTTCGTGGTGTGATGCCCGAAGCGTGGCCGTGGTCCCCAAGCGGCCACGGACAGCTGAACTGCCGAATGACCCGAATGACAACACGAATTGCTCGAATTGCTCCAGCGCCGCGCAATCCTCCGCCCGCAAGGCCAACGACACAGTGTTGTTCCGGGAGAGCGGAGCTCGACGCGGCGCGATGCAATTCGCGTAATTCGTGTTGTTATTCGGGTCGGTTCGCAGTTCGGCTGTCCGTGGCCCCGTCACCGCAATCTTTCCCGGAGGGCACATGCCTCGAGTAGCCGCTGAGATCCTATGTGTTCGAAGCCTAACAGCCGCGATCGCGCTTGGGCTGCTGGCATGCTCCCCTCGTGAAGAGCGCGCAACCCATACCACCGCGACCCAGGAGCTCAGCACAGGGTGGATCGACGTCTCGGCCGCGCTCGACCCCGCGAAGACTCCCGTCTACGAGGGCGACGCACCGATGAAGTTCGATTTCCTCAGAGAAATACGGAAAGGCGACATCGTGACCCTCTCCGCCTATTCGATGGGCGCGCACAGCGGCACGCACATCGATGCGCCGATGCATTTCGTCGCCGATGGAGCACCGATCGACCAGGTGGAGCTGGAGCGTCTGATCGGCGCGGCGCGAGTCATCGATATCCCCGACAGCGTCCGGGCGATCGACGCGGCGGAGCTGAGCAGACACGACTGGAAGGGCGCGAAGCGAGTGCTCTTTCGCACCCGAGCCTCGCTGCGCGGCTGGATGGACTCGGTCGCGTTCCACAGGGACTTCGCGTACATCGCGCCCGACGCGGCGCAGCTCCTCGCGGACGGAGGAGTCGTCCTGGTGGGTGTCGACTATCTGTCGTCGGAGGAGTTCGGCGCGACGGCACCGCGGACGCACCAGATTCTGCTCGGGCGCGGGATTCCCATTGTGGAGGGGATGGATCTGCGCGCGGTTGAAGCGGGTGACTACGACCTGATCGTGCTGCCACTCGAGGTCCGAGGCCACGAAGGCGCGCCGGCGAGGGCCATCATGCGAAAGAGCTCCGGTGATCCAGCCACGCCGAACGGGGCCACGGACAGCTGAACTGCCAAATCACCCGAATGACAACACGAATTACGCGAATTGCATCTTGCCGCTTTGAGCTCGGCTCTCCACGAACAAGAATGTGTCGTTGTGCTTAGCCGGAAGTTGCGCGGCGCCGGAGCAATTCGGGCAATTCGTGTTGTTATTCGGGTCAGTTCGCAGTTCAGCTGTCCGTGGCCGCTTGCGGACCACAGCGAGGCTTCGGGCCATCCCGCAATTCCCCAAGAACCTCACTTCGTGCAATCGGCCGAACGAAAGCGGATCGCCGTGCCGCTCCGAACGGGGATGTCGTAGCTCTCCGATCCGGCGCCCGTCGCTCGCTTGCTCTGCGTGTATCCGATGATCGCGTGTCCGCCAAGCGCCCGCGCCTTTGCCTTGAGCGCGGCCAGTACCTCGGACTCTGACGACATCAGCACTTGACCTTCGGCCGTTACGGCGGCGACCTCGTCGTAGGGGCACTCGGGCGTGGTCGTGGCATAGAGCGAGATCGCAACACTATCGGGCGTCGCCGGATACGTTCGCTCGGCGCCGAGTGGGGTCACGGTGACGCGCGGCGCGCAGGCGACGGCGACGGCAAGCGACGCGAGCGCGATTCCACGAGCGGCGAGGCCGCGACGGCTGATCATTGTCGGCTCCTCGAGCACGGTCACGATCAGCTTTGCTTTGGGGTACGCTGCGCGCAAGGCCTCGTCTTAACGGCGCGCGTGGAGGGCTATCTCGGGCGGCGACCGCTCGGAACGGACTCCCGCGTGGTCGACGCCGTCGGCCTCGGTTCCGGAGCGGGGACTTCTGCCGGCGCGAAGACCTCGACGGCGAACGTGAACTTCCGTTGTTCGCCAGGCTGGATGGCTCCTACGCCCACGATCTGGCGGGTCAGCTCCACCCCGCGGTCGTTGGTAATCGACACCATCACCGCGTACTCCCACGCCTCCCCCACGTTCGGGTGGCGAATCGATCCTTCCACGCGAAGGGGGGAGAAGGTGGGGACGACGGCGTCCCCACCTGCCGCCGCACTGAATCGCAGGTGTTTGCGGCACGAAGGACACACGCTCGTGCTTTGCAGGATCACCGCCCTGCAGTGAGGGCAGGTGCGCGTTGCGCCAGGCGGGGTCCTTCGACCGTTGCTCACGAGGCGTGACGATTCGCCAGGGTGAGCGAGGACTTCGACGACGAGGACTCGTCACCCCAGCCGAACTCGACCCGGCCCCGCATCCGCGAGCCGGATGCGACCGTCAGCGTGCCCGCCTTGAGATCGCCGTTTAGGACGCCCGTCGAGAGGATCTCGACGCTCTCGGCGCTCTCGATGTTGCCCTCGATCTCTCCACCGATCGCGACGGAGTTGGCTCGGACGCTCCCGGTGAGCTTGGCCCCTGCGTCGACGGTCAGATCGCCCTGAATGTGCACGTCGCCGTCGAATCGTCCCAGGAGTCGAACCGACCCTGCGCCGTCGATCTTGCCGGTGATCGTGATCTCGCCCGAGATGATGGACTCCTTGGCTTCACGAGACGCCGGTCGCCGAGCCGTGGACGGGGCTACGTCCGCGGGAAAGTCGGTCTCTCGCTTCACTGCCGGCTCGGTATTCATGCTCGGCGCTTCCTTGGTGACGGTGGGTTCCTTCCAGATTGCCATGACAAACATCCTGAATGAGGTCCGGGATCGTTATCAGCGACGGGGCCCGCCCGCTGTTACCTAGGTCACGAATTCCCGCGAGAATCGCTCACTGATTCACTCCCGCCGGCTGAACGCGGCACCGTGCGGAATCGTCGGCCCCGTCCTCGCGGTCGATGGGATTAGCCAGAGAGGCTCCAGCTGCTCGCGTAAGCGAGCAAGCCGAGTTTGCGAGCGACAGCGAGCGACGGGCTATTCGTCCACTCGGTGCTGTAGAGAGGGATCCGGCCTGACGCCCGAATCGCCAGAGCCCATGCCGCGGTCACGCGCGAACCGAAGCCGCGGCCACGAAATGCCTCGGCGGTCTCCACGCCAGCCTCGGCCGCGACATCCGAGCGTCTCGCGGAGAAGCACACGCTGACGGGGTAGCCATCCACGACGATGCCCATTACCGGAGCGCGTCCAGCGGCAATCTCGCCGCGTACCCATCCGCGAAAGTTGCGCTCGAGCAACTGCTCATCATCGACAAAGACGATGTTGGTGGGCGCCGTGACGTCGTCGGGAAAGGCGAACGCTGGACCGCTGGACTGAGAGATCCCGCCTCCGGGGTGCTCAGCGGACTGAACTCGGCCTTGCAGGAGCGACCGATACCGCTGTGCATGCAGGGGCCCATCGCGCAGGTCAACGAGCGGTGGCTCTCGGCGCGCCAGTTCGTCGAGCTCGGCGGCGACGTCGTCCGGCACGTCCGACCGAACGGCCCACGCACAGCCGGTCTGGCTGCGCACGAGGAAGAACAGCGGCC
The DNA here is from genome assembly GCA_025931335.1 of Gemmatimonadaceae bacterium. Taxonomy (GTDB): domain Bacteria; phylum Gemmatimonadota; class Gemmatimonadetes; order Gemmatimonadales; family Gemmatimonadaceae; genus JAICNG01. The sequence goes on along the minus strand of JAICNG010000079.1, from coordinate 1,214 downwards.
CCGGGCTGGCGCCGGGTTCGCGCGTGGACGTGATTCGACCGTCGGCGTTCAGCACAAACAACGTATCGAGATGGAGATCCGGTGTGCTCACAGGGGCTCGGTCGCGTCAGAGTCAGGCCGATCGCGTGTGCGCTCGCCAGTCGCGCCGACTAGTGCGGCTGCATGGCGGTCGCCGTCTGGCGCACGCGCAGGCGGTAATGGAGTCTGAGGAGCGTCGCACCCCACAGGGTGAGCGTATGATCGGCCCGCACGCCGCCGTCTTCGCCCGGATAGACGCGGATGCTCTCGCGGAGGGCCCTGACGTACCGTGCCGAGGCGCCGCCGCCGGGATATCGCACGGTAAAGTAGAATCCCGGCTCGCCGAAGCGATCGCCAGCGGATACCACGGAGAAGGACCCGTCCTCATGCGCGACCGGCCGCATCACGACCATCGCGTTGCCGTTGGGGAGCGGAAAGACAACGCGCACGCACGGGCCATCGAAGCCAGGGACACGGCAGATGGAATAACTGCCCGCGTACAACACGTTGCCGGAGCCAAGGAGCCGTCTCCCCCATGCGGTGTGGCGTACCGAGCCCGAGGTGGGATCGACCAGCTGCAACACCTCGCTCGTCATGCCGCGACTGGTGTCGAGTGCGGAAAGCGGGACGTTCAGCTGTTGGAGGCGGCGGGCGAAGAGCACGGCGAGCGCCCGCCCAAACGGTCGGAACGCGCCACACCACTCGGCCCAGGCGTCGATCTCGTAGCCTGAGGTGCGCTCATAGAACGCGGCGACGGCGCCGTGCACGCGTGCCGGATCGAAAGTGGGGCCACGAAGCGCATCGAACGCTGGAACGAGCCCGCGAGGCGACGAGTCGCGTCGGACCGTTAGGCCGGTTTCGGACGCCAGATCCTCGAAGTAGGTCACTCCGATGCCGCGTGGCTTGCCGACGGGTCCGAGCAACCACGGATCATTCGCAAAGCTCACGCGGCGTCCGGTGAATCGAACCCATTGCTGCGTTACCCAGTCGGTCAGGTACCCGCGCGATTCGCCAAGCCAGATCATCCGGCTACCGTAACACGTACGCGTAGCCGTAGCGACGCCGGCCGTGCATCACGGCTCCGTGTGGCGAAAGCGCGGTCCGCCAAGCTGCGCTACGAGCTCGTCCCGGTGGTTGCGCAGCTCGAGCGAGGGATGACGCCGCCCGGCGAGCCGCAGAGACAATCGATTCCAGAG
>JAICNG010000147.1 GCA_025931335.1 Gemmatimonadaceae bacterium | reverse complement strand
TGGCAAATCTTGGCGGGTCCTACGCCCTCACACGCGTTCCCCCCCCCGGGGTTGGGTAAATTTGGTCTAAAATCCCCCCAACGCCGCCCACCAACTACGGCAACGTTCGCTGGTCATGATCTCCGTGCGCTGACGCGCATCGCTTGGGGCTTCTCGGCCGTTACGACTTCCCCCGACGCGCGAGTTCCACGCAGAGATCCTCGAGCGAAATACCGACGGCGCGCAACGCGACGAGGGTGTGATAAAGGAGATCGGCTCCTTCTTCGGCTGCCCGGCCGCGATCGCCTTCGGTGCACGCCATGACCAGCTCAGCGCACTCCTCTCCCAACTTTTTGAGACGAAGGTTGCGATCGCGGAGGAGACGGTGCGTATAGCTAATGCTTTCGTCGGCCGAGGTCGCTGCCCGGTCCGCAATGAGCTGGTCGAGCCGGCCGAGCACGTCGCTCGCTCGACGGGCGGCATCCTCCGGCCCGAAGCAGGTGGCGGTCCCCGTGTGGCATGCCGGGCCCGCGGGAATCACGCGCGCGAGCACGGTATCGCGGTCGCAGTCGGCGGTGAGCGAGACGACACGCTGGACGTTGCCGCTCGTGGCGCCCTTGTGCCACAACCCGCGGGTGCGCGATCGGTAATGCATCTCGCCGGTGGCGACCGTCCGCTCGAGCGCCTCGCGATCCGCGTGCGCCACCATGAGGACCGCACCCGTGCGTGCATCCTGCGCCACGACGGTGACGACACCGTCGCCTTTCGAGAAATCGACGTCGGGCATCATGTCGCGGGTGGTGACATCGCGAGCAGCGAGCGAACCGGCGTGGCGAGCGCCCTGTTCGTCGCGATGCCGCTCCCGCCGAACGCGGTAGGCACCCCAGCCCAGTCGGTGAAGACACCACCAGCCTCCTCGAGAATGGGCTGGAGGGGGGCGGCATCCCACGCCGCCATCCTGGCATCGGCCATGACTTCGGCGCGCCCGGTCGCGACCAGGAGGTACCCGTAACAGTCGCCCCACGTGCGACTCATCATCGCGCGCTCACTCAGGCGTCGCCATGCGTCGCGGTGCGCTGCGTCGCCGGGAAACTGGTCGTTGGTCGTCAGGATCGTCGCGCGATCCAGCCGGTCGATCCTCGACACCGAACATCGGGCGCCATTCCACCAGGCTCCTTCGCCACGAGCCGCGGCCAACATCTCATCGACCGCGGGACAGTACACGGCACCGGCAATCACATCGCGACCCTCCGCGATGGCGATGAGCGTTCCCCACAACGGAACGCCTCGCACGAACGTCTTCGTGCCGTCGATTGGATCGATGATCCACCGCCGGCGAGCATTGGGGTGAAGCACGCCGAACTCCTCCCCCTCGATCCCATCATCGGGGAACCGCTGACCGATCCACTCGCGCAGCCTCGTCTCCGCTTCTCGGTCCGCAATGGTGACGGGTGATCCGTCCGCCTTCGACTCCACCGCGAACGCCGTGCGATAATGTCGCAGGGCCACGCGACCACCAATGCGGGCGGCGTCCTGCACGGCCTCGAGGAGCAGAGAGCGTTGCTCGACCGTCGCCATCACGCCACCGCCCTCACCGGGATCCGCGCGTGCACCATCTCGGCCTTGATCGCGCGGACCGTCGTCACACCATCGTGCAGGATGCCGGCGACGAGGACAGCATCAGCGCGGCCATCGACGACCGCATCGCGAACGTGCGCAGCGCTCCCGGCGCCGCCGGACGCGATCACCGGAACGGGCACCGCATCCGACACCGCTCGCGTGAGTGCCAGATCGAAGCCTGACCGCGCTCCATCGCGATCGATGCTCGTCAAAAGAATCTCGCCCGCTCCCCGCGCCACGCATTCGCGCGCCCATTCGATGGCGTCGATCTCGGTTCGTACCGAGCCCCCATGCGTCCACACCCGCCATGCCGCCTGCTCTCGTTTGGCATCGATGCTTGCCACGACGCACTGCGACCCAAAGCGCTCGGCGCCCTCCGAGAGCAGCTCGGGCCGCGCCACTGCGGCGGTGTTGATGCTCACCTTGTCCGCCCCCGACCGCAGTACACACGCGATGTCGTCAACCGTCCGCACTCCTCCGCCGACGGTGAGGGGGATGAACACCGCCTCGGCCGCCCGACGGACGGTCTCGAGGAGCGTCGTCCGCGCTTCCGCGCTGGCCGAAATGTCGAGGAACACGATCTCATCGGCGCCCTCAGCCTCGTAGCGGGCGGCAAGCTCCACGGGATCGCCGACATCGCGAAGGCCCTCGAAGCGAACACCCTTCACGACACGCCCCTCGCGAACGTCGAGGCAGACGATGAGGCGCGTGAGCATCAGCGTTCGCCCGCCGATACGCGGTCGTCCCACTGGACAGTGCCCTTCGTGCTCATGATCGCGCCGCTCGCGACCAGCGCGTCGCGCACGGCGAGACCGAGGGCCTTGAACGCCGCTTCCACGACGTGGTGCCGGTCGCGCCCGCGGAGCACACGCAGGTGAACCGTCGCGCGCGCATGATCGGCGAACGACCGCATCCAGTGATCGTAGAGCGTGCTCGGAAGCGGGCCCCGATAGAACGGTCGGCCGCCGAGGTCGATGCACGCGTGCACGAGCGCGTCGTCCATCGGGATGGTCCGTTCGCCGTAGCGAACGATCCCCGCGGGGCGGAACTGCTCGAGCGCAGCCCCGATCGCGATCGCCGTATCCTCGATGAGATGATGCGGGAGATCGCCTCGCGCCGTCACCGACAGTTCCAGACCGGCGTAGCGAGCGAACGTCGCCAGCATGTGATCCAGGAAGCGGACGCTCGTGTCGATCGTGCCCTCGCCTGAGCCCGCTCCGATCTCGACACGTACGCGCGTCTCGCGCGTCTCCCGCGTAATGACAGTCATTCGACGAACTCCTCCGCAAAGTCCTCGGCGACCAGTCGTGCGTCGAGCGTGCCGGTGTACAGAGCCATCCCCACGATCGCGCCGGCGAGCCCGCGATCCTCGAGAGCGCGAAGGTCGGCATACGTCGTGATTCCACCGGATGCATAAACGGGATGCTCGCTGGCGTCCGCCACGTCGTCCATGAGAAAGAGGTCGGTGCCGGCGAGCTGCCCCTCGCGGTGCACGGCGGTCACCATGACGCCGGCGAGGGGCAGCGCATTCAGCTCTTCGATGACGTCGATCACGTTGCGCGCGAGCGTACGTTCCCAGCCCCGCGTCACCACGCGGCGATCGCGGACATCGGCGGCGACGACGAGCTCGCCCGGAAACAGCGAGGCCATCGCGTCGATCCAGCCCGGCTCCTCGATCGCGCGAGTGCCCACGACCACACGGTCCGCACCCTGGGTCAGCAGACGCTCGATCGCATCGCCGCTGCGCACTCCGCCACCCACCTGAATGCTGGCCTCGCGGTCGCGCAGGAGTTCGGCGACGAGGTCCTCATTCGACCCGCGTCCGGTTGCGGCATCGAGATCCACGACGTGCAATCGTGCGAAGCCGAGCCGGGCCCATCCGCGCGCGACGCCGAGTGGATCATCGAAGCGCAGCCGCTCATGATCGTACGAGCCGCCGACCAGCTGCACGCAGGACCCGCCACGCAGGTCCACCGCTGGAATGACGATCACGTGCCCGCTCCCCGAATCAGCTCGCCGAGGAACGCCACTCCGGCTCGCGAGCTCTTCTCGGGGTGAAACTGCACGCCGACCGCATTCCCCTCCCGCACCATGGCGGGGAAGCGATCGTCCTCGTGAACGCTCCACGCGCGCACGACCCCGGGGCGCGACGGCCGGCAGGCAAAGCTATTCGCGTAGTAGGCGACGTCGAGCGGTGCACGACGGAACGCCGCGTCGCTCGGGTCGTCGATCGTCGTCCACCCGATGTGGGGGAGGCGATTGGCTCGCAACCGCGTGACGCGACCTTCGATCACGCCGAGCCCCTTCCCCGCACCCTCTTCACTCTCATCGAAGAGCAGCTGCATGCCGAGACAGATACCGACGCACGGCAGGCCGCCGCGGATCGCGTCACGCAGCGCCGTCCGCGCCGGCGCGAGGCGACGTGCCGCGTGCCCGAACGCACCCACCCCGGGAAGAACGATCACGTCGCTGTCGAGGGCTGCCATCGGATCGGTCTCCAGACGCACGCTCGACGATCCATCGTCAATGGCCTTCGCCAGAGAGTGCATGTTGCCGGCGCCATAGTCCAGGATGCTCACGCGCATGCGAGCGCCGCCTCGAGCGCCGCGAGCGCGCGGTCCATCGTCGGCGCGGGCCCGACGGTGATGCGCAGCGCATCCCCGATCGACGGAAGGGCTTCGAAGGCGCGAACCGCGACGCCGCGCTCACGCAGCCGCTTGGCCACATGTGCCGCACGTGGTACTGGAACGAGAATGAAATTCGCGTCCGACGGCAGCGGAGCGAGGCCAAGTGTGCGTAAGGATTCACCCAGACGCGCTCGACTTGCCCGCGCCACGGCGACGTGGTCGGCGACCCACGCACGGTCGTGCGTCAATGCAGCGACGGCCGCGCGCTCGGCGGCGATGCTCACCTTGTACGGCCCGCGCGACTTCTCCACCTCGGCGACGAGCGCCGGCGCGCCGACGGCGTAGCCAACGCGAAGACCGGCGAGCCCGAACGCCTTGGACATCGTGCGCGCGACGAGCACGCGCTCACTCGCCGCGGTGAGGTCCAGGTGACTCTCTTCCGCGAACTCCGCGTACGCCTCGTCGAGGATGACGAGTCCGGGAGCGCTGGCGATGACCCGCTCGAGCGTGGCGCGGCTCGCGATCGTTCCGGTCGGGTTGTTCGGCGAGCACACGTAGATGATGCGTGCGTCGGCCCTCGTCAGGGCCTCGGCATCGATGTCCCACCCTGCGGCCATCGGCACCGGTAGAACCTCGACGCCGTTCAACCGCGCGAAGATCGGGATCATCGCGAACGTCGGGGCGCAGAACGCGAGACGATCGCCAGGCTCGGCGAACGCGCGAATCGCCGAATCGAGGATGTCATCCGACCCGCATCCGGTGACGATCCAGGACGCGTCGACGCCCACATAGGCGGCGATCGCCTCCTTCAGGGGAGCGGCGTATGCGGCGGGATAGCGGGTGACGCCGGCGTCGGCGAGCTCGTGAAGGGCGCGCGCGGCTGCCGGCGGCGTGCCCCACAAGTTCGTGTTGTCGCTGAGGTCGATGTCACAGGGCGCGGCCTCGGCGCTGTACAGCCTGAGGTCGCGATACGACGCTCTCGCGATCTCGAGCGAGGTGCTCACGTCGTCACCTCTTCCGCCGCCTCGGCGCCGGCCCACGCGCGGGCCGCATCGGCGTGCGCCGTTAGGCCTTCTACCTCCGCGAAGGCCGCGACATCGGCGGCGAGGCGGCGCGCCGCCGCGGGCGATACCCGCTGATAGGTGGTCCAACGAACGAAATCGAGCGTGGACAAACCGGAGTAGCAGCGGCCAAGCCCGGCGGTGGGGAGCACGTGGTTCGCGCCGGTCATGTAGTCGCCGAAGGTCACCGAGCTGGACTCGCCGAGGAAGACCGTGCCCGCGTTGCGCACACGCTCGCGAGCCGCCTGAGGATCGTGGATGGCGAGCAGCACATGCTCCGGCGCGAACGCTTCGGTGAACGCGAGCGCGTCATCGAGTGATTCGGCCGCGACCAGCGCGCCGCGGGCCGCGAGCGCGGC
>JAICNG010000145.1 GCA_025931335.1 Gemmatimonadaceae bacterium | reverse complement strand
GGAGAGCGCAGAGGACTGCACCCGCTGGGAGTCGTTGTCAAAAGCCGCTGTGGTTGACGGTTCTCTGCGTCCTCTGCGTTCTCTGCGGTAAAATTGCCGTTGCCGTGCTGTTTTTGCCGTCGAAGAATCCGTGTTGATGCGAGGTTGCCATTCGCACGTCGCCGCGGCTCCGTGGACCCCCTGCACTCAGGACCTCAGACGCAGTTCACTAGATTTCGCCCCATGGTCGACCGGACCGCCTCGGCGCCAATGCGCTTTCAGGGGTTCCGCCGTGCCGCGGTCCTGTTCGCGCGCGCGTTGACGCTGCGGTGCCCCAATTGCGGTGCGCGCGGGATCCTCGCTTCGTGGTTCAAGCTCGTCCCCGCGTGCCCCCGCTGTCACCTCCGCCCCGAGCGGGGAGAATCCGACTATTTTCTCGGCGGCATGATGTTCAACATCGGGCTCGCGGAGGGCGTGTTCGTCATCGCCCTCGTTGCCACGTTGCTGGTGACCTGGCCGCGCGTGCCCTGGTCTCTGCTCCAATACGGAGCGCCCGCCGCGATGGTGCTGGCGCCGATCATTCTCTACCCATTCTCGAAGCTCGTCTGGCTCGCGTTCGATCTCATGCTCCGGCCGCTCGTACCTAACGACCTCGCCGGGTCCCCACGCGCGCGCTGAGCCAATGCTCGCGTCCTGAGCTCCGCCATGTCCGATTCGCACGTCGTCGCGGTCGCCGAGTCTTCTCCCTCGGACGCTGAGCCTCCCCAACGCACCTGGGACGCGGTCAAGGACGCGATCCGCGGCAGCCACCACGACTACACCGCCGGGCCGATTGGGCGGTCGATCTTTCTGCTCGCCGTCCCGATGGTGCTCGAGACGGTCATGGAAAGCGTGTTCGCCGTCGTGGACGTGTTCTTCGTCTCGCGCCTGGGCGCGGACGCGGTCGCCACCGTCGGGCTCACCGAGTCGATGATGGTGCTCGTGTACTCGCTCGCGATGGGACTCGGCATCGGCGCGACGGCAACGGTCGCCCGCCGCATCGGCGAGCAGAACGCGGACGGGGCCGCGCACGCCGCCGCACAGGCGATTCTGCTCGGCCTGATCGTCTCGGCGGTGCTTGGCGTGCTCGGAGTGGCGCTCGCGCCGACCCTCCTGCGCATGATGGGCGGATCACCGGCGGTGATCGCCAACGCCGCGTTCATGCAGGTGATGTTGGGCGCGAACGCCTCCGTGCTGCTGCTGTTCCTCATCAACGCGATCTTCCGCGGCGCCGGAGACGCCGCGATCGCGATGCGCGTGTTGTGGCTCGCGAACTGGATCAACATCGTGCTCGGTCCGATGCTCATCTTCGGTGTCGGTCCCTTCCCCGAGCTCGGCGTGGTGGGCGCCGCCGTCGCCACCAGTATCGGACGCGGAACCGGAGCGCTCTACGCGATCAGCCGGCTGTTCCGCCCGGGCGCGCGGGTTCACGTCCAGCGTCGCCACTTCGCGTTCGATCCGGCGCTGATGTGGCAGATGATTCGACTGTCCGGCTCGGGCACGTTCCAGATCCTCGTTGGCACGGCGAGCTGGATCGGGCTCATTCGAGTCATCTCGAGCTTCGGGAGTGCGGCGCTCGCCGGATACACGATCGGCATTCGCGTGATCATCTTCGCTCTTCTGCCGTCGTGGGGGCTGAGCAACGCGGCGGCCACGATGGTCGGTCAGGCGCTCGGCGCGAAGAAGCCGGAGCGCGCGGAGCGCGCCGTGTGGATTGCGGCGCGCTACAACCTCGCATTTCTCGGCACTATCGGTCTGCTGTTCGTGGTGTTCGCGCGGACAATCGTCTCGCTGTTCACGAGCGATCTCGCGGTGGCGCCCTATGCCGTGGACTGTTTGCGAATTGTCGCGCTGGGCTTCCTGTTCTACGCCTACGGCATGGTGATCACGAGCTCGTTCAACGGCGCCGGCGACACCTGGACCCCCACGTGGCTCAACCTGGTGGTCTTCTGGCTCTGGGAAATTCCCCTCGCCTACGCGCTGGCGGTGGTGCTGGACATGGGGCCGCGCGGCGTGTTCGTCTCGATCACCGTCGCGTACTCCACGCTGGCGGTGTTGAGCGCGTGGTTGTTCCGGAAGGGGAAGTGGAAGACGAGAGTGGTGTAACGAGGTGCTCGAGGACCCTTGGTCCAGCCCTATCGCCGGGTCACTACCAGGCCTAACGGTACCTGGCGAAGCCCCCGCCACGCTCGGGCTTCTCCGGTCGTGTCACGCACGAGGAGCTGGCTCGAGATGCCGCCGTCGAGCAGCACCGCGCGCGAAGCGCCCAACGCGCCCATCACGGCCGCCATCTCGGGGGTCGTCAGGCCGAAGGGGAGGTTGGACAGCGCGCCGAGCGCCTCGAAGCGCGTCATGGCGATGAGGACGCGACCGTCGCGCAGGAGGCCGATCGACAACCGGGCATCGCGATGCCGCAGATTCACACCGCTCCCTTCGTTGAAGAGCGGTGATGGGACCTCTCCGTCCCGCACGAGAACGGCCGGGTAGGATTGAAAAGCGGTCGCGATGCCGCCCTCGCGCCGCACGATCGTCACACTGTCGGCCGGCACGAGCCGGACGTGACCGCTGGAGTCCACGACGACGGCGGGAGCGAGCGGACCGTAGCCGGGCGCCCGGACCTCGCGTCCGTCGCGGCCGACCCAGCCCCAGGGGCCCGCGTCCGAGCACTGGCCGGCGTTGAGCGCGACGACGGCGAGACCCGGCGCCTGGTCGATGCTCCAGCCGCGGCCACGTCCGGCGGGCTCGTGCGTTCCAGCGAGGGCGAAGCGGACTCGCGCCGGATCCATGCGCGCGACAATGACGCGAAGACGCCACGCTTCCCGGCTGCCGAAGCGCGCGCATGGGGGAGTGTCTCCCCGGTGGGGTGAGGGACGGGCCGTTGGTGTGTGGACGTGGGAATGTGGGGGCGGTGAGGGGCGGGGGCGATGGGTGGGCCGAGGGCCGAGGGCAAGGGGCCATGAGTGGGCCGGGGACCGAGGGCCAGGGCCAAGGGGTTGGAAAGGCGCGTCGCCGCTTCGCGGCCGACGCGCTCATCAGATGAGCGAGCGGCCTGCGGCCGCTCGCCTTTCCACCACTTGGCCCGTGGCCCCACGCCCCCGGCCCACTCGCCGCTCTCGCGAAACCCTGTCGCGCGATATATCGTACGTACTATCGTCAGACTCAAAAGGGGGACCCCCATGTGTTCGCACGAGCGCTGGCCACACCATCACGGCAGGAAGGGCGCATCCGACTTCGACCCCGGCGCCTTCGCGTTCTGGGGCGGGCCCTGGCGGCGACGGGGCGGGCCGTGGCGCGGAGGCCGCATGTTCGAGCAGGGCGATCTCAAGTATGTGATCCTCCAGCTCCTCGAAGAGAAGCCCCGTCACGGGTACGAGATCATCAAGGAGCTCGAGGACCGATTCTCCGGAGCGTATTCGCCCAGCCCCGGCACCGTCTATCCCACGCTCACGATGCTCGTCGACCTCGGGTTCGCCGTTGCGCGCGAGGAAGAAGGCGGGAAGAAGATCTACGAGATCACCGACGCCGGCCGTGCGCATCTGGCGGAGCACAAGACAACCGTCGACGACATCTTCGAGCGGATGGCGCAGTTCGGGTCCAGTCTGTTCGGTGGCAAGATGTCGGACGTCAATCGCGCCTTCGCGGATCTGGGACGGGCGGTCTACGGGAGCGCGTTTCGGCGGAACGTCGAGGGCGACGTCCTCGCCAAAATGCGTGAGGTACTCGAGCGCGCCGCGAAAGAGATCGATGAGCTGACGAAGTAACCGCTGGACGCCGCCGAAACGGGGCGTACATTGAACGACGGGTCGCGGCGCAGTCCGCGACCCGTTTTTTGCGTACGGGAAGGCCGTTTCACCTCTCCATGACAGTCGAGCCCCCAGAACCCGGCGGGGCGGAGCCGGCGGTGCCGCTCCAGCCCAACACCCCTGCTGATCCAAAGAGCACGGGCGAGATCGTGATTCACGAGCCCGTCAGCTCGGGAGTGCCCGCGCCGCCGCCGAGAAATCCGGCGCAACCGCATCCCCATCGCCATCGTCCCGAGGAGCATCCTACCGGCCGCCGACTGGCGGTGCTCTCCCTGACGGCGCTTGGCGTCGTGTACGGCGACATTGGGACGAGCCCGCTGTACGCGATCAAGGAGTGCTTCAAACCGGGATACGGGCTCGCGCCAACTCCGGTCAACGTCTACGGCGTCCTCTCGCTGATCGTCTGGGCGCTCATGCTCGTCATCAGCGTGAAGTACGTGTTGTTCATTCTGCGCGCCGACAACCGGGGCGAAGGTGGCGTGCTGGCGCTACTCGCGCTCGTGCAGAGCGGTGCTCGGCGCCGCCGAGAGGCCCGCCGCCGGGCACTGCTCATCTCGCTCGGGCTCATCGGGGGCGCGTTCCTCTACGGCGACGGCATCATCACGCCAGCCATCTCCGTGCTGTCGGCCGTGGAGGGCATCGAGGTCGCGACGCCCGCGCTCCAGCATGTCATCGTCCCGCTGGCGTTCATCATCATCGCCGGGTTGTTCGCCGTGCAGCGGTTCGGGACGGCGCGAGTGGGGACCGCGTTCGGGTGGATTACCCTCCTCTGGTTCGTGAGCATCGCCGGCCTCGGGGCCATGGAGATCGCGCGCGGTCCGGAGGTGTTGTGGGCACTGAACCCATGGAACGGCGTCCGGTTCTTCATCGATCATCCGAAGATATCGTTCGTCGTCCTTGGCGCCGTCGTGCTCGTGATCACCGGTGGCGAAGCGCTGTATGCGGACATGGGGCACTTCGGGAAGCGACCGATTCGTGTGGTGTGGTTCGGACTCGTCTTCCCGGCCCTGCTGCTCAACTATTTTGGTCAGGGCGCGCTGCTGCTGCGCGATCCCGCCGCGGTCGAGAACCCGTTCTACCTCCTCGCCCCGCGACCGCTGCTCATCCCGCTGCTGTTCGTGGCGACGGCGGCGACGATCGTCGCCTCGCAGGCGCTGATCTCCGGGGCGTTCTCGATCACGCAGCAGGCGATTCAGCTCGGCTACATGCCGCGGATGACGATCCGCCACACGTCCGCTCGTGAGGCAGGCCAGATCTACATTCCGGAGATCAACAAGGCGCTCGCCATCGGCACGCTCCTCCTCGTGGTCGGCTTCGGCTCGTCGGGGGCGCTCGGCGGGGCGTACGGCGTCGCGGTCACCGGCACCATGGCCATCACGACGATCCTGTTCGTGGCCGTCGCGCGCCAGCGGTGGAACTGGAAGCCGTGGCAGGTCGCGGTGTTCCTGGTCCTCTTTCTGACGATCGACCTCGCCTTTTTCTTCTCGAATCTCCTCAAGATCCCGCATGGCGGATGGGTGCCGCTGGCGGTTGCGGTGATGGTGTACACGCTCATGACGACGTGGAAGCGCGGGCGGATGCTCCTCTCGAGCATCCTGCGTCGCAGCTCGCTGCCGCTCGATCTCTTCCTGCGCGACGTCGAGACACGAAAGCCGGTGCGCGTGCCCGGCACGGCGGTGTTCATGACGTCCGATCCCGAGGGCACGCCCGTGGTGCTCCTGCATCACCTCAAGCACAACAAGGTGCTGCACGAGCAGGTGATGCTGATGTCGATCGTCTCGCGCGAGGTCCCGGAGGTGCCTGACGAGGAGCGCGTGGAGGTCGAGCCGCTGCCGGCGAACTTCGTGCGGGTGGTCGCGCGGTACGGGTTCATGGAGACGCCGAACGTGCCCGAGATCCTGGAGTACTGCGAGGAGAGCGGCATCTCCCACCTCCGGCCGCACGAGATCTCGTTTTTCCTCGGCCGCGAGCGCCTGATTCCCGTCGGCAGCGCGCGCATGGCACGCTGGCGGAAGAAGCTGTTCGGGATCATGTCGCGCAACGCGCAGGGGGCCACCGAGTTCTTCCAGATCCCCCCCAACCGCGTCGTCGAGCTCGGGGCGCAGATCGAGTTCTGATTTCGTACGCACTCTGGCGGCCGCCGTGGCGCGAGCGTATCGAGTGACCGAGTGGCTCCGGCGCGC
>JAICNG010000036.1 GCA_025931335.1 Gemmatimonadaceae bacterium | reverse complement strand
TTGGTGTCAGGAGTCTGGGGTCTGGTGTCTGGATTCAGGGACGCAACGGCGCGGCAGCGATGCTGCCCCGCACATCTGTTGCGGGCCGGCCGCGCGACGCGCGGCGGCCCCTTTCCACCCCTGACCCCTGACTCCTGACTCCTGACCCCTCCTTCAGCGCCCCTAGCGCCGTAAGCGCCCTTATCGCCTTTTTTAGCTCCCATGCCTGCCAAGGGAACCATCGCGATCCTCACCGGCGGCGGTGACGTCCCCGGTTTGAACCCCGCGATCCGGGCGATCACCATCCGCGCGCTGCGGGAAGGATACCGCGTCGTCGGCATTCGCCGCGGATGGGCGGGTCTCGTCGACTACAGTCGGGAGAAGGGCGTGGACAATAGCGAGAGCGTACAAGAGCTCTCGGAGGCGATCGTGAATCGCGCCGGTCGCACCGGCGGCACGTTCCTCCACACGTCGCGCACCCGGCCGAGCCACCTGCCGCGCGCCCGCGTGCCCGCACACCTGAGCGGTTATGACGCCGACGTCAACGACGTGACGCCCGACGTGCTCAAGAATCTCGAGCACATCGGCGTGGACGCGCTCATCCCCATCGGCGGCGACGACACGCTCAGCTACGGCAAGCGCCTGCACGACGAAGGGATGCACGTCGTCGCGATCCCGAAGACGATGGACAACGACGTCTACGGCACCGACTACTGCATCGGGTTCAGCACCTGCGTCACCCGGACGATCGAGCTCACGCACCGGCTGCGGACGTCGGCGGGGTCGCACGAGCGCTTTCTGGTAATCGAAGTCTTTGGCCGATATGCCGGGTTCACCGCACTACTCCCAACGATGGCCGGCGCGGCCGATCGCTGTCTCATCCCCGAGTACGCGGCCGACGTCGAGCAGCTCACCGAGCTCATGGTCTATGACCACAACCGGCACACGAGCAAGTATTCGGTGGCGCTGGTATCCGAGGGCGCGAGTCTCAGCGCGCACGAGGGAATGAGCTTCGAGAGCGAAGAGACCGACATGTTCGGTCACAAGAAGCTCGGTGGCGTGGGGGATAAGATCGCCGCGGCGCTCAAGGAGTACTCACCGAAATACAACAGGGGCCGGCGCATCGACGTCGTCAACCAGCGACTCGGCTACCTCGTTCGCTCCGGCGATCCCGACGCGCTCGACTCGATCGTGCCGATGGCCTTCGGCAATCTCGCCCTGCAGCTGGTGCTGAAGAAGCAATACGGCCGTCTCGTCAGCATCCACCGCGGCGTCTACGACAGCGTGCCGATCACGAGCGTGACGTCGGAGAAGAAAGTGGTCGACGTCAAGAAGTACTACAACACCGAGCGATTGCGGCCGATCTACGAGTTCGACGGGGCGCCGCTATTCATCATGACGAGCGACTAGCGGCGGCGCTGAACAAGCGCTGAGAGCGCTGGAAACGCGCTGGGATTTGTTAGCGCTTCTCCAGCGCTTTTCCCAGCGCTATTCCAGCGCCCGTGTTTCTTCATTGGGCCATTCCGGCAGTCCGTGGCCCCGATGTTGAAGGTGTCGTCCTCATCTGACGCACCATCGGGAGGACATGTGGACATGGGCAAGCGTAGAGACCCGCGATCGATGCACGCCGAAGGGCAACACGGGCCGCGTACGCACGCGCGCTTCGTCGAGCAGCTGCACGAGGCGCCACCGGCAGAGCCAGTCAAGGAAATCGTCGAGCGCAAACGCGTACGGGCCGCGCGAGAAGGCAAGCGCCGCCTCGTCGAAGATCGTCAACAGCATGATGAAGGGGAAAAGAACAGCGAGCGCACACGGTTCGCGAAGGACCATCAGCACGGGAAGACCGGCGATGGACCGAGTGACAACACCGGCAACCTTCACGGCGTCACCGGAAGCCGCTCGCACCGCGCGGACAACACGACGAGAGGACGGGGCGGTCTGCCGCGAAAGAAACGCTCAGACTGAGCGTCGGCGACGAACCGTCATCCTGATCCCGTTCGCGGGGCGTAGCGTGATCGTCGGAAACAGCGCTACGCCCTTTTCGTCATCCAGCACCAGCCGGAATCGCCGCACGATGCAGGCGAGGAGCAACACCGCTTCCATCATCGCGAATCGGTTCCCGATGCAGATGCGCGGACCGCCGCCGAAGGGGAAATAGGCGAACCTGGGCAACCGCTGCGCCGCGTTTCCCGCCCACCGCTCCGGAAGGAATTCCTCGGGACGATCGAACCAGCGCGCATCGCGATGCACGACCCAGGGACTGATGAAGATCGATGTCCCCGCAGCGACTTCGTAGCCGGCGATGCGGCAATCGTTCACCGCTTCGCGGCCTAACGCGTACGCCGGGGGATAGAGCCGCATCGCCTCCATGACCACCATCTCGGTGAATCGCAGGCGTGGCAGATCGGCGACGGCCGGCGCCCGCGTGCTCCCCAAAACCTCGGTGAGCTCCGTGTGGATGTTCTCCGCCACCGCCGGGTGCTTCGAGAGCAGATAGCACGTCCACGACAGTGCGATCGCCGTCGTCTCGTGGCCGGCGAGAAGGATGGTGATCGCCTCGTCGCGGAGCTTCTCGGTGGTCATGGGACGACCCTCGTCATCGCGCGCCTGCATGAGCATCCCGAGCAGGTCCCCACGCCCATCGTGGTCGCGATGCTGGTCGATGATGCGATGGACCACGCCGTCGAGCCGGCGAACGGCCCGCTTGTACCGGAGATTCCCGGGAATCGGAATCGCGTCGGGAATGCGAAAGGGCCGGCGAAATCGAGAGGCGATCTCCTTCGTCGCATCGTCGAGCGCGCCGCCGATCGTTTCCACTTCCTGCGCGACGTCGGCATCGAAGAGCACCTTCGCGACGATCAGCAGCGTGAGACGCATGAGCTCGTGATGCACGTCGAGCGTGTCGCCGTCTCGCCACTGGTCGAGGGCGTGCTCGGTGTAGCTCACCATCACGTCGCCATAGGCCGCGATGCGATCCCGGTGGAACGACGGCTGCGCGAGACGGCGCTGACGAAGCCAGAAGTCGCCCTCACTGGTGAGCAGCCCATTGCCGAAGATCCCCCGGACGTGTCGCCAGAAGAACGTGTGCTTGATGAAGTTCTTGTGGTCGGTCACCAGGACCTGCTCGATGTGCTCGGGATTGCTGAGCACGAACGCCGGCCATCCCGCGAGGCTCAGGAAGGCGACCTCCCCATGCTCGCGCGCGCATGACGCGAAGAGCTCGAGGATGTCGCTGCCCAGCTCGGGCAGGTTGCCGAGGAGGAAGTGGCCTTTGGGGCCGGGCGGGCGGCGCAGGGCTGGCATGGCGGATTCGCGGCGACGACCACAGTTTGTGCCCGAACGACCGCCTTTGCCAGGAGGACCATGGACCGCGACGACATTCAGGTCGGCAGGCTGCTCTCACGCCGGGAGATTCTCGCGCTCCTCGGCGCCTCGGGCATCGCGGCACTCGCGGGATGCAGGCCTTCTCGCGAAGTCGCACAGGGCGGAGCGGCGGCCGGGAGTGTGCTGCCGTCGTGCGTCGTTCGCCCGGAGCAAACCGAGGGCCCGTACTTCGTGGATGGCCGCCTCGATCGCTCCGACATTCGATCCGATCCCGAGAACGGCACCATCAAGGGGGGTGCGCCTCTGCAGATCGCGATCGTGGTGTCACGCATCGGAACCGGCGGCGCGTGCACGCCGCTGCCCGGCGCGCGCGTCGATCTGTGGCAGTGCGATGCGGATGGCGTGTACTCGGGAGTGCGAGACCCATCGTTCGACACGACCGGCCAGCTCTTTCTCCGCGGGTATCAGGTGACCGACGCCACGGGGACCGCACGCTTCATGACGATCTATCCGGGCTGGTACCGCGGGCGAACCGTCCACACGCACTTCAAGGTGCGGACGGAGCCGTCCGCACCGCGTGGCCACGAGTTCACGTCACAGCTCTACTTCGACGACGCGCTCACGGATCGGGTGCATGCGCGTGAGCCGTATGTGAGCAAGGGTCAGCGTACGGTGCGAAACGAGGGCGACGGCATCTTCCGGCGCAACGGCAACCAGCTGATGCTGGACGTCGCGGAAGTGGGTGAGGGGTACAGCGGGACTTTCCACCTCGGACTGCAGATCGCCTAACGGCGTCTGGAGCGCTCCAGTACGTAGCTTCGCTTGACCGGCGATGTGCCCGTCGTCGTGATGGTCTCGCGCTTCGGGCGATATCCCGCCCGCACGACGAGAATCTGATACTCGCGACCGACGAGGAGCCTGTGCCCGGCCAGCGGTGTCTCGCCGACGCGGACATCGTTGATGTAGACGGTCGCACTCGGCTTTGATTCGACGGTGAACGAGACCGACCGGCGACGTGTCTCGCGGGGCCGTTCCGCAGATGATGGCGCGACCTCCGCCGCCCGCGTCGGTGTTTCCCGGGTACGCGCCCAGGCCGCCGCGGCTCCAACACCGGCGAGCAACAGCGCGATGACAGCCGCCCACCGCCCGAGGCGGCTGCCTTTCGACGCTGGCTTGGCCCGTGGCGTTGTCTCGGTCACGTTGGCGACCGGCACCGTGAACTCGAGATTGGCGGTCCCGCGAGATCCCGCACCGCTGAGCGCGGCGGCGAACTCCTCCATCGTTGGAAAGCGATTCGACGGCGCCTTCGAGAGCGCGCGGGAGATCGCCGCCACGACGTGTCGCGGCGCATCGGGCCGCAGACCCGCCAGGTCCGGCGGCAGATTGTTGATGTGGCGCTGAATGATCGCGTGCGGCGTGATGTCATCGAATGGAACCTTCCCCGCCAGCATCTCGAAGCCGACCACCGCGAGCGCGTACTGGTCGGTGCGCCCATCGACGGGCTGACCGATCGCCTGCTCGGGCGCCATGTACGCGGGCGTGCCGACGACGGTACCAAGGTCCGTCAATCGCGCCGCCGTCGTTGCGCTGCTCGAGGCCGTCGACTCGACCTTCGAGATGCCGAAGTCGGTGAGCGTGACACGCTCATCCTCGAGCATGATGTTCGCCGGCTTCACATCGCGATGGACGACCCCACGCCGGTGTGCATAGCCGAGCGCCGCCGCCGCTTCGCGAAGCACCTGCACCGCGAGTGGAACGGGAAGCGGCCCATCCCGCAGCGTCGCTTCGAGCGTTTGCCCGGCGATGTACTTCATGATGAAGTAGTGCAATCCCTGGTCGCTCTCGACCGACAGCACCGGGATGATGCCAGGGTGGTCGAGGCTGGCAGCCGTCTTCGCTTCCCGGCGAAAGCGCGCGACGATGTTCTTGTCGCTCGAGAGCTCGGTGGGCAGCACCTTGACCGCTACCGGTCTGCCGAGGCTGAGATCGTCAGCCCGAAAGACGACCCCCATGCCGCCGGCGCCAAGGAGCTCGCGGAGCTTGTACCGGCCGTCGAGACTCTTCGCCAGGTGATCCCTGAGCTTGCTGATCGAATCGGGCGCATGATGCGCCTTGCTCGACGCCGCGGCGCTCGGAACGACATCGCGGCCGCAGACGAAGCAGAAGCGTGCGGCGTCGGGAAGCTCGGTTTCGCAGTGATCGCAGAGGGACATTTGCGAGCGAATGGGTGGCGAGGAGGTGGCGAATCCGCCTCGATAGAGGACGCATGACCCCACAGCGGGGATACGGTCGCCGGTGCTGGTGCAACGGCTTGGCGCCACGCACACTTATGAGGTCGTCAACCCTCGCCTGTGAAAAGATTTCAATCTCTCCGATCTCGGCCCGCGACCCTGTTCCTCGCCGGTATCGCCGCCTGTGCGACGAACGCTGCACCAGCCACAAACGGGGCTCCATCGCCCGCGGCCGCGCTGCTGCCGGTGTCGCACGGCTTGCGAGTCGCCGAGCAGTATCGCGTTGCCGCCATCACCGGCCGGCGCTTCAGCCAGGAGGTGTATTGGCGGGCCATTCAGCCCTCCATCTCCTCGGGCGGATTACGCACCGACGAGGTGGGACGGTCGCTCCAGGGACGACCCATCCGGTCGGTCACGTTCGGCACGGGATCTACGACCGTGCTGCTCTGGTCTCAGATGCACGGGGACGAGGCCACGGCGACGATGGCCCTTGGGGACATCTTTCGTTTTCTCGCCGAGGCGACAAGCGATCCCTTGCGGGAGCGGCTGCGGGAGCGACTGACGATCGTCTTCGTCCCGATGCTCAATCCGGACGGGGCCGAGCTCTTTCAGCGGGAGAACGCGGCCGGCATCGACATCAATCGTGATGCGCGGCAGCTGGCGACGCCTGAGGGGCGGGCGCTGAAGGGTCTGCGCGATCGCATTCGGCCGGACTTTGGATTCAACCTCCACGATCAGGGCGCGCGTGTTCTCGCGGGACCGCGCGGCAGACAGGTTGGCATCGCGCTCCTCGCGCCTCCCTTCTCCAACGATCGCCGCTATGATGACGTGCGAGCCCGAGCCCGGCTGGTGGCCGCGGTGATCGCGCACACCCTCGGTGATGAGATTTCCGGGCGTATCGCGCGATACGACGACACCTTCAATCCGCGCGCCTTTGGCGATCTGATGCAGCAGTGGGGAACGAGTACCGTGCTCATCGAGAGCGGCGCGCTGCCTGACGATCCGGAGAAGCAGCGGCTGCGCGCACTCAACGTCGCGGCTCTGCTCGCCGCCCTCGATGCGATCGCAACCGGCAGCTATGCCAGCGTCAATCCGAATGCGTACGAATCGCTCCCGGGCAACCGCGGTGGCGCCAGCGACGTCCTCATCGTCGGCGGACAGGTGGTCCTTCCTGGCATGTCGCCTCTGCGCGCCGACATCGCCCTCACCTACGAGGATGCATTGGCCCGCACGGGGCCACGAGTGCGCGATGTCGGCGACCTGCGCGAGGTCGTGGCCATCGACACGATCGACGCCTCGGGACTGTTCCTGCATCCGCAACCCCCCGCGCTCACCACCGGCAGCGGGGGCGTGTGGCTGCGCCTTGGCGCTCCGGCCGCGATCGACATCCGTCGGGGCGCGGATGCCGCGAGTGAGCTGGTCCGCTCGATTGTCGCGTCGGGCGAGCGCTGACGGCGCGTCTCGTTAGGGTCGCGGCGGCGCTCCTCGACCGGCGAGGCTGGCGGCGCGCGCGCTTCGCCAGGCCAGGGAGATGAAGCCGAGGAGCGCGAGCAGCCAGATCGCGGACCTCACCGTAAAGCCTTCCGCGCGAATCAGCCGCCAGCTCCACGCCGCGGCGGCGATGGCGGCAATCGCAAACAGCGTCGCGAGCACCCACTGACCGACCGCACGGTCGCGGTTCGTGAACTCAGCCATGGTCGGCGCGCATCTGGTCCTCCAGCAATGCAATGCAGTACGCAGCCAGGGCGGCGGTGTCGTATTCGGTGCCGTCCGTCGCCCGCCACAGGCAATCCTCCAACGGCCGCTCCAGGGGATGCAGGACGACTTCTCTGACCATCGTCGCGCTTTCACGTTTGGACCCGCGGCGTGACACCGTTCCGCGCCAGACGATGACGCGCAGCTCGCCGAGTGCAGCGTCCGGCGACGCCTCCGCGAACCAGGAGACGCTCACCGCCACCGTCGCGGCCTGAAGCACGCATCCGGTGGGAGTCCGGTGCTGCTCGACGGGCAGGCGTATGCGCTCCCCGCGCGTCAGGACCCGCTCAGGCGCCAGCTCGTCCAGCAACGCAGTGACGGAGCGCTGAACGGCGTTCCTCGCCTTCGCGCTCGGCCCCGCGGACCATGGTCGTAGCCCGGAATCAGACGGGTCGGTCACGTCGTACGCGCTCCTTGTCTAGGCACGTTGTGCAACGCTCCTGGAAGCAGGACCTGGTTCCTTCGCGGCGAGTATTTGATCTATCGCGCGCAGCTCGTCGTCCGACCACGCCAGCTGGTCGAGCGCTGCCACCCCGTCGTCGATCTGCGACACCCGGCTGGCTCCGATGAGCGCCGACGTCACGGTGTCGTGGCGCAGCACCCATGCGATGGCGAGCTGTGCAAGGCTCTGGCCTCGAGCGGTGGCCACCTCGGTAAGCTTCACGAGCTGCGCGCGACGCTCATCGGTGATCGCACCCGGCCTGAGTGCTCCGTGCTCCTTGCTCGCCCGCGAGCCGGCGGGAATGTCGCGCAGATATCGGTTCGTCAACAGCCCCTGCGCCAGCGGGGAAAAGACGATGCAGCCCAGTCCCTCGTCGGCGAGGACCTCGAGCAGGCCGTCCTCGATGCGGCGGTCGAGCATGCTGTAGCGCGGCTGATGGATGATGCACGGCGTGCGCAGCTCGCGAAGAATCTTCATCGCATCCCGCGTCTGCTGCGGATCGTACGCCGAGATGCCCACGTACAGCGCCTTGCCCAGTCGCACCGCCTGGTCGAGCGCGAGCATGCTTTCTTCCACCGGCGTCTCGGGATCGGGACGGTGATGGTAGAAGATGTCGACGTAGTCGAGCTGCATTCGCGCGAGGCTCTGGTCGAGACTGGCAAGCAGATACTTTCGCGAGCCGTGATCGCCATACGGCCCGGGCCACATGCGCCAGCCAGCCTTGGTCGAGATGATGAGCTCATCACGGTGATTCGCGAGGTCGCGGCGCAGGACGCGGCCGAACGTCTCCTCGGCCGTGCCCGGGTCTGGCCCGTAGTTGTTGGCGAGGTCGAAATGGGTGATCCCGAGGTCGAACGCTCGCCGGATCATGGCGCGCGCCTCGTCAGGCGGATCGACGCTCCCGAAATTGTGCCACAGGCCGAGTGAGACCGCCGGCAGCTCGAGGCCGCTGCGGCCGCACCGGCGGTACGTCATACGATCGTAGCGTGTTGGACCGGGTGTCGTCATCCGCTGACGGGACCAAGCTCCACGTGCGCGCCGCGTCTGAGCTCGATGATGGTGACCTCCGGACGCGCGCCGATTCGGAACGGAATTCCCCAGAATCCCGTGCCCGGGTGGATGTACAGCAGCGAGGCGTCGCGCGTAACCACCCCCATGGCATGATCGACGAAGAGACCGGCCAGGCTCCACTTGAAGGCGGGGAGCGCGAGCTGGCCCCAGTGGGTGTGCCCACTCAGCGTGAGGTCGACGCCGCGGTCGGCGAGCGCGGGCCAGAGCGAGGGGTTGTGGGCAAGCGCGATGGTGAAGGTGGCGGGGGCGACATCGCGAAGGGCGGCGTCGATGTCGGGCGCGGCGTCCGACGCGGGGATCCAGCGGCCGGCCGGATCGCCCGTTCCGGCGACCGCGAACGATGCGTCGCCGCGCTGCACCACGCGCGACTCGTTCACGAGAATCGTCACCGGCAGACGTGCCAGCTCGGCACGCACAGCCGGCCAGTTGGCGTAGACGTCATGATTGCCGGGCACGACAAAGACACCGAGCGGGGCGGCGAGCTCACCTAACGCGCTGGCATAATGCGCGCTGTCCAGCGCGTGATCATCCACGAGATCGCCGGTGACCGCGATGAGGTCGCCGCCCGCGGCCGCCACCGCCGAGCGCACGCGCTCGAGAAAGCGGCGCGAGGTCTGCGGCCCGATGTGGAGGTCGGAGAGCTGAACGATCCTCAAACCTTCGAGCGCGGATGGCAGGCGGGGGAAGCTCGCGGTGAGCCGCCGTACGTGCAGCCAGCGCGATCCGATCCATCCGGCAAACACCCCCAACGCGTACACCACGCCAGCCCCTGCCACCATCCATCGCGCCAGGGCTCCGCTGGCGTCGAAGGGCGCGCCGAGCACGAGTCCGGCGAGGCCTGCCGCGCCAGCCAGCAGCACGAGAAGCTGCGCGTACCAGAACGGACGGTAGACGAAGAGCCTGACGAGCACTCCCGGAGTCTCACGCCGCCGCTGGCGCCGGAGGAACGCCGCGAGCGGAAGCCCGGTGAGCACGAGCATCGCGAGCGCCATCGCCGTCCATCCTCCCGGAATGGCGGGAGCAATGATCGCGGCGACGACCAGCCAACAGGTCAGGAGGACAGCGAGAAGCCGGCCGAAAAAGGAGCCGCCGCGCGACAGGGGCCGGCGGTGGCCTGCACGAGGCCGCGCCCGGGTCAGGGTCGCTCCCGTCGCGCCAGTTCCGAGCACACATCGTCGAGCGAGGCGCCCAGGGCACGAAGCGCGACGAGCGTGTGATAGACGAGATCCGCCCCTTCTTCGACGGCGCGGTCGCGGTCCCCGTCGGCGCACGCCGTCAGCAGCTCGGCGCACTCTTCACCGAGCTTCTTGAGTCGCAGGTTGCGATCGACGAGAAGCCGACGGGTGTAGCTCTCTCGGTCGTCGTCGGTCATGGCGGCGCGAGCCGCGATCGTTCGGTCGAGACGGTCGAGCACGGTGCTGCCGGATCTCGGCGCCTCATTCACCCCGAAGCACGTTCCGGCGCCCGTGTGACACGCAGGGCCCGCGGGGACGACACGCGCAAGCACGGCATCGCCATCGCAGTCAGCGTGAAGCGAGACGACGCGTTGCACGTTCCCGCTCGTCGCCCCCTTGTGCCACAGCCCGCGCGTGCGCGAGCGGTAGTGCATCTCCCCGGTCGCGACCGTGCGCTCGAGCGCTTCACGGTCGGCCTGCGCGACCATGAGAACGGCACCGGTTCGGGCGTCCTGCGTCACCACGATGACGACGCCGTCGCCCTTGGAGAAGTCGAGCACCGGAAGGGTCAGCGTCATGAACGGAGCAGCAGCCCTCGCGTCTCGACCGCGAGCGCCGCATTGGTCGCGATCGCATTGCCACCGAACGCGGTGCGGGCGCCCGTCCAATCGGTGAAGACGCCACCTGCCTCCTCGATGATCGGTGCGAGCGCCGCCGCATCCCACGCCCGCATCGAGCCATCGACCATCACCTCGGCGCGGCCAGTCGCCACGAGCAGGTAGCCGTAACAGTCGCCCCACGTGCGGCTCACCAGCGCGCGATCAGTCAAGCGCCGCCATGCGCTGCGCTTGGCGTCGTCATCGCGGAACCGCTCATCGGTCGTGAGGATGGTCGCCCGTTCCAGCCGATCGATGCGCGACACGCAGCACCGGGCGTCGTTCCACCACATCCCCTCCCCGCGCGCGGCGACGACCATCTCATCGACCGCCGGAAAAAACGCGGCGCCGGCCAGCACGTCCATTCCCTCGACGATCGCCACCAGCGTTCCCCACAGCGGCACGCCGCGCACGAACGTCTTCGTCCCATCGATGGGATCAATGACCCAGCGACGCTGCGCGTCGGGCCGCAGCACCCCCAGCTCTTCACCCTCGATCCCGTCCTCGGGGAAGCGACGAGTGATCCACTCGCGCACCGCGGCCTCCGCTTCACGATCGGCGATCGTGACCGGGGACCCATCCGACTTCGATTCGATCGCCAGCGACGTCCGATAGTGCCGCATCGCGACGTCGCCCGCGACGCGCGCCGCCTCGTGCACCGCGTCGAGCAGCGCCCGCTGTGTCGTCACGTGCGTCATGCGACCGCCCGCACGGGAATGTGTGCGCGCACGAGGACATCCTTGAGCTCGCGCACCGTCGTCAGCCCGTCGTGCAGGATGCCGGCGACCAGCACCGCGTCGGCACCACCCTCGAGGACCGCATCGCGCACATGCTCCGCGGAGCCGGCACCCCCTGACGCAATCACCGGAACCGACACGTGGTCCACCACCGCGCGGGTCAGCGCGAGATCGTAGCCCCGCCGCGCGCCGTCGCGATCGATGCTCGTGAGCAGAATCTCCCCTGCCCCGCGGGCGACACACTCTCGCGCCCATTCGATCGCGTCGAGCTCGGTGCGGACGCTGCCGCCGTGCGTCCAGACCCGCCACCGGTCACCCGCTTTTCGCGCATCGATGCTCGCCACGACGCACTGTGAGCCGAAACGCTCGGCACATTCGGTGATCAGGGCCGGACGTGCGATCGCGGCCGTGTTGATGCTCACCTTGTCCGCCCCGGCGCGAAGCACCTGGGCCACGTCGTCGACGCTCCGCACACCTCCGCCCACCGTCAACGGCACGAACAACACGTCGGCGGCGCGACGCACCGTCCCGAGAAGGGTCGCCCGCCCCTCGACGCTCGCCGAAATGTCGAGGAAGACCACTTCATCTGCCCCCTCGATCTCATAGCGCGCCGCCAACTCGACCGGATCACCGACGTCACGCAATCCCTCGAACTGAACGCCCTTCACGACGCGCCCATCACGCATGTCCAGGCAGACAATGAGTCGGGTGAGCATTACGACTCCGGCGTTTGCAGGAGCTGATCCTTCCACGAGACATCTCCCTTCGTGCTCATGCCACCCTCGTTCACGACGAGCGCGTCGCGCAACGCGAGACCGAGCGCCTTGAACGCGGCCTCGATCACATGATGGCGGTCGCGTCCACGCAGCACGCGCAGGTGCACCGTCGCGCGCGCATGGTCGGCGAAGGAGCGCATCCAGTGATCGTAGAGCGTGCTCGGCAGCGGGCCGCGATAGAAGGGCCGACCCCCGAGGTCGATGCACGCGTGCACCAGTGCGTCGTCCATGGGAATCGTTCTGTCACCATATCGCGCAATGCGCGCGGGCCGAAACTGCTCGAGCGCGGCGCCAAGAGCGATGGCCGTGTCCTCGATGAGATGATGGGGGAGATCTCCCCGCGCACTGACCGACAGCTCCAGCCCGGAGTAACGCGCGAGCGTGGCGAGCATGTGATCGAGAAAGCGCACGCTCGTATCGATCGTGCCTTCCCCCGGCCCCGGCCTGATCTCGACGCGCACGCGGGTCTCCCGCGTCTCCCTCGTGAGGACGGTCATTCGACGAACTCCTCCGCGAACTCTTCGGCGATGAGCCGGGCGTCGAGTACGCCCGTATACAGCGCCATGCCGACAATGGCGCCAGCAAGCCCGCGATCCTCGAGCGCACGCAGATCAGCGTACGTCGTGATGCCCCCCGAGGCGTATACGGGGTGCTCACTGGCGTCCGCCACATCTTCCATGAGAAAAAGGTCGGTCCCCGCGAGCTGCCCCTCGCGATGCACCGCCGTCACCATGATGGCGGCGAGCGGGAGGGCATTCAGCTCCTCCACGACGTCGATCACGTTGCGGGCGAGCGTGCGCTCCCATCCGCGCGTGACGACGCGGCGATCGCGCACATCGGCGGCGACGACGAGCTCACCGGGGAAGAGCGACGACATCGCGTCGATCCACCCGGGCTCTTCGATGGCGCGCGTCCCCACCACCACCCGGTCGGCGCCCTGCGTGAGCAGGCGCTCGATATCGTCTCCACTCCGCACGCCGCCGCCCACCTGAATGCTCGCCTCACGATCACGCAGCAGCTCGGCGACCAGATCCTCGTTCGATCCACGCCCCGTTGCCGCGTCGAGATCGACGAGGTGCAGCCGCGAGAAGCCGATTCGTGCCCAGCCGCGCGCGACACCGATCGGATCGTCGAAGCGGAGCCGCTCGTGGTCATACGAGCCTCCCACCAGCTGCACGCAGGCGCCACCGCGCAGGTCCACTGCCGGAATCGCGATCATGCCCCAGCGTCCCGAACCAATGCCCGTAGAAATGCCACCCCTGCACGCGAGCTCTTCTCCGGATGAAACTGCACTCCGACGGCGCTTCCCGCGCGCACCATCGCCGGAAAGCGGTCGTTCTCGTGCACGCTCCAGGCGCGCACGACGTCGGGCCGCGTGGGCCGGCATGCGAATCCGTTCGCGTAGTAGGCGACGTCCAGCGGCGCGCGTGTGAAGGCGGAATCGCTCGACTCGTCGATCATCGCCCAGCCAATGTGGGGGACGCGGCGAGCGCGAAGGCGCGTGACGCGTCCGTCGATGACATCCAGGCCGGCGCCGTCGCCCTCATCGCTCTCACTGAAGAGCAGCTGCATGCCGAGGCAGATCCCAACACACGGGAGTCCCTCCTGAATCGCGTCGCGAATCGCCGCCCGCGCAGGTGCCAGTCGTGAGGCAGCGTGGCCGAAGGCACCGACTCCGGGAAGAACGAGCACATCGGTACTCAGCGCCCCGATCGGATCGGCGTCGACCCGCACCGCCGACGTGCCATCGTCGAGCGCCTTGGCAAGAGAGTGCAGGTTTCCCGCGCCGTAGTCCAGAATGGTCACGCGCATCGGAGCGCCTCCTCGAGCGCGACGAGCGCCTGGTCCATCATGGGTGCTGGACCGGCGGTGATGCGCAACGCATCGCCGACGAGCGCCAACCCCTGAAATGCCCTGACGGCAACGCCCCGCGCGCGCATGTCGCTCGCGACGCCCGGCGCGTTCACGACCGGAACCAGCACGAAGTTCGCTCGAGACGGCAGCGGCGTGAGACCAAGCGCCCGCAAGCGTTCTGCAAGCCGCTCCCGGCTCTCACAGGCGTCGACCACCCGGTCGGCGATCCATCCCTGATCGTGCTCCAGCGCCACGACCGCGGCGCGCTCCGCCATCACGCTCACCTTGTACGGGCCGCGTGACTTCTCCACCTCGGCCACCAGCGCCGGCGCGCCGACGGCGTATCCCACACGAAGTCCCGCCAGGCCGAATGCCTTCGACAGGGTGCGGACGACGAGCACGCGATCGTTCACCATCGCGAGATCGAGACAGCTGCTCCGCGCAAACTCCGCATAGGCCTCGTCGAGGATGACGATGCCGGACGCGCGGGCAACGAGTCGTTCGATCGCGTCTCGCGAGGCCATCGTGCCCGTGGGATTGTTCGGCGAGCACACGTAGATGACGCGCGCGCCCGTTCCGGCCAGGGCATCCGGATCGATGTCCCATGCCCCCGTCATCGGCACCGTCACCGGTTCTACGCCGTTCAGGCGAGCGAAGATCGGGATCATCGCGAACGTGGGCACGCAGAACGCGATTCGATCGCCCGGCTCGGCGAAGGCGCGGATCGCCGAGTCGAGGATGTCGTCGGATCCGCACCCCGTGGCGATGCACGAGGCGCCCACCCCCGCGTACCGGGCCAGCGCATCCTTCAGCTTCGATGCATAGGCCGACGGGTAGCGTGCAAAGCCGTCATCGGTCACCTCGGTCAACGCCCGCCGCGCCGCTGGAGGCGAGCCCCACAGGTTGGTGTTGTCGCTCACATCGACGGCGCAGGGATCGGACTCGACCGTGTAGAGCGAGACCTCGCGGTATGCCGCGCGCGCGAGCTCGAGGGACGTCGTCATTGCATCACCTCGACGTTCGCTGGGGTGGACCACATTCGGGCGGCGTCTGCGTGAGCGGTGAGCCGCTCCGATTCAGCGAATCGTGCGACGTCGTCGGCGAGCCGTGCGGCGGCGGCGGGCGTCACGCGCTGGTACGTCGTCCAGCGCACGAAGTCCAGCGTCGACAGCCCCGAGTAGCAGCGGGCAAGCCCGCCGGTGGGCAGCACGTGATTGGCGCCGGTCATGTAGTCTCCGAACGTCACGGATGACGAGGCACCGACGAAGATGGTGCCGGCGTTGCGAACGCGGCGCGCGAGCGCCTCGGCGTCGCGCACCGCGAGAAGCAGATGCTCCGGCGCATATCGCTCAGCGAACGCAAGCGCTTCGTCGGCGGTCGGTGCCGTGAGAAGCGCGCCGCGAGTCGCCAGCGCGGACGCGATGATCATCGCGCGCGGCTGATCGACGAGCCGTGAGCGCACCGCGCCCTCGACGAGGTCTGGCGCGGCCCCATCGATCATGATGCAGACCACGCACGCGTCGGTATCGTGCTCCGCCTGCGCGAGCATCTCGCGGGCAACGAGCTCGGGATCGGCACTCCTGTCCGCGATGATCAGCAGCTCGCTCGGCCCCGCCGGAGAATCGGTGGCGACGGTGTTTCTGACCTGGAGCTTCGCTTCGGCGACGTAGGCGTTACCAGGACCGACGATGCGGTCGACGCGCTCGACACTCTCGGTCCCGTACGCCATCGCGCCGATCGCGCCGGCACCGCCCAGGGCGAACACGCGGTCTACACTGGCAAGCGCCGCAGCGGCCAGGACGATCTCCGACGGGAGACCAGTACCGCGCGACGGCGGCGAACAGAGCGTAATCTCCCGCACGCCCGCGACGCGCGCGGGAATCGCGCCCATGAGGACGGAGCTCGGATACGCCGCACGCCCGCCCGGTGCGTAGACGCCAACCCGGTGCAGCGGATCGGGGCGCCGGCCGATGATGATCCCGGGCTCCGGCTCGACCTCCATCGCAGCCACCGGGATTGCGCGGTGAACGCGGGTGATGTTTTCGGCTGCGCGCTGTAACACCCGGCGCAGCTCCGGGTCGAGGGCCGCGAGTGCGCGGGTGCATCGCTCGCGAGGCACCTCGAGCTCGTCGAGGTCCACGCCGTCGAGCTCGCGGGCGAGCCCGCGCAGAGCCGCGTCGCGTTCTTCCCAGACACGTGCGAGAATCGTCGAGACGCGGTCACGGACCATTGGATCGGTGGTGAATCCGCGGTCGAGCAGATTCCTCGCCTCGCGCGTGTCGAGATCCGCAACCGCGCCGCGCACCGCGAAGAGCGGTTTCCGCGTAGGCGCCTTCATGGCATCACCCGCTCGATGCGCGTGACCAGAATACCCTGCCCGCCCAGTGCCTTGAGGTCGGCGATGGTGCGATAGATCGCGTCCTGCGCCACGACGGCGTGCACCGCGACGAAATCGCCCCCGTTCAGGATGTCGATCACCGTCGGCCCGTTGAGCCCCGGCAGCACGCGTCGCACCTGATCGAGCGCGGCGCGTGGCATGTTCGCCATGACGTATCGCTTGCCGCGCGCGCGAAGCACCGATTCGAGGGCGGTGACGAGCTCCTCGATCGCCCGCCGACGCGGTGACTCCGCGACGTTCGGCGCCGTGATGAGCCGGGCGGTGGACTCGAGGATGGTCGCGATCTCGCGAAGCTGATTGACGCGAAGGGTGGAGCCGGTGGAGACGAGATCGGTCACGATGTCGGCGATCCCGAGGTGAGGAGCGATTTCGGCCGCCCCACTCACCGGCACGATCGTGATCGGAAGGCATGCGTCGGCGAAGTAGCGCTCGGTGATGCGTGGAAAGGCCGTGGCGACGCGAGGACCGCCGTTCCCGTTGCCGGCGATATCGTCGAGGGTGGTGATTCCGCTCTCCTCGCGCGCGGCGACGACGAGCCGGCAGCGGCCGCATTCGAGGTCGAGCACCGACTCGAGGTCGCGCTCCGACTCCCGCACCAGATCCCACCCCGTGACGCCCACATCCGCCGCGCCATCGGCAACGAATTCGGGGATGTCCTGGGCCCGGACGAAGATCGCCTCGAAGTCGCCGCCGAGCGATGCGACGAGCGCGCGCTCGCCGGCGGCGCGAAGCTCGAGCCCCGCGTCGGAAAAGAGTGCGCGCACGTCATCGGTCAGGCGTCCCTTGTTGGGGAGCGCGATGCGCAGTCGCGAAGTCGTTCGTCGTTCGAGCATGGGGGTGACCGAAAAAGAAAAACGGCCCGTCCGGGAGGGACGGGCCGCAGCGTACGGTGCGCTCAGGAGCCGTTACACGGTCATCCGCATGCGCGCGCGTCGCCCCGACCCGTCGGGCCGTGGAGGTGGTGCGCGCGATGATGGCGAATGGTCGTGCTCATGGATCGCAAGCTAGGAGAAATGGCCGGGATCGTCAACTACGCGTTGGCGGCCGCCGGTCCACCGACTTTACAATACTACCGAATGGCAAGCGAATACGATCCCGTCTCTTCGTAGTCGAAGCCCGACACGATGACGGCGTAGTCGATGTTGGGCTGCAGCCTCACCGTCACGAGCGCGTTGGTATTGCTGCCTGGCGAGCGATCGTCGTTCTGTCCGATGACCGTGGCGTCGATATCCGTTGCGGAGACGGAGTTGACTCGCAGCACCGCAAGGAAGTTGTCGAACGTCGAATTCGCATCGAAGGTGACATCTTGCGCGGTCGCGACGCGCACGCGCCAGATCTCGTAATACCCCACGTCCCCGGGATTGATGTCCGCGACGTCGCAGTCCGTGTCCGCAATGATCCCGGACTTCGTGTCACCGACGAGCGCGGTCCCCCGCACGCAGAACCCGGTGACGACCGCCGCCGGCAGTTCCGGGAACGTAACCGTGCCTGGGCCGGTGGGGTCGTCGTCGCAACCGAGTACGGCAGTGAGGCTTGCGGCGAGCGCGAGCCTCGCGAACGTCCGTGTACCGAGCATGAGACCTCCAGAAAATGCTCCGGCGACCATCGCATGAACCACACCATAGTGCGCCGCGAGGCACGGACGTTCGCAAAGGCCGTCAAGCGAAGGGGTTACCTCCTAACGAGGGCACCGATCACCGTTGGTCCTTGACCTGGTTGGCCCACGAAGGAGCATTGCTCTGTCCGTTGAGAAAGGGCAATGCGGTCGTCACGAGCAGCGGCGACATGAACACCTCGTAGTGCGTGAGGTCGGGGAGAATTGCGAGACGGTTCTTCGACATGTGCTCGCGCATCCAGCCCGCGTCGCGCAGCCCGCCGCCTAGAAGCTGATAGAAGCGCACGATATGGTCGGGACGGATCATGTCGGCGTCGCCGTAAATGAGCATCACCGGCATCTGGAGCTTTTTCACGTCTTCTGACCAGTCATAGGGCCTCCGCATCAGCTCACCCATGCGGTCGAGCAGTCTGGGAAAATCCTGCGGCCTCGGTGCGACGGCGGCGTACGAGATGTACATCGGCGTCTGCTTCATCTGCTCAGCCATCGCCGCGCCAACCGCTGCCTGCTGCGGAAGCATCTCGGGATGGAACCCGTCCTGCGCGTACGGAGCCGAGGCAACCACCAGTCGGCGTACCAGCGAGGGATGCTGAACGGCGAGCCGGAACGCGGCACCCCCGCCAAACGAGTAGCCAAGCACATCGACCTTCTCGTACCCAAGCTGGGTGAGCACGATCGCCAGATCGTTCCCGATGTCGATGAGGTCGATGGGACGCTCACCGAGCGCGGTGCGCCCGTGTCCGTGCAGATCGACGACAATGACCTGCCTTTCCTTGACGAATGTCGGGAGGACGGGTCGGAACATGTCGATCGATCCGAGTCCCCCGTGCAGGAGGAGAAGCGGCTCGCCGCGACCGTGGATCTCGTAGTAGTAGCTCACGCCGTTCGCGAGGACGTAGCCCTTCTTCGAGGGCGTGGACGTCGCTGCGGGCGTGGTGCGCGCGTCGGCCTTCGCGCCCTGCGTATGGCCGACCGACGGCGCCATTAGCAGCGCCGCACTCGATAGGACGAGGCCCAGCGGCCTTATTCGAATGTTGAACATTTGCGGGTCTCCGTGTGTGTCAGCTCTGGATTGCACTGGGATCCATCCAGAACACCTCCCAATGGTGGCCGTCGAGGTCGTAGAAGCTCCACGCATACATGAATCCGTGATCCTGAGGATCTGCCGCGCGTGCTCCTCCAGCGCCGACCGCCTTCCCAACCAGTGTGTCGACCTCCTCTCGGCTATTCACACTGATCGCGAAGAGCGCGCTCGTTTCCTTCCGCGCGTCGCCGACTGGCCGCTTGCTGAAATCCCGGAATCGTTCGGTCGTGAGCAGCATGAAGTACGCGTCCTCCCCGACCAGCATGCAGGTCGCGGTGGCGTCCGTGAACTGCGTGTTGAAAGCGAAGCCGAGTGTCTCGAAGAATTGAATCGATCGCTGAAGATCGCGGACGGGAATGTTGACGAAAAGCTTGCGGGGCGTCGTGGGCTTGGTGGCCGCGTTTCTGATCGTGGGTGCGGCGGTCTCCGTCGTGCTCATTGCATTCTCCTCGTGGGTTACCGTGGGGGCACTGGCCGATGCTTGCCTTGCCTAGACGTCGAACGAGACGCGACAAAATCGACATCGCGCGCAAACCATTGCATCTTCACAGGTTAGGTTCGCCCAACAACGCGCCCTGCTTCGGCCGGGCGGTGCACCGCGCCAGCCTCATTCAACGGCCAAAATGGGCGCCGCCCTGTTAGGCGCGAACCGTCGAAGCGCGAGGTAGAGCAGGAAGCCGCCCGGTCCAACGAGGAAGGTCAGAACCAGCGCAGGCACTATCAGCAGATGGCGCACGCCCCGTCGCTGTGCATCGCGAGCCTCCCATCCGCCGACGAACAGGTCGAATGCCAGGTAGTGCGTCCAGCCGGCGAGCAACGCCCAATCGTTGGCGAACAGTGCGCGCACGGCTGCCAGCGATGAGAATCCGCCCTCGCTTTGCATCACCGTCGCAACCACCACCACGGCGTAGATGAGCGCGAGCGTGGAGGGCCATGCCAGCGGGACGACCGTTGTCGCCCAGCGCTTCCGCGGCAGGAACACGAGCGGAAGCCACGCTGCCACGGTCATCGTGTTGAGAACGGAAAAGAGCTGTTCGGGCGTCATACCGCCATCCGATCCAGACCATGGTTCGAGGCACTTCGGGAGCGCCGAGCGATCCAGCCGAGGCCGAGCATGGTGACCGCGGCCCAGATGGCCATCGATCCGACTCCCAGCGCATCGGGTGCGACGATGCTCCGTCCCCGCAGCGCCTCCCACAGCAGCAAGAGAAACAGCGATGCATAGCTGGCCGCGGCGGCAACGACGACCCTAACGCGAACGTCCTCGGGACGGCGCCAGCGCCTGAGGCCGACCGCGATCAGCGCCAGCACCTGAATGGCGTGCAGCCCAACGAAGTGCGGCACGCGCACATCGCCGTGCTCTCGGCTCCAACCGGTCACCGGAACTCCGGGGCCGCCGTCGACGCCGCCGACGGAATGTGCGCCCACGATTGTCATCGGGTTTCCCGCGCGAAGATCCGCCAGCTGAGCATCGGTCGGGCGAGTCATGAGCGATCCGGTCATCGCGCCAGCAATGGTCAGCGTCATTCCGAGGCGCAGCGCCCATCCCAGCGCTCGATCGGCGAACCGCTGGCGCCAGAGGGCGACGGCGACCGCCACGCTGATGAGGGTCTGGAGGAGGATGGCGCCGCCCATCACGAAGAAGAGCGTGCGATCGAGCGTCGTCGCCGCGTTGAAGTGGCTGGTCGTTCCGCGCCACGCCTGCAGATCGATGATCGCCACCTCCAGCACGAAGACGATCGCGGTCGTCCAGCCAACGATGCGCCGGACGCGCGGCCACGCGGTGAGCCACTGGAAGATCCACGCGAGGGTCAGGCTGTAGACGGCGGTCGAGATCGCGAACTTGAATGGCTTGAGCCAGGCAGGGGCGCCGGTAATGATTCGCGAGTCGACGAACACGCCGATCAGCGAAGGGACGGCGACCGCGAGCATCACCAGGCCGACCGACGTGAGCGGCGGACTTCCGCGCCAGAGGCTACCGAGGAAGGCGACGGCGCGAGAGTGTGGTGGAGCGGTGCGTGACATCGAATTCATGAATGAGCTCCCAATGTTGCCAGTGTCAACATAGGTTACGATGCGATGTTGACATTGTCAACACCCCCGGCGTAACTTGAGCTCCCATGCCTCCACCTACCCGGGCAGCGCGCAAGTCGCCCCGTTCCTACCATCACGGCAACCTGCGCCGCGCCCTTCTCGACGAGGCGCTCGCCACCATCCGCACCGAGGGCGTCGAGGGCGTGACCCTTCGCGACATCGGAGCTCGCCTCGGCGTCTCGCGTACGGCGCTCTATCGACACTTCGCTGACAAGCGCGCGCTCCTGGCGGCCGTTGCCACCGAAGGGTTCGGCATGCTGCGTCAGCGACTCGTAGCCGCGTGGGAGGAAGGCGGCCGGGGAGACGCGGCCTTCCATGCGATGGGCGTCGCCTACGTTCGCTTCGCGGTCGACAACCCGGCGCACTATCGCGTGATCTTCGGCGGGTTCGTCGATCCGCGCGCGAAGGAGCCGGAGCTGGCGATCGAAGCGCAGGGCGCCTTTCAGGCGCTCGTGGACGCCGTCGCCGCGCTACAGCGGGATGGTGTGTTCCTCAAGGATGACCCCGTGCACATGGCTACGTACTCCTGGACACTCGTGCACGGCATCGCCATGCTCGCCATCGATGGCCAGCTCCCGGAGCCGATCGGCGTCGATGAGTTGCTGCGCTACTCATTCAAGCGGATGAGGACCGGAATCCTGGCCGAGCCTCCGGGACCGCGCGCCAAGCGTTGACGTGCGGCGGGCGGCCCGCCGGCGTCATCGCCTTGCGCCCGCGGCGGCGCGCCCCTCGTCTCTCACGAAGGCCGCCGTGAACAACACAAAGAGATTCTGGCCTTCCCTGGCCTGTTCGTTTCGAAAGACGAAAAAGACGTCGTGCACGCCCGCCGTCGGTCTGAGGGCTGCGCGGAAGCGCGCCGGCGCCGCCATCGCGGGCTGCGGCTGCAGGGGCTCCGTTTCGCCCACCAGGGTGCCGGTCGCCGAGTCCAGCCGAACCTCGACCTTCCCGCCCGCGCTGTTGACGTTAGGCACCGGCGCCGCGGCCGAGAAGACGATCGCGGACACCCCGCTGAGGTCGAGCTGCCTGAAGCCAACGAATGCGCCCGACCGGTTTCCGATCGTCACTTCGACTGGCACCTCCGGCCCACTGTACTTCTCCACGCCGTCCGACAGTTCGCCGCGGGCAACGACGACCACCGGTGCGCGGAGGACGACCGCCTTCTCCGCCGACGCGCTGCGAATCCCGTTCGCTCCGCGATCGGTGTACGCGGCTCGCAGTACGACGACGCCCTGCGGCGAGCTGTCCGTCGCGGCGCCGGGCACGTACGAGCCGCGCACGGGAAGCGAGGGCGGGCGCGGCTGGCCGAGACTCAGGATGTATGCGACCATCGCCGACGCCTGCGCTTCGGAGAGCTGCGGGTGCGCCGGCATCATCACCTGGCCCCACACGCCCGATCCTCCGGCGCGGACCTTCCTAACGAGCCGCGCCGTCGCGCCCGTGTCTCCGCGATACCGGCGCGCCACAGCCGTGTACGAGGGACCCACGGACGTCTTGTCGACCTGATGGCACGAAAGACAGGTACCGCCCTCGATCAGTCGCCGACCCGCGTCGTGCGACGTCGGCACAACCGCCACCTGTTGTCCGCCCTGGCTCATCACGAGCCCCTGCGTGTGGTACGCCGCCGTGACGACCACGCGACTCGCTGGAATCCGACCGTTCCGGAGTGAGCCGTCTTCACGGTCGGTCACACGCACGGCGTAGCGGATGGGGACGCGGGGAAAGAAGAACGTCTTGTTGCCTTCGACCACATCGATGTCCACGCTCGGCGGCTCGTTGCCAGCCGCGATCTGCACCTTCGCCGAATCGCGGGCGCCCACCGGGTCGGTGACGACGAGCGACGCCGTGTAGAGGCCCGGCGTCGCGAAGGTGAACGTCGGATTGGGACCGGTGAGCGTGCGCACGGCGGTCCCGTTCGCGCGCGAGATACGCCACTCGTATCGCAGCTCGTCATCGTCGAGATCCGTGGTGCCCGCGGAAGAGAGCGCCACGGTCAGCGGTGTCGCCCCGGCGGGTTTGTCGACGCCGACCGCGACGAGTGGCTTCCGATTCCCCGCGGTGTACTCGATGCGGACGAGTCGCGCATCATCGTTGCCCTGGAACCACCTGGTCCCGTACTCGAGGATATACAGGTCGCCGTTGGGACCAAACGCCATGTCCATGGGGTTGCTGAACTTGTGGCTCGCCATGAAGCGCTCCATCGACACGAAATTCCCCTGTTCGTCCATGGTGACGGCGATGATCCATCCGCGCATCCACTCGTAGATGAGGAGCTTGCCGTCGTAATACGCGGGGAAGGGCCGCGCTGCGTTGGGGAGCTCGTCGCGATGGTAGACTGGACCCGCCATCGCGGTACGACCGCCGGTGCCGACGAGCGGAAACTCCGCTGACGGGCCGTACGGATACCAGATGAATGCTTTCTCGGCCGGCGGCAGCTCGGCGCGGCCGGTGTTGTTAGGCGAGGCATTCCTCGGGCGCGCCTGGTCGAACGGGGGCCCGGCCGTCATCGTCGCGAAATCGACATCGAAATACGCCTTGTTGTCCGCCACGAAGTGCGGCCAGCCGAAGTTTCCGGCGCGACGAGCCTGCCCGATCTCATCGTGGCCCGCTGGCCCACGCCCCGCGGAATCCGTGGGCGCATCGGGGCCGACGTCGCCCCAGTACACGAAGCCGGTCCGCCTGTCGACCGCGATCCGATACGGGTTCCGGTGACCCATCGTGTAGATCTCCGGGCGGGTCTGCGGCGTGCCCTGCGGAAAGAGGTTGCCTTCGGGGATCGTGTACGTGCCGTTCGGCTCCGGATGGATACGGAGAATCTTGCCCCGAAGATCGTTCGTGTTCGCCGATGACTTCTGCGCGTCCCAGGGCGACCGGCCTGGTCGCTCGTCGATGGGGGCGTAGCCGGTGGCGAACGGGTTGGTGTTGTCGCCCGTGGAGACGTACAGGTTGCCATGCCGGTCGAACGCGATCGAGCCGCCGGTGTGGCAGCACTCGTCTCGCTGAACCGCGACCTCCAGGAGAATCACGCCCGATGCGAGATCGAGCGAGTCCCCCTTCATCGTGTACCGCGCGAGCACGTTCTTCGGTTCGGGCCCCGCGGGAGAATAGTAGAGGTAGATCCAGCCGTTGCTCGCGAAGTCTGGATCCGCTGCCAGTCCGAGGAGCCCATCCTCCCCCTGCTGGCCCTTGGTGTACTGCGTGCTGACGGGAATCGTCGCGAGCCTGGTGTACTGCCCGGTCGCCGGGCGATACAGGTTGACGGCGCCCCGGCGCTCGATGAAGAGCACTCGCTCGTCAGGCAGCACCGCGAGCTCGACCGGCTCGTTCAGCTTGTCAGCGAGGACGACCTTCGAGAACCGATTCTCCTCCGGACGCACCCGTCCGTAGTTCAACGGCGCCGTGCCGATCGCGTAGCGCAGCCCGCCGAGGAGGTGCCGGAGGAACAGCGGCTCGGAGAAGGTTGCCTCGGTGTGCCCCATGTTCGTGTAGAACGCGCGGCCACCGTCGTACGCGTGGTACCAGCTCATCGGGTGGCGGGCACCGTTGGTGCCGCCCTCATAGCTCGTCTCATCGATGTCGACGAGCACCCGGATGTCGCGGTCGATCGCCTTGAAGTTGTAGAATTCGTCTTCCCGCTCCCATCGGTCGGGCAGTCCCTCGGTCGAGGGATGGCTCTTGTCGAGCACGCGGAAGGTGCCGGTGCGGACGTTCGGGTTGTTGGGGTGGCTCTCGAAGTACGCGCCGGCGAGTCGTCCGTACCATGGCCACTCGTACTCGGTGTCGGTCGCGGCATGGACGCCGACCCAGCCACCGCCCGCCTGGATGAAGCGCTCGAACGCATCCTGCTGTCGCGCGTCGAGAACGTCGCCGGTGGTGTTGAGGAAGACGACCGCGCTGAAGCGCTTCAGGTTCCGCTCGGAGAACGCGCCGGCATCCTCCGTCGCTTCGACGGCGAAGCCATTTTCGCGGCCGAGCCTTTGCACCGCGGCAATCCCGGCCTCAATGGAGCTGTGCCGGTAGCCGGCGGTCTTGGAAAAGACGAGGACGCGGGGCTCCGGTCGTTGCGCGGCGGCCGTGCCCGCAACCGCGACGAGGAGCACGGCGAGAGCGAGGTATCGGAACATCCCATTCGGCTTGGCCATGGTCTTCGGCTCCCGTTGCTCCGGTCATCGTTGTACGGGCACGCCATCAACTTGCCACGAATGCTGACCGACGGGTAGTCGAGCGTTGGCCTTCACCTCGCTATGCGCGCACCAGCTTCCGGTACGCGACCCGGTGCGGCTGATCGGCGTCGATCCCCTTCCGCTTGCGCAGATCTTCCTTGTACGTCTCGTAGTTTCCCTCGAACCACACCACCTCGGAGTTCCCCTCGAACGCGAGGATGTGCGTCGCGATGCGGTCGAGGAACCAGCGATCGTGGGAGATGACGACGGCGCACCCCGCGAAATCGACGAGCGCGTCCTCGAGCGCGCGCAGCGTGTCGACGTCGAGATCGTTCGTCGGCTCGTCGAGCAGGAGCAGGTTTCCGCCGGACATGAGCGTCTTCGCCAGGTGCAGACGGTTGCGCTCACCTCCCGCAAGATCGCCGACTCGCTTCTGCTGATCGGCCCCTCGAAAGTTGAAGCTCGCGAGATACGCGCGCGAGTTGATCTCCTTCTTGCCGACCATGATCTGCTCGAGGCCGCCGGAGATCTCGTCCCACACGGTTTTCTTGCCATCGAGCGTGCGGGTCTGGTCGGCGTAGGCCAACTGCACCGTCTCGCCAACCTTGAGCGTGCCGGCGTCGGGCGTCTCCTTGCCGACGATCATGCGAAACAGCGTCGTCTTTCCCGCTCCGTTCGGCCCGATCACGCCGACGATGCCGCCGCGCGGCAACGCGAACGACAACCCGTCGAAGAGGAGATTGTCCCCATACGCCTTGCGCAGATCGTTGGCGATCACGACGTCGTTCCCCAGGCGCGGCGCGGGGGGAATCACGATCTCGTTCTGCGCGATCCGCTCGAGCTGCTTCTCGCTCGCCAGCTCTTCGTACTGCTGGATACGCGCCTTCGACTTGGCCTGACGAGCGCGCGGCGCGAGACGCACCCACTCCAGCTCGCGCTCGAGGGTACGCTGCCGGGCGCTGACCGACTTCTCCTCCTGCGCGAGCCGCGTGCGCTTCTGCTCCAGCCACGCGGAGTAGTTTCCCTCGTACGGAATGCCGCGGCCGCGATCGAGCTCGAGGATCCACTTCGCCACGTTGTCGAGGAAGTACCGGTCGTGCGTGATGGCGACGACGGTTCCCGGGAACTGCTCGAGGTGCTTCTCGAGCCACGCCACGCTCTCGGCGTCGAGGTGGTTCGTCGGCTCGTCGAGCAGCAGGAGGTCCGGCTCCTCGAGCAGCACTCGGCAGAGGGCGACGCGCCGCTTTTCACCCCCGCTGAGCTTGCTGACATCGGCATCCGCCGGGGGCAGCCGCAGCGCGTCCATCGCGACCTCGATCTTGTTGTCGAGATTCCAGAGGTCGTGCGCGTCGATGTACTCCTGGAGGCGCCCCTGCTCCTCGAGCAGCTTGGTCATCGCGTCGTCGTCCATCGGCTCGGCGAACTTCATCGCGATGTCGTTGAAGCGCTCGAGCGCCTGGCGCTGGTCCTTGAGCGCCTCCTCGACGTTGCCGCGGACGTCCTTCGATGCGTCGAGCTGGGGTTCCTGGGAGAGGAAGCCGATCTTCGTGCCCTTGGCGGCCCAGGCTTCGCCCTGAATGTCCTGGTCGATGCCCGCCATGATGCGAAGCAGCGACGACTTTCCGGCGCCGTTGGGGCCGAGGACGCCGATCTTCGCGCCGGGATAGAACGAGAGCCAGATGTCGTCGAGGATCACGCGCGAAGGTGGAACCACCTTGCGCAGGGCCTTCATGACGTAGATGAACTGGGGAGCCACGTTGAGACAGGAATGAGGAACGAGGAATGACTCGTGCGGAATCGAGCCTGTAAACTTGCCTACTGGGCCGTCCTCGTTCCAGTCCGGCGGCAGTGCGCGGGTGAGCCGAATGGAGTAGCTTCTCCCCACCTACTGAGAGGAGAGAGTCGTGCCCCCGACTACGGCTACCTACACCGGCCACCGCGCGCTCACTATCGCGGGATACCTCACGATCGCCGTCGGCGCCCTGCACCTCGCGATTACCCCGTTCGCCTACCGGCCCGTATTCAAGCTCACCGCCGTCTGGTTCGCCGGCACCGGCGTCGCCATCGTGCTGATCGGCGTCGTTACCCTGTTGGCGCGCAACGCGCCGGCGGGATCGATGGAGCGCTGGGCGGCCGTCGCGGCGAACGTGGCGGGCCTGGTGATTGCCGTCGCCTACTCGGTGCTCAACGAGTGGCGCGAGCCGCGCGGATGGGTCGAGATCGCGCTCTTCTCGATGGGCGTCGTCGCGGCGCTGCGCGGCGGCAGCCCGGTCGCCGCGACCGCGGCCCCGTCGACCACGACCCGGTGATCGCGGTAAGGCGCGTCGCGTTCACGGCCGTCTGCGGTTCCTCCTACACTCACTGATTCGGGCGCAGCTCACTAGTTCCCGTGCCGCAACGCCGTTCGCATCGCGGCGCGCCGTGCGGATGCCCGCCGCCCTACGTCATCGGGCCTGCTGCCCTCACCAGCGCCGGCGAGGTGTGCGGCGAGCGATCGAATGCTCGGGAACCTGAAGACGTCCGTCACCGCGATCTCGGCGCCGACGGCGTGCCGAATGTGTTCGCGCGCCCGCAGGGCGAGGAGCGAATCGCCGCCAAGCTCGAAGAAGTTGCCCTCCCGGTCCACGCGCGGAACCCGAAGCAGCTCGCACCAGATCGTGGCGATCGTCCCCTCGATCTCATCCGCGGACATCCCGAGCTGGGCAGGTGCACCAATCGAGGGTAACGCATCACTGGCGGGAGGGACGTGCGCCCCCGGCACGCGACAGTGCACGAGCTCCGCCGGCACCCCCATGACCGTCGCACCCGCGGGGACATCCTCCACGACCACCGAGCCGGCCCCGACCGTGGCCCATGCCCCGATGGAGATTTCCGGCAGAACCGTCGCGTTCGTCCCCACGTAGACGCCCTCGCCCAACCCGACACGCGCATTGAGGACGGCGTTCGATCCGATGACACACCCGGACTCAACGCGACACTCGTGGCCGATGACCGCGCCGCTGAACGCGACCGTCTCCGCTCCCACGCGCGCCTCGGCCCCGAGCGTGACGTGCCGATAGATGATGACGTCGTCGGCCAGCTCCACACCGTCGGTGTCGACATCCGGGCTTACGAGTCGAGCGAACGGGATACCGTACGACGCGATGCGGCGCCCAGCGGCCCGCCGGCGCGCCGTCGTCCGCGCGACGAGGTTCACCGCCTCGGCGTCGGCAGCATCGAGCCCCTCGAGCTGCGCGAAGCCACCAACCACCGGCACGCCGAGATGCTTCACGCCATGCGTCGCCGGGTCGTCGTCGAGCAGGACGAGGCGATCCCACCGGGATTCGCGGCCCATGAGCGCCAGCGCGAGCCGCACGCCGTCGGGATTCCCGGAGCCGCAGAGGTGGAGCGTCGACACGCGCGTTAGGCGAGGCGCTTCGAATTCGGCCGAATGCGCTCGGCCGCGCCGGTCATCCAGTCCTGGCACGTGTGGCACCGGGCGGGCAGCTCGTCGAACCGATGCTCGAGGTGCAGGTTGCGGTACGTGCCGAGCCGAGCCCAGAGGACCGCCAGCGGTTCATGCCAGGCGTTCCCGCTGCCCTCCTGCCCCTCCGTGTCCCCCGGGCACCGGGGCACCCGCCCATCCCAGAACACGTGCATCATCGTGACTGCCCACGGGCACGCGATGCGGTCTTCTCGTGGAATGCAGAGCGGCGTCGCGAAGGTTCCGCCCCAGCTCAACTGGTTGCGCACCTTCACCGTGGCGCCACGCTCGAGCCAGTACTGAGAGAACGTCTTGAGCTCGTGTGCGTTCTGCGGCATTTCAATGAACTGCACCTGGATCTCAGGCCTATTCTCACGCGCTCGCGCTCCCTGGATCAGGTGCTCGACGTTCGCGTAGAGCGTGTCGCGATCGCCTCCGATCCGAATGGCTTCGTAGGTCGGCTTCGAGAAGCCGTCGATACCGATGACCACCAGGTCGACGCCGGAATCGACGAGCCGCTCGGCGATCTCCGGCGTGAGCAGCATTCCGTTTGTATTGACGTTCACCGACTCGAGACCGATGGCCTTGCCGTAGACGATCATTCGCACGAGCAGGTCGGGCTCGAGCAAGGGCTCGCCGCAGAAGGAGAACCAGCATTCGGTGCTCGGGGAGATTGACGCCACCTCGTCCGCGCATCGCTTCCACAGGGCGAACGGCATTGTCCCCTTCGGGCGGCGCATGTTGGGATGATGACACATGGCGCAGCGGAGATTGCACTCGGCGCAGAGCTCTACCGCGAACTTCTTTGGAAAGGGAATGTTGCTGAGTGTCTGGGCGATCTGCGGCAGGTTGGTGGCGCGCATCGAGGCCTCGTCCGTTGGCGACGGAGGAAATGAGTTGGGGGCGGCACCCCCGGTGCTCGGCAACCCCCACGCCACCGATGACGACGCCAACGCGGCGCGCGCACGCGACGAGACGCCCAGGCCATAAGGTGCGTGACCCGAACGGCCTGCATGAGCCGGCGCACGCGTTGACGCGTTAGGCCGCACGACGTGACGCACCGCCCGCATCGAGGCGCACGTGCGACACCAGCAGCGCGGCAGCGCAACGTGGTATGACCGCGACGTCAGGACATCACCTGCACGGGTGTCGGAAAAACACCTGCACGCTCGTCAGGCATTACCTGACATTCAGCCGAGTGAGCCGCAGATGGTCGACCAGCGCCGTGTTGACCGTACCGCTCATGTTGCGGTCCGCCGGCGTGTACGACAGCGTGAGTGTGTGCGTGCCGGCACTCAGGGGAATCGTGAGCGCGCTGCTGTACCCCCAATCGGTCCAGAGGTCCGCGCCACGCTGCGGCATGACGAGTGAGCCGACGCGCGTGCCGTCCACGAATAGCGATCGAATCGCGGCCTTGTCTCCGCTGTTGATGGGTCCGCTCCCGTTCGCGTACCGCGCGTCGATCGCGTACGTGCCTGCCGTGGGCACCTCGATCGTGAATCGCACCTCGGTGTTCGATTCGACCGTCAGCTCGACGTAGCCATCACCGTCCGCACCGGCGTGGATCGTGTCGATCACCGCAGCGGTGGGCTGGGTAATGATCACGGCGCCCTCCGGCACGACGCGAACCGGCTCGCTCAGAAATGACTCCACTCCCCGCGCGTCGATCGCCATCACCTGGTACTCCGCCAGGCCATCGCCCTGCTCGATACGCGTTTGTGTCGACGCCGTCACTGACGCGCGGCGACCGTTCCGCCGAACGACGTAGCTCACCGCGCCGCGCACCGGGCGCCAGCTGAGCCGCCCCGCGCGCAGCGACACCAGCGGCGTGGCGGGTGCGGCACGGCCCTCGACGGTCGTGATGGTCGATGGGGCGACGTCGCCATTCATCGTGAGGTCGATCGTGTGCGCACCCGTTAGGCCGGCCGGAATCTCCGGATTCGGAAGCGGACGCCCGTCGAGCGTCGCCGATGCGACGGCGTCGCCAAATCCTCGGACGGTGATCGTCAGTGTGGAGCCGCGGTAGCGGAGATTCCGCAGCGTCCGCTCGCCGTCGTAGGCGCGGGGGACGAACGGGCGAAACGAGAGCCGGTCATGCTCGAAGCGCAGCCCGAACAACACGCGATATACCGTCGCGAGATTCGCCCCGACGCTCCCGATCAGCCGGTCGGAATTCAGCTCCGTCCCCTCGAAGTGCCCCGTCGATGCGACCATGTTCTCCTTGTTGGTGAGAAAAAGCGCCGCCGCCCGATAGATCGAGCCAAGCCCGTGCTCCACCGCCGCGCCATTCCCCGCCTCGGCCGCCGCCCAGGTCCAGAATCCCACCACCTGGGGCCAGATGCCCGCGTTGTGATACGGGGGCTGATCGCCGATGTACGGCCAGAAGCTCGGGACGCCGAACGGGACGAGTGGCATGCTGCGCGCGAGGACTCCCCGCTGCTCGTCACTGGCGACGCCATAGATGACGGCGAGTGCTTCGCCGAGCCCCTCGGCGCGCGGCGACACTGACGCGTACGACCGACCGTACCGGAACTGGCCATAGTACCCACGCTCGGCGAGCCACAGATGCGTGTTCATTCCCTGGCGTACGCGGGCGGCCACGGAATCCCAGGGTCCCGGAGGCTCGCCTAACGCCACGGCCATCCGGCTGAGCGTACGATATGTCGCGTAATGCAGCGCGTTGGTGCCGAGGTTCTCGGACTGGTAGATGTCCTTCGGATCCATCCACGACGGGTAGCTCTGCTCGCGCCAGTCGAGGAACGAGGACTCCCCGCGGAACAAACCGGTCTCCTCGTCGAA
Source organism: Gemmatimonadaceae bacterium (assembly GCA_025931335.1). Taxonomy (GTDB): domain Bacteria; phylum Gemmatimonadota; class Gemmatimonadetes; order Gemmatimonadales; family Gemmatimonadaceae; genus JAICNG01. The sequence continues at coordinate 572 of JAICNG010000036.1, read as the reverse complement.
CGCCACCGCGAGATCGGCTTCGGCCGAGCGACGGATGATGTCGTATGCCTGCTTCAGCCAGGCGCGATCACCGGTGACGGCGAACAGCTCCCACGCCGCGAGCGCCCACGCCATGCGGTCAGTCGACACCGGCCACGACCCACCCGTTCCGGTGTCCTGGATGATGCGTCCGCTCGAATCGACCTTGACCAGGAGGCTCCGTCGCACCTCGTCAGGCGCCACCGCCGCCATCCCGAGGATGGCGCCCCATGACACGTCGCGCGTCCAGATGCCCTCCCACTTCGCGCCACCCATGAGCGCCCCGTCATCACGTCGCAGCGCGACGAGCTCTTCGAGCGACATCCGGTAGAGCGCATCGATCAATCGCTGTGACGACACGAGCTCCGGAAAGCGGGCGATGTCGCGCTTTCGCACCCACACCGCGCGACCGCTGTCGTCCGCGGGACGCGTATAGATGGTCTCGAACGGCAGCGTCACCGTGTAGATCCCGTCGCGATTCGGATCGGTGAGCTCGAACCGGGAGCCGGGCTCGAGGGCCGCGAAGTCCCACGTCAGCGGCTCCGCGTTGCCGA
>JAICNG010000082.1 GCA_025931335.1 Gemmatimonadaceae bacterium | reverse complement strand
GAGCGGTACCAGGAGGTTCAGGGAGGCGAGCTCGTTCGAGGGCGATGGTTCACGCCGGCCGAGCTGGCGAGTGGCGCGTCGGTAGTGGTCCTCGATGAGGGGATGGCGCAGCGCATTTTTGGCTACGTCGACCCGTTAGGCGCGCGGGTGCAGGTCGCGGGGCGTCCCGCCCAGGTGATCGGACTGTACGTGCCCCCGGAGAACATCTTCGCTCCCCCCGGGCAGGAAGTCGGCGCCATCATCCCGTTCCGCCTCGCGGATCACCAGTACACGATCGACAAGACGAATGCGCTCTGGATCGTCGTGAAGCCGCGGCCCGGGGTGAGCGTCGCCGAGGCCCAGGATGCCGTGACCGTTGCCCTCCGCAACGTGCGCAACCTGCGGCCGGGTGAGGCGAACACGTTCGACATGATCACGCAGGACCAGATCCTCGACACGTTCAACAAGCTCACCGGCGTGTTCTTTCTGGTGATGATCGTGCTGTCGAGCGTGGCGCTCCTCGTCGGGGGCATTGGTGTCATGGCGATCATGATGGTCTCGGTCACCGATCGCACGCGCGAGATCGGCGTTCGCAAGGCGCTCGGCGCCACGCGTCGCGACATCCTGGTGCAATTCCTGATCGAGGCGGCCACGCTCACCGGCATCGGCGGCGCGATCGGCATCGTCTTCGGTCTCGTCTTCGGCACGCTCATCACGCGGGTGATGGACATCGAAGCGGAGGTGCCGATCTGGTCCGCCGCCGTCGCCGCGACGGTGTCGATCGCGATCGGGATCGTCTTTGGATTGTTGCCGGCAAACCGAGCGGCGCGTTTGGAGCCGGTGGAGGCGCTTCGCTACGAATGAGGAATGCGGACTGAGGAGCGAGGAAATCGATTCTGGGATCGTCTCGATCGAATTCCTCACACCTCAGTCCTCATTCCTCATTTCTGGCTCCACGCCTATCTTCTCTCTCCATGTCGGTCGACATTCTCGCCATCGCCGCGCACCGGGATGACGTCGAGCTCACCTGTGGCGGGACGCTACTGGCGGCGGCGGCGCGCGGGCGCCGCACGGCGATCATCGACCTCACCGCGGGCGAGGCCGGTACGCGCGGGTCGGCCGACCTGCGCGCGCGCGAGGCCGAGCGGGCGGCGGAAGTGCTGGGCGTGAGCGCACGCGAGAATCTCGGATTCCCCGATGCGGGGCTCGTGAATACGCCGGAGACGCGCGCGAAGGTGGCGGTCGCCATCCGGCGGCTTCGTCCGCGGATCGTCATCGCGCCGGCGGCGCACGGCCGACATCCCGACCACCGCATAGCCGCCGAGCTCGTGCGCGACGCGTGCTTCGTCGCGGGGCTGGCGAAGGTGGAGCCGTCGGTTCTCCCGCATCGGCCGTTCAAGGTCCTGCACACGCTCACCTATCGCGAGCATGCCGTGAAGCCGACGTTCATCGTCGACATCAGCGATGTCTTCGAGCGAAAGCTCGAGGCGATTCGCTGCTACGGGTCGCAGTTCGAGGGTGTGACACAAGCCGGCGAGGTGTATCCGAATGGCGACCCGCTGCTCGACATCGTGCGACACCAGGCCGCGCACTACGGCTCGCAGATTCGCACGCGGTACGGTGAGCCCTTCTTCACCCACGAAACCATGCGCGTCGACGACGTCGCGGCGCTCGAGGTGTCCACGTTTTGAGCGATCACCCCACGGCCGCGGCCAGCGGCGACCTCACCTATCCGTCGTATCTCGCGCTCGAGGAGCTGCTGGCGCTTCAGCGTCCGCGCTCGAGCCCCGAGCATCCGGATGAGCTGCTGTTCATCGTCGTCCACCAGGCGAGCGAGCTCTGGTTCAAGGTGCTGCTCCACGAGCTGGAGGCGCTCGTCAGTCAGCTCGAGCGCGGCGACGTGCTGGCCAGCGTGTTCGCTCTCAAGCGCATCAACGCGCTGATGAGCATCGTCACGGCGCAGCTGTCGGCGCTCGACACCCTTCCGCCGCACCGCTTCGCCGAGTTCCGGGGCTACCTCGGCTCATCGAGCGGATCGCAGAGCGCGCAGTTCCGGGCATTGGAGGCCGCGTCGGGATTGCGCGAGCCACATTTCCTGGCGGCGCTCGCCGAGCACGGGGAGCCGCCCGAGCTGGTGAAGAAATGGCTGGCACGTCCGACGCTCCAGCAGCTCTTCGACAACCTGCTCGATCGCCACGGTGTTACGCTCGAGGCGGTATACCAGGATCCGGCGCAGTCCCCGTTGTTGATGCTCGCCGAGAGCCTGCTCGAGTACGAGCAGTCCTTTGCGCTGTGGCGGTACCTGCACGTCCAGCTCGTCGAGCGTATCATCGGTCCGCTCACCGGCGGAACCGGCGGAACGCTGGGCGCGAAATACCTGCAGCGCACGGTCTCGCAGCGGTTTTTCCCCAAGCTGTGGGAGGTGCGCGCGCGATTTTTCGGATCTGAGACCGGGGCTCCTTCGCGGTGAGAGAGCGGGACATCTCGATTCCGATGGGGCCCAACACGCGGGAATGGCCGGGCGACCAGCCGTTCTCGTGCGGCTGGACGATGACGCTCGCCGGCGGCGGGAGCGTGAACCTTTCGGCGGTCACGACGAGCCCGCACGTCGGAACGCACGCCGATGCCCCGCTGCACGTACACGATGGGTGGCCCGCCTCGCACGAGCTGCCGCTGGCGGCGTTCGCGGGGCGCGCGTTCGTCTGCTCCGTGGACTCGTCGATCGACACGGTTGAGCCGGAAGATCTGACGTCGCTCCCCTCACGCGGAGCCGTCGAGCGGCTGCTGTTGCGAACGCAATGCTCGGTTGCCGGCGGGACTTTTCCGCCGCGGTGGCCCGTGCTCTCGGTGGATACGGTGCAGATGCTGCTCGCCCGCGGCCTCAGGCTGTTAGGCGTCGACACTCCCTCCGTCGACGGCAGGCACAGCAAGACGCTCGACGTGCACAAGGCCTTGTTCAGCGGCGGGGCGTTCAACCTCGAAAACCTGGACCTCCGTGCCATCGACGATGGGGAGTACGAGCTGGTGGCCTATCCCATCCTCCTCGAAGGCGTCGACGCCGCCCCGGTGCGAGCGGTGCTGAAAGACAGGCGTGAGGAATGAGGAGTGAGGAGTGAGGAGGTACGCAGAGTGATTCGCGAAGCGCTCGCCTCGATCGGCGCGCTTGGCGTTTGGCTTCTCATCGCCCCTGCCCTTCTCGCCGCGCAGGATGCGGGCGGCATCGTCGCCGGACGCATCATGGCCCGCGCCGACAGCGCGCCGATCGCTCCGGCCAGCGGCGCCACGATTTCCATCGTCGGGACGACGCTCAGGACCACGACCCGCGCCGACGGCCGCTTCGTGATCGAGCGCTTACCTCTCGGCCCCGCCACGGTGCGCGTGCGCCTCCTCGGCTACCGCGTGGTGGAGCGCGCGATCGTCGCGCGCGCCGGCGATACCCTTCGGCTCGACGTGACACTCGAGCGGGAGGCGCAGCTGCTCTCTCCCGTTCGCGTCGATGCCCCCTCGCCCGATGTCGAGGCGTTCGTGTCGAAGCCTAACGTCGCCACGCTGGCCGTGGACGCAGCCTCGATGAAAGGGGTGCCGGGCGTCGGCGAGCCGGATGTCGCTCGCGTCGTGCAGCTGCTGCCCGGCGTGGTCGCGCGCAACGACTTCAACACGGGCCTCAACGTCCGGGGAGGCGAGGCCGACCAGAATCTGATTCTTCTCGACGGCTATCCCATCTATAACCCGTTTCACCTTGGCGGGCTGTTCAGCACGTTCATGGACGCGACGGTGGGCGGTATCGAGCTGATGACGGGGGCGTTCCCGGCGCGCTATGGCGGCCGCCTCTCGAGCGTGCTCGACGTGCGATCGGCGGATGACACGCGGCCTGGTATGCATGCGTCAGCCGATCTGTCGGTCATTGGCGCGACCGCGCGGATGTCGGGCGCGTTCGCCAGAGAGCGGGGCGCGTGGAGCGTGGCGGCGAGGCGAACCTACGCCGACGCAGTCACATCGATGTTCACCAACGACATCTTCCCGTATCATTTTCGTGATTTCCATGCGCGCGGCATCTACGCCTTCGGCGGCAGCGTTCGGCTGACCGTAACCGCCTATGCCGGAAAGGACGTCGTCGACGCGAATCTGGCCGAATTCGAGAGCGATTCCGCGCCTTCGCGAGCGAGCGAAGGTCGGTGGGCGTTCGACTGGGGAAACCGGGTCCTCGGCGCCACGATTACGAAAGAGCTCGGCGCGAACGTCCGTATTCCGCTACTGGGATGGCGTCTCGGCGAGAGCGCGACGCTCGAGCAGCGAGTCTCTGCCTCACGATTCTCGACGCTTCTCGACGTGGGTGCGGGAGCGTTCGCTCAGCGGAACGAGGTGAGTGACGTCCGGCTCGCCGGCTCGCTGACCGCGCGCACCGCCGCGCACGACCGCTCGATCGGCTACGAGGTCGCGACCCATCGCGTTCGGTACGCGTCCGGCTCGTCGCAGACCGGCGCCAGCGACTACGATCTCGTGCAGCGGCCGACGTCGGCGGCGGGATGGGTGAGTGATCTGTGGCGCCTCTCCCCACGGTGGATGGTGGAGTGGGGACTGCGCGCCGAGGCGCTCACGGGGCGCGAGTGGGCAGCGCTCTCTCCCCGACTCTCGGTCAAGTACTTCGCGACGCCGCAGCTCGCGTTCACCGCCGCCGCGGGGCGCGCAACGCAGTGGATGCATTCGATGGCCGGCGACGGACCGCTGCGCTACTTCGAGGTGTGGCTGGCGAGCGATTCGGTGACGCCGGTCGCGACGGCGTGGCACTGGGTGGCTGGCGCGGAGCGACGCTTCGGCGACGCCGGATCGGTGCGGCTCGAAGGCTACGTCAAGCGCTACGAGCGTGTGCTGGAGGCGAACTGGTCGGAGAGTCCGCAAGTGAGAGGCGACGAGTTCTTCGTGGCCGAGGGACGGTCGTACGGGGCGGACCTGCACGCGCGGTGGCAATCGGCGTCCGGCGTGGCGGGGTGGGTGTCGTACTCGTACGGCGTCAGCGCGCGCTGGCGAGACGGCATGCGCTGGGCACCTGGCCACGACCGCCGCCACGATGTCGATGTGATCGCGACGTGGCGTCGCGGGAAGTACCGCTTCGGCGCGCGCTTTGGGTTCGCGACCGGCACCCCCTACACGCCGATCGTCGGGGAGATCGCGCGGCGCGTGTACGACCCGTCCCGCGACAGCTGGGGAACGGGCAATTCGCGGCTCTGGATCGAGCCGCTTGGCGGTGCGCGCAACGCGGCGCGCTTTCCGGCAAGCCACCGCCTCGACCTCGACGCGTCGCGCGAGCTCCACTTTCGCGGGGCGACGGTGTCGCCGTACGTGAGCGTGGTGAACGCGTACAACGCGCAGAACGTATTCATCTATCTCTACGACTACTCGACCGACAACCCCACCCGCCGGGCGATCTCGCAGTTTCCGGTGCTTCCGAGCATGGGAGTGCGCGTTGCCTTCTGACCGGATGCGATCGACACGCCTGGTGTGGCTGCTCCTCCTCGCCGCCTGCGAGATCGAGAAGATCGGGATTCCCCCCACCGACGCGCACGTGGCGCTGCACGGCGTGCTGAGCGCGAGCGCGCCGAACCAGGTGGTTCTTCTCGAGCGAACACGAAACGGAACGCTCGCCGTCACCGCACCGTCGTTCGAGGTGCTCGACCCGGTGTTGAGCGACGAGGGCATCGCCGAGAGCAATGCGATCCTGAGCCTGACGACGCCGAGCGGCGCGACGCTGATCGCGCGCGAGGATGCCGTGGCGCGGGGAGATGGAAAGGGACGCGGCGTCTACCGGTTCTCGCTTCCAGGGAGCGGGCTCGAGCGCGGCGGCACGTATCACCTCGCGGTGCGCACGACGCGAAACGAGACCCTCGAGGCGGAGACGTCCGTGCCTCTCGGGGACGCGGCTGCCGCGGCGACGCAGCGCCTCTTCGATCGCGTGCAGGACACGATGGTGTTGACGTGGCCATCCGCACCGGGCGCGCGAAGCTACGTCGTGCGCATCGAGACGCCCTTTGGGCCACGCTCGTTCTTCACTGACAGCACCCGAATCCGCCTCACCGGCGAGCTTCGCAACGTCGATGTCGCGGGGCTGCCTCGTGTGTTCATTCCGGGGTTCCCGCAGGCGGTGACGGTGTCGGCGGTGGACTCGAACTACTACGACTGGTTCCGGACGCACAGCAACGCGATCGCCGGCACCGGGGTGGTCAATCGCGTCCGCGGCGGGATTGGCGTGTTCGGCGCGCTCGTCCGTCTCCGCTTCGAGGAGCTGCGCGTGGTGGCGCCGCAAACCGAGCCGGAGGCCGGGATGTTTCGCTTTGTCGGCACGCCCGCCGAGGTGGCGTCGACCCCGTACCTGAGTCTCGAGCTGTACGTGGAGTCACGCTCGGCGCGCGCCGACCAGGATCATGCGCTGAGTGGTCGCGCCCAGCGGAGGCCGGCGCTCGGGTACACGGAGTGCCTCACGTGCGGCGTGCTCGGCACTGCGCGGGACGGACGCATCGAGCTCGCCCTGCTGAGCGGTTGGTATGCGCGGGACACCACGGACGTCTTCATCGGAGAGATCCGTGGCGATACGATCGTGGGGTCGTATCGTGTGTCCGGAGGCGGCGTGCATTTCGTGCGGGACCGGTAGGGGAGGCCGTGCCTCCAGCTGGTCGCGCAACGATGACGACCGCATCCGAACAGGTGGCACACGGAGCCGTCGCTCGTCAGGCGCGCGTCGCAGCGGGCGCGTCGACGGCCCACTGGAAGCAGAGGGTGAAGCCGTCGGGATCCTTGAGATAGAGCTGCTTCATTCCGTACGGCGCGATCGTCGGGGGATCGATCACCAGGCCCTTCGCCCGCAAGTGCTCGTACATACCGTCGACGTCGGGACAACCGATGAACAGGCCGGTGTCATCGTGTGCCGCCACACGCGAAGGATCCGGCGCTGGCGGCCGCACCGCGTCGGGATCGTAGGCCGTGTTGAGCATGAGGTCGGCGTCATCGCGGCGCAGCCACACCCAGTCGAACTCGTCCTTCCCGACCTGTTCCGGCGGCGGCGCCGCCTGCACGATCTCGAGACCCAGCATGTCGCGGTAGAAGGCCAGCGACGTCGGCATGTCGAAGACCTGTAGCAGCGGGCAGAGCCATCGAAGCTGAAGAGTCATGGGAATTCCTCCCGGGTCGACCGCCAAATATTGGTTCGTCAAGGAAACTTCGGGATCCCCTGACGCCTGGCTTGGTTTGGGGGTGCTGGGATTGGCCCCTGGCCCTTGGCCCCTGACCCACTCCAAAGACGTGCGGCGCCCCCCTAAGCTCATTATATTTCCCGAGTTATGCCTGCCCCGATCTATCTCGACCACGCCGCGACCACCCCCGTGCGCCGCGAGGTGTTCGAGGCGATGGAGCCGTTTTACGGCCCCCGCTTCGGCAACCCCTCGAGCACGCACCGCTGGGGACGCGAAGCGCGCGCGGCGCTCGACGAGGCTCGCGAGCGCATCGCCCAGTGTCTCGGCGCGCACACCGACGAAATCTGCTTCACCTCCGGTGGCACCGAGGCGGACAACCTCGCCATCCTCGGTCCATGGCGGGCCCGCGACACGCGCCGCACGGCGATCATCAGCACTCCCATCGAGCACAAGGCGGTGCTCGCGAGCGTCCACCAGGCCGCGCGAGAGGGCGCTGAAGAGCGGATCGCCCCTGTCACGAGCACCGGAGTGGTGGACGTCGATGCGTTCAGCGCGCTGTTGGGCGACGATGTGGCACTCTGCTCGATCATGTGGGTGAACAACGAGATCGGCACGATTCAGCCGATCCCGGAGCTGGCCCGTCGCGCGAAGCCGTACGGAATCGTCTTTCACACCGACGCCGTTCAGGCCTTCGGGAAAATCCCCATCGACGTGAGCGACACGCCGGTCGATCTGCTCACGATCTCCGGTCACAAGCTGGGGGCACCCAAGGGGTCCGGCGCGATCTTCATCCGCCGCGGCACACCGCTCGAATCGCTGCTGCACGGCGGCTCGCAGGACCGCGGGCGCCGCCCGGGCACCGAGAACGTCGCCGCAGCGGTTGGGCTCGCTCGCGCCGCCGAGCTCGCGATCGAGGAGCGGGAGCGGGAGATGGCGCGGTTAGGCGCCCTGCGAGATCGCCTGGAAGCGGCGCTGCTCGCCCGCGTCCCGGACGCGGTGGTCCACGGCCGCGGCGCGCCGCGTGCCGCGCACATCCTCAACCTCTCCGTCCCCGGAACGGACAGCGAGTCGCTGCTGATGGCGCTCGACCTCGCCGGTGTCGCCTGCTCGTCCGGCTCGGCGTGTCAGAGCGGGAACGTTACGCCGTCGCACGTGCTCGCCGCCCTCGGCGTTTCCCGGGAGCTTGCGAGCGCGGCGGTGCGCATGAGCCTGGGCGCCTTGACGACCGATGAGTCGGTCACGCGCGTCGCCGAGCTATTCCCCGCCCTCATCGCCAAGGCGCGCCGACTCGCCGGCGCCGTGAGCTGATCATGCGCCCGCGGGTGCTGGTCGCGATGTCCGGCGGCGTGGATTCCTCGGTGGCGGCGGCGCTTCTCGTCGAGCGTGGCTACGACGTCATCGGCGCGACGATGAAGCTCTTCTGCTACGGCGACGACGTGCCCGATCGGCCCTGCTGCTCGCTGGACTCGATCGACGACGCGCGACGCGTGTGCGAGCGGCTGGGCATCCCGCACTACGTGCTCAACCTCGAGAGCGCGTTCGGCCACGATGTGATCGACAACTTCGTCACCGAGTACGCTCACGGCCGGACGCCCATTCCGTGCGTGCGGTGCAACACGTTCACGAAGTTCCGGGACCTGCTGCACAAGGCCGATGCCATCGACGCCGACTTCATCGCGACCGGCCACTACGCGCGTGTGGTCGATGGGCAGCTCGTACGCGGCCGGGATATCAACAAGGATCAGACATACTTCCTCTGGGGGATCGACCGGGCGGTCGTGCGCCGCATGCTGCTGCCGATCGGAGACCTCACGAAGGCCGAGACGCGCGCCTGTGCGCATGCGCTGGGTCTCGAGGTCGTGGCCGAGAAGCCGGAGAGCCAGGACATCTGCTTCGTGCCGGACGGCGACCACGTGCGCGTGCTCGTGCGTCACCTCGGCGCCGACGCGGCCGCCCTGTCGGCCGGACCGATCGTCACCACCGACGGTCGCGTCGTCGGCCACCATCACGGATTCGCGCGGTACACCATCGGGCAGCGACGCGGACTCCCCGGCGGATCGCGCGTGCCGATGTACGTCGTCGCGATTCGCCCCACGGATCGGACGGTCGTCATCGGCCCGCGCGAGGCGCTGCTCGGTCGGGGCGTCGTCGCGCGCGAGGTGAACTGGCTCGTGGATGAGCCCCCGCCGGTGGGCGCGCCCGTGAGCGTGCAGGTGCGACACCGGGCCGCGCCGGCCCTGGCGGAGCTCGTGCGACGCGAGGGCGACGAGATCGAGCTCGCGCTGGACGAGCCCGTGGCCGCGATCACGCCCGGCCAGTCGCTCGTGATCTACGACGGGGCGACGGTCCTGGGTGGCGGATTCATCGAGCGCGCACAGGGGCAGCGCGCCGGGCTTCCCGTGCTGGCTGCCTAACGGCGAGCGCGCCGGCTCAGTACTTCAGTCCCCCCGCCTCCGCAAACTCCTTCATCAGCCGCTCCTGCTCCTCGGAGAGCTGAGGCGGCACGGTGACGTCGACTTCGACGATGAGGTCGCCACGCTGGCCGCCGCGCTCGATCCCCTGCCCCCGAACGCGGAAGCGTTTGCCCGGCGGCGTTCCGGGCGGGATCTTGATCGTCACTTTCTTCCCATCGAGCGTCCGCACGGCAATGCGCGAGCCGAGCGTTGCCTGCGCGATGTTGAGCGGCACCTTCGCGACGAGATCGTTGCCCTCGCGCTGAAAGAAGCGGTCCGGCTCCACCTGGAAGCTGATGAACAGATCGCCGGGCGGCCCGCCGTTAGGTCCCTTTCCGCCCTGACCGCTGAGCCGCAGCCGCGTGCCCGTGTCGACCCCCGGGGGCACGGTGATCATCACGGTCTTCCGAACGCGTTTCTCCCCCGTGCCGTTGCACTCCGGGCACCGCTCCGACGGTACCTGCTTTCGACCGAGACACATGGGACACGGCCGGCTCACCGCGAACCCGCCCTGGCCGAACGTGACGTTCCCGCGCCCGTTGCACTCGGGGCAGGTCTTCATCGTCGCGCCCGGTGCGGCGCCAGAGCCGTGGCACACGGGGCACTCCTCGTTCACCTCGAGCTGCACCGGCACCTTGCCGCCGAGCGCCGCGGTGCGGAACGGGATCGAGAGCGACGCTTCGATGGATTGTCCGCGCTCGGGCCCCGTCTGGCGCCCACGCGGTCCGGCACCACCACCACCGAACATCGAGCTGAAGAGATCGCCGAGGCCACCGAGCCCGCCGATGTCGATGTCCTCGAAGCGGAACCCCGCGCCGCTTCCCGGCGCGCCGCCGGGCGCACCGGCGCCGCCCGGACGCGCACCGCCGAACCCACCGCCCCCGCGGTGCGCGAAGTCGCCGAACGCGCCAAGCCGGCGCATGTCGTCGTACTGTTTGCGCTTCTCGGCATCGCCGAGGACGTTGTACGCCTCGGAGATCTCCTTGAACCGGTCGGCCGCCTTGGGATCGTCGCGGTTGGCATCCGGATGCCACTTCTTCGCGAGGCGACGGTACTGCTTCTTGATCTCGTCCTGCGATGCGGATGCGGAGACGCCCAGGACCGCGTAGTAATCCTTCGTCTGGGCCATGGATGCCTAACGCCGTCTCATCGCGACCACTGGCGGACGACCACGCGCGCCGGCCTCAGCAGCTGGCCCCCAAATCGGTAGCCGGGCTGGAACACCTGCGAGACGACGTGATCGTCCTCCGGTGACAGCGCAGGCTCGGTCGCGACCGCCTCGTGGACCGACGGGTCGAACGTCTGGTTGACGGGATCGATCAGCTCGAGACCGGCGGCGGCGAGCGACTTCAGAAGCTTCTTCGCCACGAGATCGACCCCCTGGACCACCGATTTCGCATCGGTGGACGCGGGGTCGACGGCCGTCACGCGTCCCAGGTCGTCGAGCGAGTCGACGATGTGCTTGAGCAGCTCGCCCTGCGCCCGCGCGCCGCTCTCGGCGCGCTCTCGCGCGGTGCGCTTGCGGTAGTTGTCGAATTCGGCAGCAAGACGCAGGTACTTGTCACGCAGCTCGGCCACGGCGCGGTCCGATTCGCCGGCGACGCGCACGCTCCCGTCGCTGTCCTCGTCGTCCCCTCCCGACTCCGCCCCCGGAGTTTCGCTCGGGCCCGCGTTGTCGGGAACGCCGTCACCCTGAGGCGCGGCGCTCGCCGCCACCTCGTCGTTGCGCTCCAGCTGCTCCCGCGCTGTCTTGTCGGCTCGAGATTTCACGTCATCACCCAAAGTAAGCCTCACCCGTTGCCATGCCCGCGTCGCCAGCCCGCGGGCGACTCATCTCGTAACATCGCTCTTGAGGCTTGGACGGGCAACTGCCGGGCCGGCCTTACGCGTCACCCAACATTCGCCGGATGACGTCGAGCGCCGACTGCGTCGCGCGCTGGCGGATTTCCTCGCGGTGCCCCGGGTAGATGCGGTGGTTGGCGCGCACCCGTCCGCTGACGTCGACCGCGATCCAGACGAGGCCGACCGGTTTTTCCGGCGTCCCGCCAGTTGGACCAGCAACGCCGGTAATCGCGATGCCGATCTCGGCCCCGAGAGAGCGCCGGATTCCGGCCGCCATCTCGCGGGCGGTTTCCTCGCTGACCGCGCCGTGCGTCCGAAGCGTGCCAGGGTCGACGCCCAGCAGCTTGACCTTCACCTGGTCATCGTACGCGATCACGCCACCCACGAAGACGTCGCTCGAGCCAGGGATGGTCGTGAGCCGCGCGCCGAGCATCCCGCCGGTGCAGCTCTCGGCGACGGCGATGCGGAGCCCGCGCTCCCGGGTTCGCTGCAGGACGACGTCGGCGAGGTCGGCGTCCTCTTCGCCGTAGATGTGCGCGCCGATGATCGGCCTCAGCTCGGCGACGGCCTCCTCGAGAAGCGCCGCGGCGGCGGCGCTCGACATCCCTCGCGTCGTGAGGCGCAAGTCGATGCCGGCCACGCTCGGGAGGTACGCGAGGGGAAGTCCGCGCACGCCCCGCGCGCGATCACCGAGCTGATCGGCGAGGTGGGACTCGGAGATGCCCATGCATCGAATGGTGCGGGAGCGCACGACTTCGCGCACCTCGCCCATGCGTGCACGCAGCTCGGGAATGATGACGTCGCCCGTCATGCCGCGCATCTCGCGCGGGACTCCGGGGAGCATGGCGACCCACCGATGGCGCTCGTCCTCGATCCAGATGCCGGGCGCCGAGCCGTGACGGTTCTCGAGCACACGCGCGCCCTCGGGAACGAGCGCCTGCTGGCGGTTGGAGGCTGGCATGGGCCCCCTGAATCCGTAGACGCGGAATCGCTCCTCGATCATGGCGACGATGTCTTCGCGGATCTCGAGTCGCCGACCGAAGACCTCGGCGATGGCCGGCTTCGTCAGATCGTCGGCGGTCGGCCCGAGACCCCCGGTGGTGATGACCGCGCCAGTTCGATCGAGCGCCTCACGCACGGCGGCCGCGATCGCCGCGGCATCGTCGCCGACGGTGGCGCGACGAACGACCTCGACGCCATGCGCCGCGAGCTCCCGCGCGAGGTAGGCCGCGTTGGTATCGGTCGTGAAGCCGAGGAGCAGCTCGTCGCCGATGGTGATGATCTCGATCTTCATGAGGTGCTCAAGGTGCTCGAGGTGCTCGAGGTGCTCAAGGTGCGACCCGCGAGCACCTCGAGCACCCCGGAGCACCTCGAGCACCTCAGCCTCGGAATACTCCCGAGTATCGGCGGAGATAAAGCCACATCGACCAGAGCGTGAGCGCGACGGCGACGGTCATCGTCAGCACGCCCGCGAGGCCATTGAACCAGGCGAACGCGCGCCATGCGACTGATGTCCACCGCTCTTGCGCGGCCAGGGTCGCCGCGCCGAACCAGAAGAAGGCGATGCCGACCCACGTCCACTGGAATCCCGTTTTTACCTTCGCCGGCCCGATCGCCGCGATCACCACGCCGCGCCGCGCGGCCGCCTGCCGGAAGACGGTCATGAGCAGCTCGCGGCCGAGCACGATCGCGAGGATCCACCACGGGAGGCCGATGGCACCCCAGGGCGTGACAAAGGGGAATGCGGGGGCGCCGATCCCGTCCCGTTGCATCGGGCCGAGCACGCCGTCGACCAGAGGTGTCTGGTGCGGCGAGACGAGCGACACGTCCCAGCCATTTCCCGCCAGCAGAAACATCGGGACGAACGTCGCGAGCAGGAGCAGCTTGTCGGCGAGGGGGTCGAGGAGCGTGCCCAGCCTCGTCACGAGGTTGCGGCTGCGCGCGAGCTTTCCGTCCCAATAGTCGGTGACGGCGACGACGATGAAGAGCGCGAAGGCGGCGAGCCGCAGGGACCAGGAGTTCGCGAACGGCAACAGCGCCACGAGCGGCGAGATGACGATGCGACCGACCGTCAGTGTGTTCGGGAGGTTCATGGCACCAGCGCGGAACGCGAAGGACTACGCACCTACGAACCTGCGCGCGCGGCGTATGGTTACGCCAGTGTCTTCAGCACGGACTTCGAAACGGCCTTCAGTGTCTCGAACACTCCTTCGCCGGTGACAGCGACCGCCTCGAAGTAGGGAGCGCGCTCGACCCATTCACCGCTCTTGATCTGCTCGACCAGATTCTCGCCCGCGTGATACGGATCGGGGGTCACCCGTTGCCGTTGCGGATCGGAGACCTCCCACCCCGGGTTGAGCGCCGCCTGGAGCTCGCCGATGTTGGCGGCGTTGGGGAGATCACGCTTGTTGTATTGAACGATGAACGGCATGCGCGTGAGGTCGTACCCGTACTCCTGCATGTTGTCGTACAGGTTCTGCATCGATTCCTGGTTCGCTTCCATTCGCTCGAGCTGCGAGTCGGCGACGAACACGATGCCGTCGACGCCCTTCAGAATGAGCTTGCGGCTCGCGTTGTAGTAGACCTGTCCGGGCACGGTGTAGAGGTGGAATCGCGTCTTGAAGCCGCGAATCGTGCCGAGGTCGACGGGGAGGAAATCGAAGAAGAGCGTGCGCTCGGTCTCGGTCGCGAGCGAGATCAGCTTTCCGCGCGTCGACGGATTGACCTTGCCATAGACGTGCTCGAGGTTCGTCGTCTTGCCGCCGAGCCCGGGACCGTAATAGACGATTTTGCAGTTGATCTCGCGCGAGGCGTAGTTGATCATCGACATGGCCGTTCCTCTCCCTTACTGGAACAGCTTGTCGATCTCATCCTCGGCACCGGCCAGGATGTTCGGCTCCGTCTTCTGCTCGCCGGTTTGAGCGCGCTTGAACATCTGGTCGAAGAGCTTCGTGAGCTCATCGACGGTCTGCTTCACCTTGAGCCTGACGAGTCCGAGGGTCGTGCGGTTGTCGAACAGAATGACCAGGATGACGCGGCGGGCGATGTCCGCCAGGTACATCGACTCCTGCTCGCCCTGGTGAAAGAGGGAGTTGAACTCGGTCTCTCCGATGAGGCGGGCGAGCTGGTCGTTGGCGCTGAAGTCCGCCGCCGTGAGGGTCGCGAAGGCGGTGGGGTCGAAGCGTGGCTGCTCGCCGACGGTGGCGACGAGCTGTCCCGAGCGGTCGACGAGCAAGGCGCAGCGCGCATTGCTGTCATAGAGGAACTGCTGGAGCGACTTCTGAATCGCGCCGAAGTCATCCTCGGTGAACGACCAGCTTGCTGCACCAACGGGCATTGTCGATGTCTGCCTATGCGAGGGACTCTTCCATTCGGCGCAGGATGCGCAGGCCGCGACGTCGGAGCTTCGCGTGCGTCTCCCAGTTCACGTAATCACGCAGGAGCAGGACGTTGTCCGGCGTGTGCTGACCGCGCAGGTACCCCAACGCCGCGAGCCGCCGGAGCTTGTGGCCACTGAAGAGGTCGCGTCGGTATCTGCGGGTCTGCTGACTCCAGACGATTAACCCCACCAGGAGGCCACCAGCGAAGCCTCCAGCAAGGTAGAGCGTGCCGTCCCGGCTGTTCACATGGCCCTCCGAGCGCTCAACGCCTGGGCGATCGTTACGCCGTCGGCGTACTCCAGATCGCCTCCAATCGGGATGCCGCGCGCGATGCGGGTGACCGTCGCTCCATGTGGGGCAACCTGGCGCTGCACGTAGAGCGCGGTGGCCTCCCCTTCGAGGCTGGGGTTGGTCGCGACGATCACCTCGCGGACGTCGCCCGACTCGATGCGGTCGGTCAATTGGCGAATGGTGAGATCATCGGGACCAATGCCATCGAGCGGGGAGAGACGGCCCCCCAGCACGTGGTACACGCCTCGAAACTCGCCAGCCCGCTCGATCGCTCCAATGTCAGACGCCTCCTCGACGACGCAGATGAGGGCACGGTCGCGCCGTGCGTCACGACAGATCGCGCACGGGTCGGCCTCGGTGAGGTTGAAGCAGACGGAGCAGCGGTGCACGCGGTCCGAGAGCTCCGCCAGCACCGTCGCGAGACGCTTGCTCTGCTCGGGAGGCTGCTTGAGGAGGTGATAGGTGAGTCGGAGCGCCGTTTTCCGACCGATGCCCGGGAGCTTCGCGAGCTCCGTGGCGAGGTCGTCGATCGCCGACATCCTAGAACGGCAGCTTGAACGGCAGCCCGCCGCTGAGCTTGCGCATCTCTTCCTGCGCAAGGTCGGTCGCCTTCTTCTGGGCGTCGGCGACCGCGACCGCGATGAGATCCTCGAGCATCTCGACATCGGTCGGGTTCACGACGCTGGGGTCCAGCTTGACGGATCGCACCTGGCCCTTCCCATCCGCCGTGACGGTCACCATCCCGCCCCCGCTCACGCCGGTGACGGTCATGTTCCCCAGCTCATCCTGAATCTGCTGCAGCCGGCCCTGCATCTGCTGCGCCTGCTGCAGAATCTTGGTGAAGTCGGCCATGAAGTGAAGCTATTC
>JAICNG010000033.1 GCA_025931335.1 Gemmatimonadaceae bacterium | reverse complement strand
GCGGCGGTCGTCACGTCGATCGCGCTCGATCACACCGAATGGCTTGGCGACTCGATCGCGGCGATCGCCGGCGAGAAGGGTGGCATCTTCAAGGCGGGACGTCCGGCCGTCATCGGGGAGCGTGACCCGGAGATCGCCTCGCTGCTGGCTCGTATTGCCGCATCGCACGATGCCCGGCCCATCACGCTCGTGCGCGATCGCGGCGCGATCACCGACGTGCGGACGACCATGGAGGGAACATCGTTCACGGTCGAGGGGGAGCGACCATTCGCGGTGCACACGCCCTTGGCGGGCGCCCATCAGGCGTGCAACGCGGTGACTGCACTCGCAGCGCTCGACACGGCTGGACTCGCCCCGTGGCCCGATTCCGGGACGGGCGTCCTCATCCCGCACGTCGCCCTCCCTGGTCGCTTCCAGCGTGTGGGACGCTGGCTCTTCGACGTCGCACATAATCCCTCCGGGGCGGAGGTCGTGGCCGAAACAATTCGCGAGGTCGAGCTCCCGCGACCCCTGGTGGTGTTACTCGCCGTGCTCGGCGACAAGGATTGGCGTGCTATAATGCACGCGCTGGCACGCGTCGCCGACACGGTCGTGCTGACTCGGCCACCGTCCGCGCCGGCGGGGCGAATCTGGAATCTCGCCGAGGCGCTCGAATTCGCGCGCACGCTCGCCTGGCAAGCGGTGGCCGAGCCGGACTTCGATGATGCGATTGCGCGTGCCGATGCAATGGGCGCGACGACACTCATCACCGGCTCATTTCACACCGTTGGTGATGCGATGGCGCGCTTGCAGGTGAATCCTTTGGCCGGGTAGATTCCACCCATGTCACTGGATGCGCTACCGGGGTTCCGCGAGTTCTATCCATCGGAGCTTGCCGAGCGGAACTTCATTATCGACACGTGGCGCGAGGTGGCGCGGCGGTATGCGTTCGTGGAGGTGGATGGGCCTCCCCTCGAGCCGCTGGAGCTGTACACGCGCAAGAGCGGAGAAGAGATCGTCGGTCAGCTGTACTCCTTCACCGACAAGGGCGGACGCGAGGTCGCTCTGCGGCCCGAGATGACGCCGACGCTCGCGAGGATGGTGTCGGCCAAGGCGAACGCGCTGCGCAAGCCGATTCGCTGGTTCTCGATTCCGCAGCTCTTCCGCTACGAGCGAAAGCAACGGGGGCGGCTTCGCGAGCATTTTCAGCTGAACGTCGACATCTTCGGCGAAGCCGATGTGACGGCGGACGCGGAGCTGCTGGCGACCGCAATCGACATGATGCGCGCGTTTGGGCTGACGTCGTCCGACGTGCGGGCGCGCGTGTCCGACCGGCGGCTGTTGCGCGGCCTGCTGGTGCTGACGGGAATCACCGACGAGATGCTGCCCGGTGTGTACGCGGTGGTCGACAAGCTCGACCGTGAGCCGCGCGCATCGCTCGAGGCGAAGCTGCGAGCGGGTGGGCTGCATGACGTGTTCATCGGACGCGTCTTCGAGGTGCTCAAGCATCCGGACCTCGACACGCTTCGTGACCGGTATGGCGATGTTCCCGAGCTGCGGGAGGACTTCACCCGCCTCGCGCGCTACTTCGAGTGCCTCGAGGCGCTCGGCGTCCGCGACTGGGTGGAGTTCGACCTGTCGATCGTGCGGGGGCTGGCCTACTACACGGGCATCGTCTTCGAGCTGTTCGACGCCAAGCGGGAGCTGCGCGCCATCTGTGGCGGTGGGCGGTACGACTCGCTGCTGAAGCAGCTCGGCGGCACCGATCTTCCGGCGTTAGGCTTCGGCATGGGCGACGTCGTCCTCGGAGAGCTGCTGCGCGCGCGAGGGCGGATGCCGGTGTGGAGCCCCGCCGTGGACGTGTGGGTCGCCTACGCCGACGCGGGGCTGCTCGATGACGCGATGCGCATCGCGCGGCGCCTGCGCGATCGCGGGCGGTCGGTCGAGTTCGCGCTCGGTGGGCAGCAGCTCTCCCGGCAGCTCAAGGCGGCGTCGGCCGCCGGCGCTCGGGAGGCGCTGGTGCTACAGCCGGAGGAGCTGGAGCGTGGCGACGCGGTGGTCCGGCGCCTCGACACCGGCGATGAGACGCGCGTGCGTCTCGATGAGTGGATTGGCGCGCACTGACCTCGAACTTTCGAGCCTGATGAGTGACGACAAGAAGCTGACGACGCGCGCCGAGGACTTCAGCGCGTGGTACAACGAGGTCGTGCTGCGCGCGGAGCTGGCGGACTATTCGCCGGTGCGCGGATGCATGGTCATCCGGCCCGCGGGATACGGAATATGGGAGCGCATGCAGCGTGCGCTCGACGACATGTTCAAGGCCACCGGCCACCAAAACGCCTACTTTCCGCTCCTGATTCCCGAGAGCTTCCTCCACAAGGAGGCCGAGCACGTCCAGGGCTTCGCGCCCGAGACGGCGGTCGTGACGCACGGCGGTGGCAAGGAGCTCGATGAGCCGCTCGTCATCCGGCCGACGTCGGAGACGATCATCTACTCGATGTTCGCGAAGTGGGTTCAGAGCTATCGCGATCTGCCCATTCTCATGAATCAGTGGGCGAACGTCGTGCGGTGGGAGATGCGGACGCGCCTGTTTCTGCGCACGCTCGAGTTCCTGTGGCAGGAAGGGCACACCGCGCACGCGACGCACGACGAGGCCGAGGAAGAAGCGCGAAAGATCCTCGGCCTGTACAGCGATTTCATGGAAGGGTGGATGGCGATGCCCGTGATTACCGGGCAGAAGACCGAGAGTGAGAAGTTCGCCGGCGCGCTGCGCACCTATGCGTGCGAGGCGATGATGCAGGACAATCGCGCGCTCCAGGCGGGCACCTCCCACAATCTCGGGCAGAACTTCGCCAAGGCGTTCAACCTCACCTTTCAGGCGGAAAACGGCGAGATCGAGCACGCGTGGAACACGAGCTGGGGCGTCTCGACGCGCCTCGTCGGCGGTCTGGTGATGACGCATGGTGATGACAACGGCCTGCGGATTCCACCGCTGCTGGCACCGACCGAGCTCGTCATCGTGCCGATCTGGAAGAGCGACGAGGAGCGCGGGCGCGTGCTCGAGGCCGCGCGCCGCCTGTACGACAACCTGCGGGACTGGGAGCGCCGCGAGCCCAACCGGCTGCGCGTGCACCTCGACGACCGCGACAACCTGAAACCGGGCGCGAAGTACTACGAGTGGGAGCTGCGCGGCGTGCCGCTGCGGATGGAGCTCGGGCCGCGCGACCTGGACAAGAACCAGTGCGTGCTCGTGCGGCGTGATTCGCGCGCGAAGCAGACCGCGAGCCTCGATAGTGTCGGAGAGGACATCGAGGCCCTCCTGGAGACAATCCAGGACGACATGGTGATCGCGGCCCGCGAACGGCGCGAGAAGAACAGCCACCGGGGCCCGATCACCTACGACCGATTCCGCCAACTGATGGACGCGGAAGGGGGCTTCGTGTACGCCGGCTGGTGTGGCGATCCTGCGTGCGAGACGGCGGTCAAGGAGGACACCAAGGCCACGATTCGCGTGATGCCTGACGAGGAGTTTCGCTCGGCCGAGGCGCCGCGTACCTGTTTGCGGTGCGGGCGGCCCGCCACGACCGAAGCCGTGTGGGCCAAGGCGTATTGACCGCGACCCGGGATCAGGCGGCCGCCGCGGGGGCTCCGGGGGCCGGACGCTGCGAGGATATCGAGCTCGAGCAGCTCGCTCGCGCCGTCGGGACGCCGGCCTACGTCTATAGCGCCACGCACATCCGCGACCAGTATCGGCGGCTCGCGGCGGCCCTCGCGGGCGCAGAACACCGGATTCACTACAGCGTGAAGGCGAACTCGTCGCTCGCGGTGCTGGCGCTGCTTCGCGACCTCGGCGCCGGAGTGGACATCGTCTCCGGCGGCGAGCTCGAGCGTGCGCTGCGCGCGGGATATACGGGGCTGGACGTCGTGTTCAGTGGCGTCGGCAAGACCGAGCAGGAGCTCGCCGACGCGCTCGATGCCGGCGTGCTGCTGTTCAACGTCGAATCGGAGGCGGAGCTCCGGCAGCTCGATCGCATCGCGCGAGCCACGGAGCGCGTCGCCCCCGTGGCGCTCCGCGTCAATCCCGAAGTCACCGTCGATACGCCGCATCCGTACACGCGGACCGGCGAGCGCGGAATGAAGTTCGGTATCCCGTACGATGAGGCTCTCGACGTCGCCGGTCGCGCGGTGCAGATGTCCGGAATCGCCCTGCGCGGCGTCGACATGCACATCGGCTCGCAGGTCACGGCGCTGGACCCGTACGAGGAAGGGATGCGACGCCTGCTGGAGCTCGTCGCCGCTCTGCGGGACTTCGGCTGCCGGGATCTGGAGTATCTCGATGTCGGAGGCGGCCTCGCCGTGACCTACGAGAACGAGGAGCCGACGAATCCGGCGGCATTCGCGGCGACCGTGGTGCCGCAGGCCGCCGCTTCGGGGCTCACGCTCATCGTCGAGCCCGGCCGGTATCTGGTCGGCAACGCAGGGGTGCTGCTCACCCGCGTGCTCTACCGGAAGCGAAGTGGCGGACGAGAGTACGTCATTACCGACGCCGGAATGAACGACCTCCTTCGTCCCTCGCACTATCAGGCGTACCATCACATCTCGGCGGCGCATCCGAGGGGGGCCACCGCGACCTATGATGTCGTTGGCCCGGTATGCGAGAGCGGCGACTTCCTTGCACTGAACCGGACGATGGACGCCGTCTCGGAGGGCGACTTGCTGGTCGTGCACTCCGCGGGAGCGTACGGGTTCGTGATGGCGTCGAACTACAACAGCCGGCCGCGCCCGCCGGAGGTGCTCGTCGAAGGAGATCGCTACTCCATCGTGCGGGAGCGCGAGACGTTTGCCGACCTCGTCCGTCACGAGCGGGTCGCGCCAGACTGGAGACGCCTCTGATGCGTGTGGGACTTCTTGCCGACACACATGACCGTGTCCCCGCGATCGCCGAGTTTGCGCGCCGTTTCGCCGACGCTGGCGTGGGGTTCGTGCTGCACGCCGGTGACTGGTGCGCCCCGTTTGCGGTCGCGCCCCTTCGTGCCGCGAACGTGGCCGTCGCCGGCGTGTTCGGACGCAACGACGGCGATCGCCAGGGACTTCAGGCGGAGGCCGCCAAGGGGCTCGGCTTCGAGCTCTACGAATCGCCCCACAGCGTCGAGCTCGTCGGCTTGAGTATTCTCGTGGTCCACGACATCGGCGAGGTGCAGAGACGGTCTCTCGCCGCGCACGCGATCGTCGTTCACGGATGCACGCACAAGCAGGAGATGCGGGTGCGTGGCGACACGATGATCATCAATCCGGGCGAAGCGTGTGGGTGGCTCCACGGCGCGCCGACCGCCGCCATCCTCGACCTGGAGTCCAGAGCGCTCGAGGTGATCCGTCTCGAAGGACCGGAGTGGAGCCGTGGGTAGCCGGATTCTCATCCTCGACTACGGCTCGCAGTTCACCCAGCTCATCGCCAGACGCGTGCGCGAGGCCCGCGTCTACTCCGAGATTCACCCGCACACCCGCTCGCTCGAGTGGATCCGGGAATGGAAGCCCACGGGGATCATCCTCAGCGGGGGCCCGAGCTCCGTGTACGACGACGACGGCCCGAGCGCCGATCCAGCGCTGCTCGACATCGCCCCAGTGCTCGGCATCTGCTATGGGATGCAGCTCATCGCCCACCTGGAGGGGGGCAAGGTGGCACCGGGTCCACGCGAGTACGGGCGCGCCGAGCTCGAGGTCCTCGAGCCGCAACAACTGTTCGAGGGCTTTGGTGAGCGCGAGCGTGTCACCGTCTGGATGAGTCACGGGGATCACGTCGAGACACCTCCCTCAGGGTACGAGGTGACCGCGCGCAGCGCGACCGTGAAAATCGCGGGCATGCGCCATCGAACACGCCCGGTGTTCGGCGTGCAGTTCCATCCGGAGGTGGCGCATACGCCGCGGGGCGGGGAAGTGATCGCGAACTTCCTGTTCGAGGTCTGCCGCGCCGAACCGACATGGACGGCTGGTGCCTTCATCGATGAGGAGATGAAGAAGATCACTCGTCAGGTGGGAAGCTCGCGCGTGATCTGCGGACTCTCCGGCGGCGTCGACTCCTCGGTGGCGGCGGCGCTCGTGCATCGCGCCATCGGCGATCAGCTCACCTGCATCTTCGTCGACACCGGGCTCCTGCGACTCCACGAGCGCGACCAGGTCGAGCGCACCTTCCGCGCACACCTCGGCATCGATCTCGTGACCATCGACGCCAGCGACCAATTTCTTGGAGCGCTGGCCGGCGTGAGCGATCCGGAGGAGAAGCGGCGGCGCATCGGCCATACGTTCATCGATGTCTTCGAGGACGCGGCGGCGCAGGCGGGGCACGACGCGCGGTTCCTCGTGCAGGGCACGCTCTACCCGGACGTCATCGAGTCGGTGTCGCCGCACGGCGGTCCCTCGGTGACGATCAAGACCCATCACAACGTCGGCGGGCTCAAACCAGGAATGAAGTTCGAGCTCATCGAGCCGTTGCGGGAGCTGTTCAAGGATGAGGTACGCCAGGTGGGTCGCGAGCTCGGCCTCCCCGAGGAGATCGTCGGCCGTCACCCCTTTCCCGGCCCGGGTCTCGCCATCCGCGTGCTCTCCGACGTCACCCGCGACAAGCTCGACACGCTCCGCCAGGCCGACGCGATCTACCTCGAAGGCATCCGTGAGGCCGAGCTGTACGACGACATCTGGCAGGCGTTCGCGGTGCTGCTTCCGGTGAAGAGCGTCGGCGTGATGGGCGACTTCCGCACCTACGCGAACGTCGTCGCGCTGCGCGCGGTGACCAGCCGTGATGGAATGACGGCGGACTGGTACCCGTTTCCGCACGACGCGCTGGCGCGGATCTCCAACCGCATCATCAACGAGGTGCGCGGCGTGAATCGCGTCGTGTACGACGTGAGCTCGAAGCCGCCGGCCACCATCGAGTGGGAGTGAGCGCGCGCAGCGAAGGGCGCCGGGATCGAAGGGGTCGAGGGATCAAGGGGGTCGAGGGGGTGGAACACAAACGGCCGCGCGCGCGGCCGTTTGCTTTCCCACCCTCGGATCCCCTCGATCCCTTCGATCCCTTCGATCCCTTAGACCCCTTTTTCCTGTAACAGCGCCATGAACTCCCCTGGTGACCTCATCGCCATGAGGCGCTGCGGCACGTCCGCTTCCTTCGAGAACTGCGCGATCTTGCCGAGGACGGGGAGATACTGGTTGGAGACCTCGAGTGGCGGGGCGACGATCAGGAAGAAGAAGTGCACCGGCTTCTCGTCGATCGCCTTGAAGTCGATCCCCTCGCGCTTGCGACCGAACGCGACGCGCAGCTTGCTCACCACCAGCGAGCGGCAGTGCGGAATCGCGATGCCGCGGCCGATGCCGGTAGACCCGAGGTTTTCGCGCCGCTTTAGCATCTTGAACAGCATCCCCTCCGATTTGTCGTCGAGCTTCAGCAACCTGATGAGCTCCTTGAGGATGTCGTCCTTCGCGGTGCCTTCGAGCTCGAGCTTGATGGCGTCATCGGAGAAGAACTCACGCAGTTCCATGAATGGGCGCGCCGGGCGCAGAAGGGGGAGGACGTCGAGTGCCGCGCAACATATCGGAGTCTGTAAGCGCTGTCAAATCATGTCGTTGCACGCGTTTCGCAGCATCGTTAGCTTCCATCATGGCCTTCCCGTTTCCACTTCCGTACCGGGTTCCCCTCTACCTCGCCCCCATGGCGGGCGTGTCGGAGTCGCCGTTCCGTCGACTCTGCCGCCGCTTTGGCGCCGACGTGGTGGTCACGGAGTTTCTCTCGGCCGAGGGCATCCGGCGCGAGAACGAGGCCACGATCGCCAAGCTCCGGTTCGGCGGCGACGAACGGCCCATCGGAGTGCAGATCTTCGGCTCGGATCCGGCGGCCATGGGAGAGGCGGCGGCTCTCGTGACCGACGTCTTCGCCCCTGAGTTCATCGACATCAACTTCGGGTGTCCGGTCAAGAAGGTCGTGAGGCGGAACGGCGGGTCTGGCTGTCTCAAGGACCTCTCGCTCGTCGAGGGTGTCATCCGCGCCGTGTCGCGCGCGACGCACCTGCCGGTGACGGTGAAGATCCGGAGCGGCTGGAGCGAAGAGCTGCGAGATCCCGTCGCGATCGCGCTGCGATGCCAGGACGCGGGCGCCCGGGTGCTCGCGCTGCACCCGCGTACTCGCACCCAGATGTACACGGGAGCGGCGAGCTGGGACGAAATCGCCGCGGTCGTGGACGCGCTCGAGATCCCTGTGCTCGGCAACGGCGATATCAAGACGGCGGACGACGCCCTCCGCATGCGCGAGCAGACCGGGTGTGCCGGCGTCATGATCGCGCGCGGCTCCTTTGGGCAGCCGTGGATCTTCACGCAGGCACGGGCGCTGCTGGAGGGCAGGGAGATGCCGCCCGGGCCGCCTATCGAGGAGCGATTCGCGATCGCGATCGAGCACGCGCGCATGGCCGAGTCCTATGAGCAGGACCCGCGCGGAGCGGCGATCGAGTTCCGGAAGCACCTGGGCTGGTACGTCAAAGGGGTTCCGCACTCGGCCGACCTCCGCCGCCAGT
Source organism: Gemmatimonadaceae bacterium (assembly GCA_025931335.1). Classification (GTDB taxonomy): domain Bacteria; phylum Gemmatimonadota; class Gemmatimonadetes; order Gemmatimonadales; family Gemmatimonadaceae; genus JAICNG01. Next base: position 26,130 of record JAICNG010000033.1, on the reverse strand, counting down.
TGCACGCCGTCGATTCCCTCGCGCAGGTCGAGGGGATCTTCGAAGCGTACCTCGACGTGATGCAGCGTGGCGAGCCAGGCGGTGCCGAGGCGCCCGGGGGTGCCCTGAGCGAGCGCGAGCCCGCGTTGACGTGAATCGGGACCGCGCGCTCGAGCTTCTGCGGCGCGTCGCGGCCGGCGAGATGCCGGCCGAGCTGGCGGCGGACGCGCTCGCCGTTTCCCCGCTCGAGGATCTCGGATTCGCGACCATCGATCATCACCGAGCGGTGCGCCACGGATTCCCCGAGGTGATCCTGGCCGCCGGGAAAACCACCGACCAGGTCGTCGAGATCGCGGAGCGGATTGCCGCTCGCCGCGACGGATTCCTCGTGACGCGCGCGGATGCACCCGTTAGGCGAGCCATTGCCGAGCGCGTTTCAGGCGTCGAGGTAAATGATCTGGGCAGAACGGCTTACCTGGCGCCTGATAAAGAAGTTCCTCAGGGTACTGGAACGGTTCTCGTCGTCACGGCCGGCACGAGCGACCTTCCGGTGGCGGAGGAGGCGGCCGTCACGCTGCGTGCGCTGGGCAACTGCGTCGAACGCCTCACGGACGTCGGCGTCGCCGGAATCCACAGGCTGCTGTCACGCAGCGACGTGTTGACGCGAGCCGCGGTCGTGATCGTCGTCGCGGGAATGGAGGGAGCGCTCCCGTCCGTTGTGGGAGGCATCGTCCGCGTTCCGGTGATCGCCGTTCCCACGAGTGTCGGGTACGGCGCGAGCTTCGGAGGCATCGCCGCGCTGCTGGGGATGTTGAACAGTTGCGCCGCCGGCGTGACTGTCGTCAACATCGACAACGGGTTCGGCGCCGCCTATGCCGCTTCGCGCATCACTCATTCGTAGTCTCGCACGCCACCGCTGGGCCTCCATCGCGGCGGCCGCGCTCTGGGTCGCGGCCGCCGCGCTGTTTGTGCACCCGGCGACGCGCGCCGAGTTCACCGCGGGGTCCCGCCTCACGTGGCCTGCGCTGGTCGCGCTCGTTGCGGGCCTTGGAGTGGTCGCCGCCGTGGCGGGACGATCCCTCACCCCCGCGATTCGCCGCCGCCTTCCCGGTATCCTCACCATCCTCTCGGCACCCGCCTTCGTGCTCGTGGAGGGGAGCGGGGGCCTCCGGTCCCCGGCCCTGGCGGTGGCGGGACTCCTCCTCATGGGGGTGACGGCGACGTTAGGCTATCGGGCGGGTGCGATCGCGGCGGGAGCCTCGGTGCTCGTCATCGCCGTTGCCGATTCGCTGCTGGGCCGCGCGCCCGAGGTGGCGGCCGTCATGAGCGCCACCGCCATGTTGGGAGCGATCACTGTGGGACCCCTCTGGTATGCGCGGCAGATCGCCCGCGACGTGGAGGCGGACCGTCAGCGCATGCGGCGCGTGCAGGGCTTCCTCCAGCGGCGCCCCACCCCGCGCGGCTCGACCGCCGTCGCGAGCGACCTGCGGGGTGAAGCGCTGTCGGAGCGCGAGGCGGCGATCGGCATGGTGCACCTGCACATCGCCAGCCGCTATCTTCGCGACATCCGCGACAGCCTCTGCGCCGACGAGGTCATCTACTGGCGGCTCGCCGAGGAAGACGAGCGAATGGAGCCCGCCGCCTGGTCGACCGTCTCGCCTGACGAGCCGGCGCTCTTCCCCGAGCGCGAAGGCGTCCCTCTGGTGCAGTGGGCCGGCGCCCAGCGCATGGCGGTCGCGGCACCGCTGCAGCACGGCGGCGTGGTGGTCGCGGGCCCCGTGGAGGAAGGCGACCGCTTGTTCGGCGCCCTGAGCGTGACGGTCACCGGCGGCGCGGCGCTTCCCGATGAGGAGCTCAAGAGCTGGGTGCGCCGTCACGGCACCCACCTCGGAACGCTGCTGGGCTTGCTCGAGGTGCGGCATCTCACCGCCCGACGCGCCGCGGATGTGCGGGCGATCATCGATGCCGCCGAGCGCATTCAGGGGAGCGTCGTCGTGGACACGCTTGCGCGCTCCGTTTGCGAGACGTCGCTCCAGGTCACCAGCGCCTCTCGATCGGCGTTCGTGGCGTGGGACGCCGCGTCGGGGACGGGAGTGGTTCGCAGTGCGTCAGCGTCATTCGGACTCCGGGAAGGGTTCGCGCTGGGCAGCGAGTCGCTCGTGGCCCGGGCCTGCCGGCACGACCAGCTGTTCGTCTTCGAGGACGCGCACCGCGCGTCGCTGCGCACGGCGGTGTTCGCGGACTCTGAGCCGCGCCGGCAGATCGGCTCCCTCGCCGTGATTCCGCTGCGACGCGACCATTCCGTGCTCGGGGCAATCGTGATCGAGGGGGACGCGCCCCGGCAGATCATCGATCGTGAGGTCGACACGGTTCGCCTCCTCGCGCGAGTTGCCTCGCTCTCCCTGCGGACGGCGGAGGAGTTCTCGAGGCAGCACGACCTCGCGCGGCGCGATGCGCTCACCGGTCTGGCGAATCGCCGGACCTTCGACGAGCGACTGTCGACCCTCCTGGCGGAGAGTGACCGCTTTCAGCGGCCCGTGGCCTTGCTGCTGGCCGACCTCGACCACTTCAAGCGGGTGAACGACGAACACGGCCACGATGCTGGAGACGCCGTCCTCCGTCACGCGGCGCGCGTCCTTGGGGGCGCGCTCCGCTCCGACATCGACCTGTGTGCCCGGTACGGCGGCGAGGAGATGGCGATTCTCCTGCCGCAAACCGACCTGTCGGGCGCGCGGGAGGTGGCCGAGCGCCTTCGCACACTTCTCAGCGCGCAGCCGGTGCGCGTGGGCGTCGCCGAGATCGACGTGACCGCATCGTTTGGCGTCGCCGCGTACCCCGTAAGCACGAGCAGCCGGGACACGCTTTTCCCCGCCGCGGATCGCGCCCTGTACGAGGCCAAGAGAGGCGGCAGAAACTGCGTGAAGACCGCTGATCCAAATATTGCTGAAACAACCACTTAGTGACGCTAATGGTGAGGGTAACGACAGCGACGTTGACGTTGACTCGGACGCCCGATGCCGCTAGAATTGGGGCTACGGGGGCGACTGGCTTCGACGGGGTCGGTGAAGCCGTGGCCGCGTGCCCAGGTCCTCGAGCCCTGGTTAATCCCTCGGGACGATTCACAACTGCCAACTCTAACATGGCTCTGGCTGCGTAACTTTTAGTTATGCACCTGCCCGGTAAGAAGCTCGCCTAAGGCGTCTTTCGGGTATCGCAAATTTGGGCTGGCTCGGCGTCGCGTCTCCAGGCGCTGAGTGAGATCAAGAGAGGCTTATCCGAAAGTGGGCCGTCCGCCGGCCAGCGTTCGGAGACATCCAATGGCGGACTACGCACGTAGAAGCTGTGGTGGATCCATTCTCGGACCGGGGTTCAATTCCCCGCGCCTCCATGCTCGCGACGCCGGGTCGACTGTCGACCCGGCGTCGCTTTTTCATCCCCATCGCGCACGCTTCCTGCACCCACACGCGCGGCGGTAGAAGCGCATTCCTGGCCGGCGACCACGCGGACGGAGGCATCAATGGACCCGAGGGACCTGGCGCTGACGGCGGCGCGTGCGGTGGCGGTCTACGCCGTGATGCTCGCCATCATCCGCTTTTCCGGCAAACGCACGATCGGGATGTTCAGCGCGTTCGACTTCCTGGTCGCGATCATGCTCGGCGAGGTCGTCGACGAGATCATCTACGGGAGCGTGTCGATGGCGCAGGGCTTTGTCGGCCTCGGCGTCATTGCGCTGCTGCACTACGGCAACTCGTGGCTCACGTACTGGGATCACGGCTTCGGGCACCTGCTCGAGGGGTCGCCGACGGTGGTCCTCGAGAAGGGGCAGCTTCACTACCCGGGAATGCGGGCCGAGCGCATGAACGAGAAGGACGTGCTCTCGGAGCTGCGCTTGCGCGGCGTCGACGACCTTCGTGAGGTCAAAGTCGCCGTCATCGAGTACAACGGGGAGCTGAGCGTCATCCGACAGGACTGGGCCGAGCCCGTGCAAAAGGCGGACGTCGGTCTGGCGATGGAGGAGCAGCGCCGCGCCGATACCGGGGGCGACGACACGCCGATGCCCGAGCACCGCACCGACAGTCCCGGGCACCTGGGTCGGAGCGAGTAGATGTCGCTCATCGCGATCGCTCTGCGGGCGCTCGTCGCCTACATCGTGCTGCTGGCGCTCGTGCGCGCCTCGGGCAAGCGCCTGGTGTCGGAAGCCACCGGAATGCAGTTCGTGCTCGCCGTCATCGTTGGTGACCTCGTGGATGACGCGATGCTCGCCACGATCCCGTTCGCGCAGCTCATCGTGGCCGCCGGTACTCTCACCGTGCTGCAACTGACGATCGCGGTAGTCGCCATGCTCGACCTGCGCGTATGGCGGCTCGTCGAAGGCGAGCCACCGGTCGTCCTCGAGAACGGCATCCCGCGGCGCCGCGCGATGCTCCGCGAGCGCATGAATCGCAAGGAGATTGCGTCGGCGCTGCGGCTCGCCGGGGTGTCAGCCGCTCGCTGGGCGGAGATCAAGCGGGCGCGGCTGGAGCAGGAGGGGATTCTCGCCGTCGTGTTCCACGATTGGGCGAGGCCTGTGCAGCGCAACGACGCCGAATGGGTGAAGGTGCGGCTCCGTCCGCGGGACCGATGAAGGGCCTCATGAGCGCGGTCGCGATCGTAGCACTCTCGCTCGCCCTGGTGGGCGGCATCGTGTTCGGCCTCGGGGACGACGAGATCTTCGTCTCCCCCCCGGAGGTGGTGGCCGAGGAGTTCGTGCGGGCTCTTGCGCTGGGCCGCGTCGAGTCGGCGCGCGCCATGCTCGCGCGGGGCGCCGAGCCGTGGATGGCCGCGCGTCAGGTTTCCGCGAGCCTCCGATCGCGGCTCGGCCGCATCGACGAGGTGGAAGCAACCATCACGGAGCGAACGCGGGATGCGGCGGTGGTCCGCGTTCAGGTCGACGGTGAGCGACGCGACGCGGACTTTCGCCTGTCAATCGTCCGCGAGTCTGGAGCGTGGTCCGTGGCGGGCGCGACTGGACTTCGCGAAGTCGTGAATTCGACGAGGGCCGGCCGCTGATGACGAACGCCGCCGGGCCTAATCCCGACCTCCACGGGAACGCGCCGGACAAGTCGCCCGTCGCGCTGATCCTGATCGATGTGATCAACGCGCTCGACTTCGATGACGGCCGAGAGCTGCTCGAGCACGCGCTGCCAATGGCGCGTAAGATCGCGGCGCTCAAACGACGCGCGAAGGAGGCCGGCATTCCGACCGTGTACGCCAACGACAACTTCGGACGCTGGCAGTCCGACCTGAACCAGGTGCTCCATCATGTGCTTCACGACGGCGTGCCCGGCCAACCGCTCGCCGAGATCCTGCACCCCGAGAAGGACGACTACTTCGTGCTCAAGCCCAAGCACTCGGGGTTCTTCTCGACCCAGCTCGACATTCTGCTCGACTACCTCGGCGCGCGCACGCTGATCATGACCGGAGTGCAGGCGAACATCTGCGTGCTGTTCACCGCCAACGACGCCTACATGCGGGACTACGCCCTCGTCGTCCCGTCCGACTGCGTGGCGTCAGCGGATCCCGCCGAGGCCGAGCACGCCCTGAAGGAAATGGAGGTCGTCCTGAAGGCCCAGGTGATGCCGTCCTCGGAGCTGGATCTCGAGGCGTTGATCGCGAGAGCGGGGGAGCCGGCACCGGCGCGAGACGCACGTCGCTGGACGGCGCAACCCTTGCTTTGACGTACGGAAACCTCGTCCCAAGGCGGCGTTGATGGCGCGAGAGGGAGGGAACGCCACGCGCGTCCCGCGGATGCGCGACCTCACCAAGGAAGAGAAGAAGTCGGTCACGCACGGCGACTTCTGGGTGCCGGAGGCGGAGCGCGAGGTCTACAAGCGCGGCCTTCGCGCGCTCAACGAGCAGGGAATTCCGTACGTCGTCGCCGGCGCGTACGCGATCTACGAGCACACGGGAATCTACCGCGATACGAAGGACCTCGATGTGTTCGTCGAGCCCGAGCACACCGTGGCCGCGGCGCGCGTGCTGCGCGACGCGGGATTCACGACGCGTCTCGAGCAGCCGCATTGGCTTGCGAAGGCGTTCGACGGCGACCCGTTCATCGATCTGATCTTCGGGATGGGAAACGGGCTCGCGCTGATCGATGCGGGTTGGTATCAGCACAGCCGGCCGGCGATCCTCGCCGCGACCCCGGTGCGGGTTGCGCCAGCCGAAGAGCTGCTCTGGCATCGACTCTTCATCCATGAGCGGCATCGCCAGGACATGGGGGACATCGTTCATCTCATCGCCTGCGTCGGTCACGCCATGAGCTGGGAGCGGCTCCTCGAGCGCGTCGCCGAGCACTGGCCCCTCTTGCTCGCTCAGCTGCAGATCTTCATGTACGTGTATCCCGAGGTGGAGGGCGCCATCCCCCGTTGGGTGCACGAAGAGCTGTTGGGGCGCGCCGCCGCGGAGGTCGCGCGCCCGCGGACGGGCGACCGGGTCACGCGTGGCACGCTGATCTCGCGGTTCAGCTTCAACATCGACGTCACCGAATGGAAGTTTCGCGACGAGCGCGAGGACAGCGTGCGTCGTCGTGAGGCACACCCGGTAGTCCGGGCGATCGCGGCGAGCGACGTCTGGATGGAGCGATCACCGATCGTGGATGAGTATGACGCCCGTATCGAACATCGCTGAGCTTCCGCAGCGGCGCACGTCCGACCGCGTCGTGCGCGTCGCCGCCGTGGGGGACATTCACTGTGGCGAGGAGGATCGCGGTGCGTTTCGCGACCACCTGGCCCGGGTGAATGACGACGCCGATGTGCTGGTCCTGTGCGGGGACCTCACGCGTCGCGGTCTCCCGGCGGAGTTTCGCACCGTCGTCGGCGAGCTCGCCGACGTCAAGACGCCGATCACCGCCGTCCTGGGCAATCATGACCACGAGGCGGGGCAGGCGGCTGAGGGCGAGGCGATCTTGCGGGCGCGCGGCATCCACGTCCTCGTCGGGGATCCCTTTCAGCTCAATGATCACGTGGGGTTCGTCGGGACGAAGGGTTTCATGGGCGGGTTCGGGCGCGCGGCGCTGACCTCGTTTGGCGAAGTGGAAACGAAGGCCTTCGTGAGCGCGACGCTCGAGGAAGTGCAGCGGCTGGAGATGGGCCTCCGCCGTCTCGCCACGCCGGTGCGAGTCGTCGTCCTGCACTATGCGCCGATCGCGGGAACGGTCGCCGGCGAGCCCGAGGTGATCTATCCATTCCTGGGATGCGATCGCCTCGCGGAGCCGCTCGATCGCTACGACGCCACCGTGGTATTCCACGGGCATGCGCATACCGGAGCGTTCGAGGGCCACACGGCCGGCGGCGTGCCGGTGTACAACGTCTCGCTGCCGGTGCTGCGGAAGATCGGGTTGGCGACGCTGTACTACGTGCACGAGATCCCAGTAGGAGCGAGTAGCGCTTCTCCAGCGCCCTCAGCGCTTCTCCAGCGCCCCTGATGTCCCCAGCGCCGCCTGCCCGGCCGCGAGTCGCGCGATCGGCACCCGGTACGGCGAGCAGGACACGTAGTTCATCCCGACCTCATGGCAGAAGCGAATGGAGCGCGGCTCGCCGCCGTGCTCCCCGCAAATGCCCACCTTGAGGTCAGGCCGCACGCGGCGCCCGTCGTCGACGGCGATGCGGATCAGGCGGCCCACGCCGCGCTCGTCGAGCACCTGGAACGGATCCTCGGGCAGGATGCCACGCTCGACGTACGTGGGAAGGAAGCGCCCTGCGTCGTCGCGGCTCAAACCCATCGTCGTCTGCGTGAGGTCGTTGGTGCCGAACGAGAAGAACTCGGCGCCCTTGGGTCCGCCGGCGATCTCATCGGCGGTGAGCGCTGCGCGCGGCAGCTCGATCATCGTTCCGACCAGATAGGGAATCTCGTCGCCAATTCCCCCGAACATCCCGCGCGCCACCTCGTCGACGATGGCCCGCTGGTGTGCGAACTCCTTCGCCGTCGCGACGAGGGGAATCATGATCTCGGGGAGCACCTGGATCCCGCGTTTCGTCGTCCGCACGGCAGCTTCGAAGATCGCCCGCGCCTGCGTTTCGGTGATCTCCGGGTAGCTCACACCCAGGCGGCATCCGCGATGCCCGAGCATTGGGTTGGTCTCTCGCAGCGATTCGACGATGCGCGTGAGCTCCATGCGCGTGATGCCGAGCATCCGGGCGAGCCGCTTCGACTCCTCACCGCCGTGCGGGAGAAACTCGTGCAACGGCGGGTCGAGCAGGCGGATCGTGACGGGGAGCCCGGCCATGGCCTCGAAGATCCCCTCGAAATCGGCTCGCTGCATTGGCAGCAGCTTGGCGAGCGCGCGCCGACGCCCGCCTTCGTCGCGAGCCACGATCATCTCGCGCATGGCGTGGATGCGATCTCCCTCGAAGAACATGTGCTCGGTGCGACACAGTCCGATGCCCTCGGCGCCGAAGCCGCGCGCGGTTCGCGCATCCTGCGGCGTGTCGGCGTTTGCGCGCACGCGGAGCGTCCGTGCCTCGTCGGCCCACCCGAGCAGTCGCGCGAACGGCGCGAACGTGGAGGAGGCCTGCGCCGCCATCCCGCCGGTCATCACGCGCACGACCTCGCTCGGGACCGTCGGCAGGTCGCCCTTGAACACGCGCCCACTCGCTCCGTCGAGCGTGATCCAGTCGCCTTCGTTGACCGTCGTCCCATCGACGGCGAAGCAGCGCTGCTCCAGATCGACGTGAATGTCCTTGGCGCCGACGATCGCGCACTTGCCCATGCCGCGCGCAACGACCGCGGCGTGGCTCGTCATCCCGCCACGGGTCGTCAGGATGGCGCGGGCCGCCACCATTCCGTGGAAGTCTTCCGGCGTCGTCTCGTCACGCACGAGGATGACACGCTCTCCGGCTGCCGCGCGCTGCTCCGCGACATCGGGATCGAACACGGCGCGACCACTCGCGGCACCTGGACTCGCGGGAAGGCCCACGCACAGCGGCTCGGCGCGCGCGCTCGGGTCGATCGTGGGATGCAGGAGCTGGTCGAGCTGCTGCGGGGCGACCCGCATCACCGCGGCGTGGCTGTCGATCAACTCCTCCGTCACCATGTCGTTCGCGATGCGCACCGCGGCGGCGGCGGTGCGCTTTCCGGTGCGGGTCTGGAGCATGTACAGCTTGCCGCGCTCGACCGTGAACTCGATGTCCTGCATGTCGCCATAGTGCTTCTCGAGCCGGTCCTGCGTGGCGAGGAGCTCCCGATACGCGTCGGGAAAGCGCTGCGCCATCTCGTCGATGTCGAGGGGTGTCCGGATCCCGGCGACGACGTCTTCGCCCTGCGCGTTGACGAGAAACTCTCCGTAGAACTTGCGCTCGCCCGTCGACGGGTTGCGCGTGAACGCGACACCGGTGCCCGAGTCCTCGCCCATGTTCCCGAACACCATCGTGACGATGTTCACCGCCGTCCCGAGGGTCTCGGAGATTCCATTCACGCGACGATAGTCGACGGCCTTCTTGAGCATCCACGACTTCCACACCGCTTCGATGGCGCCCCACAGCTGCTGGATTGGGTCCATCGGAAAGACATCCCCGATCCTGGTTCGGATGAGCGCCTTGTACTCCTCGACGAGGTTGCGGAGTGCGCCCTCGCTGAGCTCGGCGTCGGTCGTTACCCCTTCGAGCAACCGCTTGCCCTTGAGGAGACTCTCGAAGTCCTGAATGGAGACGCCGAGCACGACGTCGCCGTACATCTGGAGGAACCTGCGGTACGAGTCGTAGGCGAAGCGCGCGCTTCCACTCTGCTGCGCGAGCCCCTGCACGCTGATGTTGTTGAGGCCGAGGTTGAGGATGGTCTCCATCATGCCGGGCATCGAGACCGGAGAGCCCGACCGCACGGACACGAGCAGCGGATTGGACGGATCGCCGAGGCGCTTTCCGGTGGCGGTCTCGAGTCGCTCGAGATTTCGGGCGACCTCGTCGCGCAGCGCGGATGAGATGCTCCCATCGCGCAGGTAGTCGATGCAGACCTCGCACGCGATGGTGAACCCCGGGGGGACCGGAACGCCAAGATTCGTCATCTCGGCGAGGTTCGCGCCCTTGCCGCCCAGCACGCTTTTCATCTCGCGCGTGCCGTCGGCCTTGCCGTTCCCAAAGAAGTACACGAGGCGCTTCACGGAGCCTCCTCAGCAGCCACAGCCGAACCGAAGCTTGTTGGGGTCCGCCGGTGGCGGAGTGGGATAATCACCAGAAAAGCACGCGTGACAGAATCCGTCGGGTCCGCCGGGAACCGCACCCAGCATGCCCTCGAGCGAGAGGTAGCCGAGCGAATCGACGCCGATGTGCCGGGCGATGTCCTCGACACCGAGGTTGGCCGCGATCAGCTCCTCGCGCGACGGCGTGTCGATGCCATAGTAGCACGGGCCGGTGATCGGATGCGAGCTCACGCGCATGTGCACCTCTCGCGCACCGGCGGCGCGGACGAGGGCGACGAGCCCGCGCGTCGTCGTGCCGCGAACGATGGAGTCATCGACCATCACGACGCGCTTGCCGTCCAGTACTTCCCGCACGGCGTTGTACTTGACCTTCACCTTGGCGTCGCGCCCGGGCTGGGACGGCTGGATGAAGGTGCGACCGACGTAGTGGTTGCGGATGAGCGCGAGCTCGAACGGCAGGCCAGACTCCTCCGCGTAGCCGACGGCGGCGGAGTTGGCGGAGTCGGGGACGGCGAACACCAGGTCCGTGTCAGGCGCAGGTTGCTCTCGTGCCAGCTGGCGCCCCAGCTCCCGCCGGGCGCGATCGACCGAGCCGCCCCAGATGCGGCTATCGGGGCGCGCGAAATACACGTACTCGAACACGCACTTCCGCGGCTCGCGCGACTCCAGCGGAAAGGTCGAGCGCACGCCGTGGCCGTTGATGGCAATGATCTCCCCACGCTCGATGTCCCGCTCGAAGGTCGCGCCCACGAGGTCGAGCGCGCAGGTCTCGGAGGCCACGACCCACCCATCCCCAAGCCGCCCGAGCACGAGCGGCCGCCAGCCGCGCGGATCGCGCGCGGCAAGCAACGTGTCCCCGATGATGACGAGCAGCGAAAAGGCACCTTCCACCCCCTGGAGCGCATCGGCCAGCCGCTCCTCGGGCTTCTCGCGTCGCGACCGCGCAATCCGGTGCACGAGCACCTCGGAGTCCATCGTCGACGAGAAGATCGAGCCCACGTCCTCGAGCTCGCGGCGAAGCTCCGTCGCGTTGACGAGATTCCCGTTATGGGCCAGCGCGATGTGGCCATCGCGAAAGCGCGCCAGGATCGGCTGCGCGTTCTCGATCGTCGACGAGCCGGCCGTGCTGTAGCGCGTGTGGCCGATGCTCGCGTCGCCCGGAAGCTCGCTCAGCGAGCGGCCATCGATTCCCTCGGACACGAGCCCCATCGCGCGCAGTGCGCGCGCGGTGCCGTGCTCATCGACGGTCACGACCCCCGAGGACTCCTGCCCACGGTGCTGCAGAGAGTAAAGGCCGAGGTGAACGCAGTGGGTCGCGTCGGGAACGCCGTGGACGCCGAAGATACCGCACATGGTCTACACCGTCGCGATCGAGGGGTGCTGTTCCGCCACCGCCGCCTCGGCCGGCCCGCGACGCATCATCGCGGGAATCGCGTCGTAGTAGAGCCCGGCCAGCCGAGTGAGGGCCGCGTCGACCGCGCGATCGCCGGCGGTGATGCGAAGCGACGCATCCTGAGTGACGCGACCGATCTCGTGGGCCGGCACCCCGTGCCCCTTCGCGATGGCGATCACGCGAGCTGGCTGGCCCGTGCTCACGACCACGCGTCCCTGTGCCTCGCCAAAGAGCAGGGCACGAGGCGGAATGGCGTTCCACTTCGCGAGGTCGACCGTCGCTCCCCGCATCGCCTCGCGATCCGCGATCGCGCACTCCGCCAGCGCGACCGCGAGCCCGCCCTCGGCGCAATCGTGCGCCGATCGCACGACGCCCGCTCGAATGGCTTCGAGCAGAGCGTCGATGATCGCGCGCTCCCGTGCGAGATCGATGCTGGGCGGAGCGCCTGCGACGACGCCGTGAATGCATGACAGATACTCGCTCCCGCCGAGCTCATCGGTGGGGTCGCCGAGCAGGACGATGGTGTCCCCGGGCTGACGAAAGCCCATGCGCGTGATGTGGTCGAGCGACTCGATGAGGCCCACCATTCCGACGACGGGGGTCGGGTACACCGCGCCCGCAGGATTCTCGTTGTAGAGCGAGACGTTGCCGCCCGTCACCGGAGTGTCGAGAGCGCGGCACGCCTCTCCCATCCCGGCGACGGCTTCGCGCAGCTGGAAGAATACCTCCGGCCGCCCGGGATTCCCGAAGTTGAGGCAATTGGTGATCGCCATGGGGCGCGCGCCGGTGCACGCCACGTTGCGGGCCGCTTCCGCGACGGCGATGCGGCCGCCCGTGCGCGGCTCGAGATAGACGTACCGACCGTTGCAGTCCGTCTTGAGAGCGAGGGCGCGCTCGGTCCCGCGCAGGCGTATGACGGCGGCGTCTCCCCCTGGGCCGACCACGGTGCCGGTACGGACCGTCGAGTCGTATTGCGTGAAGATCCACTCCTTGCTCGCGATCGTCGGCGACGACAGGAGCCGCTCGAGCGTCCAGGTCGCGCTGCGCTCCTCGGGATGCTCGGGAATCGCGTGCACGTCTCGCGCTCGGAGCTTGCGAATCTCCTCGCTCTCGCGCGCTTCCGGCTCGTAGACGGGGCAGTCCGTGACCAACCGCGTCCCCGGGAACTCGGCGACGACGCGCGCGCCCTCGGTCACGCGGTAGACGGGCTCGGCGATCACCTCGCCGACCACCGCCGCTTCCAGATCCCACTTCCGCAGCACGTCCACGACCGCCCGCTCGTGCCCCCGCCGCGCCACGACGAGCATCCGCTCCTGCGATTCGCTGAGCAGGATCTCGTACGGCGTCATTCCCGGCTCGCGAACGGGCACGCGCGTCACGTCGATCGTCACGCCGACATCGCCACGGGCCGCCATCTCCGCGCTCGAGGAGGTGAGGCCCGCCGCGCCCATGTCCTGGATCGCGACGATGTGGCCGCTCCGAATGAGCTCGAGCGACGCTTCGAGCAGCAGCTTCTCGGTGAACGGGTCACCCACCTGCACCCGCGGGCGCTTTGCGTCGCTCGCTTCCGTCAGATCCTCGGATGCGAACGAGGCGCCGTGAATGCCGTCCCGGCCGGTGCGCGCGCCGACGGCGATGATGGGATTGCCAACGCCCTCGGCCACGGCACGAATGAGCTCGTCCTCGCGCATGAGCCCGACGCACATCGCGTTGACGAGGGGATTCCCCTCGTACGCCTCATCGAAGACGACCTCCCCTGCGACCGTCGGCACCCCGACGCAGTTGCCGTAGTCTCCAATCCCCTTGACGACGCCAGCGAGGAGATAGCGCACGCGCGGCACGTCGAGCGAGCCGAAGCGCAGCGAGTTCAGCAACGCGACGGGGCGCGCACCCATCGTGAACACGTCGCGCAGGATTCCACCGACGCCGGTCGCCGCTCCCTGATAGGGCTCGACGGCCGACGGATGGTTGTGTGATTCGATCTTGAACGCGACCGCGAGCCCTTCGCCGACCGAGATGACGCCGGCGTTCTCGCCCGGACCCTGAAGGACCCAGGGGGCGCTCGTGGGAAGGGTTCGGAGCAGTGGACGCGAGTGCTTGTACGAGCAGTGCTCGCTCCACAGCGCGCTCACGATGCCCAACTCCGTGAACGTCGGCTCGCGCCCCAGCATCGCGCGCAGCCGCTCGAATTCGTCCGGCGTGAGTCCGTGTTCGGCGACTAACGCCGGCGTGATGGTGGGATCGCCCGGACGAGGAGCCGCGCCCACTACGGCTTGTGGCCGAAAAGCGATCCCACGAAGCGACCGATGGCGTTTCGGTCGACGTACTTGATCATGTCGAGCTCCCCGGCGTCGAGCCACATCCCCTTGCACTCGGGGCACGTGTCGACCTTCACGTGCTGGAACTCGCGCTCCTCGAGGTCGGCGCCGCACTTCGGGCACTTCATGAAGTGCGCGGCTCGCTCCGACTTGCTGCGCTCCTGGTCGAGCCGGGCCCGCTGGGCCTTGATCAACTCGGCGTCGAGCTTGGCGAAATACTCGTCTTCGTTACGACTGGGCTTTTCGTCAATGGGCATTCCCGCGAATCCTTTCCTAGGGGCTTCGTGTGGTATCGGGTGGCGGCGGGCTCGCCGGCGCTGGCGCGCTCTGCGCCGGGGCCTGCGTCGCGACCGGCAGGGCAAGCCGTTCACCCGTGGGGGCCGAATTCGCCGGCATCCTGCCCTCCGGCGAGCTGCTCGAGCCGGTGTATTCTCGCGCGGCCGAGCGGAAGATCGCATCGACGACGGCGTCGTTCTGGAGAATGACGAGATCGCTCATGCCCGCGGTGCGCTCCCGTCCGTTCTGATAGAACAGGTACGTGTAGGCGCCCGAGCTTCGCTCGGCGGCGGGAGCGCCGAGGCGCTCGATCACCTGGCTCTTCGTCATGCCAGGATCAATGGACTGTGCGGCCGCGCCCTGCACGCCGGCGGCGGCGATTGCGATCAGGAGCGCTGTGGAGAGGACGATCACGCGACGCATTGCGGACCTCGTTGTCAGGCGGCGACTCGTTCGAGCACCGAGTGGAATATACCCAATCCATCCACCGACCCGAGGAGCGGCTCAACGGCCCGCTCCGGGTGCGGCATCATCCCGAGGACGTTTCCCTCTGCGCTCACGATCCCCGCGATCGCGTGGAGTGAGCCGTTGGGGTTCGCCTCGGTGGTGGGCTCGCCATGCGCATCGACGTAGCGGAACACGACACGACCTTCGTCCTCGAGCCGTTCGAGCGTCGCGCGGTCGGCGACATACCGTCCTTCGCCGTGCGCGATGGGCATTCGCAGGACCTGTCCCGCCTCGTAGCGATGCGTGAACAGCGTGTCGGTGTTCTCCACGCGCAGACGTACCGGCTTCGACACGAACTTCAACCCACTGTTGCGCATCAACGCACCCGGGAGCAGGTGCGCCTCACAGAGGATTTGAAACCCGTTGCAGATGCCGATCACCGGTCCTCCACGTCGCGCGTGCGATGCCACCTCGTGCATGATGGGACTGAAGCGCGCGATCGCACCGGCGCGCAGATAGTCCCCATAGCTGAACCCACCCGGAAGGATGACGACGTCCACCCCCTCCAGGTCCCGCGCCTTGTGCCACAGGTACACCGCCCGTTCCCCGAGCTGGTCGATGACGGCGTGATAGGCGTCGTAATCGCAGTTGGAGCCGGGAAACGTGACGATTCCGAACTTCATGTGACGTGTGCTCCCTCGATGACGTGGACACCCTCGATCTCGAAGTCCTCGGTCACCGGGTTGGCGAGCAGTCGCTCGCACATTTGGCGGACCGAAGCATCGGCGTCCATGGCGTCGCTCGCCTCCATTTCGAGGACGATGAACCGGCCGATGCGCGCGTCGCGCACGCCGGAGAAGCCGAGGGCGTGCAGGGCGTCGCTGACGGCCTTTCCCTGCGGATCGAGCAGGCCTCGCCGGGGCACGATGTGGATCGCAACGCGAAAGTAGCTCATTCGGGCTCGGTCATCGATCGGTTGACGGGAGGCGTCGGCCTGTCGCCGCGCGGCCGGCGACGCCGTTTCCGGCGGCCCGGTGACTCTCCAACGATAACGGGGCGCATGACGTGATCGGTGTCGTCGTCATCACCCTCCTCGAACAGGGGATCGCCGGTGGGCACGCGGTCCATGAGCCCGACGAACACCGTTTTCAACAAGCCCCACAGCACGTAGCCCATGAGCGCGGGGAAGAAGAACTCCCGCGGTGCAAAGAGCAGCCCCGCCAGCGTGCCGAGGACGAGTGCCAGTCCGATGAAGCCCTTCCACGAACGGAAGCTAATGTTCGGGACCGCTGGATAGAGCACGTGGCTCACCATGAGCCAGCTCAACACCAGCATCACGACCTTCATCACGGTTTCCCAGGGGAGGTCGCCGATGACCGTTTGGCTGTAGAGGGGCGTCTGGCTGAACCAGTAATACGTCGCCAGCGTCATGCCCGCCGCCGGGCTGGGCAATCCGTGAAAGTGTGTCTTCGCGCGCCCACCCTGCTCGACGTTGAAACGCGCGAGCCGCATCACCACGCAGGCGATGAAGATGAAACAGAGGAGCCACGCCCACCCTTCACGGTTCAGCACCGCGAAGTACATGATCAGCGCCGGCGCCACCCCGAAGCTGATCGCATCGACCAGGGAATCCAGCTCGGTGCCGAAGCGGCTTCCGGTCTTCGTCGCGCGCGCCACGCGCCCGTCGAGGGCGTCCATGACCCCGCCGAGGACGACGTACAGTCCCGCCTGACTGTAGCTGCCTCGTGAGGCGGCGACGATGGCCCACACGCCGAAGAACAGATTCCCGAGCGTGAAGCCGTTGGGAAGAAGCACGACGGCCCGACGCAGGTCGGGGCGGCGAAGGGCGGGGAGTGTCGCCATCAGCCGGCGAGATCCGCGAGCACGGTCACCCCGGCGACGGGGAAATCCCCCACCCGGGCCCGCGCTTTCGCCGACGGCGGCATGAAGACATCCACACGCGATCCGAAGCGAATGATGCCCATGCGCGTCCCCTGCTCGGCGTGGTCTCCCACGGCGGCGTAGTTCACGATCCGGCGGGCGATGAGGCCCGCGATCTGACGCACGAGCAGTCGGCCGTGGCCGGTCTCGATGCCAACCGACATCTGCTCGTTCTCGAGACTGGCCTTGTCGCTCGCCGCGTTGAGGAACTTGCCCTCGTTGTAGTGCACGTACGCGACCTTTCCGGTCACCGGATACCGGTTCACGTGTACGTTGAAGACGTTCATGAAGATCGAGATGCGCAGCGCGCGGCCGCGCAGGAACGCCGGTTCATCGACCTCGGTGATCTGCACGATCTTCCCATCGGCGGGAGAGACGACGAGCTGCTCGCCGCGCTGCCCCGTGCGTTCCGGATCGCGAAAGAAATACACGACCCAGATCGCGAGCATGAACGCAACGGCCGCCAGGAGCCACAGGGGGACGGTCGCGTACCGCCACGCCACCGCCGCCGCGGCGAGCGCAATCGCGAATCCGATGGCGATGAACCGCCATCCCTCGCGCGCGACGCTCACGCGGACTCCGGCAGGTCGAGGGCGCGCCCAGTGAGCCGGGCATACGCGTCGAGGTACCGTTCACTGGTGGCGCGAACGACGTCGGCGGGAAGGGGAGGGGGCGGCTCCTCGCCATCCCACCGTCCCGCTTTGCGCTCGCCATCGAGGTAGTCACGTAAGGGCTGCTTGTCGAAGCTCGGCTGCGACCGGCCTGGCTGGTAGCCATCGGCGGGCCAGAATCGCGAGCTGTCGGGAGTGAGCACCTCGTCGATGAGCAGAATCTGCCCCGAAGCGTCGCGCCCGAACTCGAACTTGGTGTCCGCGATCAGGATGCCGCGTTTCTCCGCGACTTCCTGTCCGCGCCCATAGACGGCCCGCGTGAGTCGCTCCAGCTCAGCCGCCACGTCGTCGCCGACGATCTGGGCCATCCGCCGCACGGTGATGTTCTCGTCATGTCCGGTCACCGCCTTGGTGGCCGGGCTGAAAATCGACGGCTCCAGCCGGTCGCTTTCGCGCAGCCCCGCCGGAAGCGCCTCGCCGGCGAGCGTGCCCCGTGCAGCGTACTCCTTCCACGCCGAGCCCGTGATGTATCCGCGGATCACGCACTCGATGGGAAACACCTCGGCCCGGTGACACAGCATGGCGCGACCGGCGATGTCGGCGCGATAGGCCTCGAGCGCGGGAATCGCCGCGATGATCGTCTCGGTGTCGGCGGTAATCATGTGGTGGTTCACGAGCTCGGACAGCTGGCTGAACCACCAGCCGCTGATCTGGGTGAGCACCGCGCCCTTGTGAGGAATCGGCTCGTGCATGACGACATCGAACGCGCTCACGCGATCGGTGGCCACGAGCAAGAGGCACGCCTCATCCACCTCGTAGATGTCACGCACTTTCCCACGCCCGATGCGGCGCAGTGGTAACTTGGTTCCGGCGATAGCGGTCATACGCGAAGCAGCTCCCTGTCGACCTCGACCACGGGAACGCCGGCGAGCAGCGGCTCGATCACGTGGCCAAGGAATTCGTCTACCTGTTCGGGTGCGCGGCCCACGAACTCGCGCGCATCCATCACCTCGCGGAGCTCGCTCACCGGCACGCCGAAACTCCGGTCGGCCCCGAGTCGCTCCAGCAGGTCGTTATGCGACGCGCCGTCCTTCATGGCCTGGGCCGCCGCGAGGCTGTGTGTCCGGATGATCTCGTGCACGGCCTGGCGATCGCCACCGGCGCGCACGGCGCGCACGAGGAGCTTCTCCGTCGCCATGAAGGGGAGCTCATCAGCGACTCGCTTGCGGATGCGCGCGGTGCGGACCTCGAGCCCGGCGGCGATGTTGCCCATCAGGACCAGGATCGCATCGGTGGCGAGAAAGGACTCGGGCAGTGTGAGCCGCCGGTTCGAGCTGTCGTCGAGCGTCCGCTCGAAGTACTGCACGGCGTGCGTGTGATTGGCGTTCTCCTCCATCGAGATCACGAAGCGCGCCAGCCCGGAGATGCGCTCCGAGCGCATGGGATTGCGCTTGTAGGCCATCGCCGACGAGCCGATCTGCTCGGTCTCGAACGGCTCCTCGATCTCGCCGAACGACTGGAGCATCCGAATGTCGGACGCGAACTTCGCGGCGCTGGCCGCGATTCCGGCGACCACGCCGAGGATCTGCGCGTCGAGCTTGCGCGTGTACGTCTGCCCGGTGACCGGTAGGGCGCGCTCGAACCCCATCGCGGCAACGACGAGCTCCTCGAGACGTCGTACCCGGGCATGGTCGCCGTCGAACAGCTCGAGGAAGGTCGCCTGGGTTCCCGTCGTCCCTTTCACCCCGCGCAGCGGCAGCGCCTGCACGCGGTAGTCGATGTCGGCGAGGTCGAGCATGAGGTCCTGCATCCAGAGCGTCGCGCGCTTGCCGACCGTCGTGAGCTGCGCCGGTTGGAGGTGCGTATAGGCGAGCGCGGGCTCGTCGCGCCACTCGCGAGCGAAGGCGGCGAGCGCGCGGATGACATCGAGAATCTTCGCCCGCAGCAGCTCCAGCCCGCGCCGGAGGATGATGAGGTCGGCGTTGTCGGTGACGAACGCGCTGGTGGCGCCCAGGTGAATGTACGGTCGCGCCGCCGGCGCGACGTCCGCGAACGCGTGCACGTGCGCCATCACGTCGTGGCGAAAGCGTCGCTCGTAGGCCGCGACCTTGTCGAAGTCGATGTCGTCCACGTGGGCGCGCATCTGCGCGACGGCATCGTCGGGAATCGGCACGCCGAGCTCGCGCTCCTTCTCCGCCAGCGTGACCCACAGACGACGCCACAGGCCATAGCGCGTTTGCGCCGACCACAGCTCGAGCATCGCCGCGGACGCGTACCGCTCGCCGAGGGGCGATACATAGCGGCTGTGCGTCGTCATCGAATGATGAAGTCGGTGAAATGAGCGCGACCGCGCCGCTCGTAGAACATGCGGATCAACCCGCGCCCCGCATAGGCGTCGATCGCGCGCGCGGCCTCGTCGGCGCTCTCGATGGGGGTGCGGTTGATCTGCACGATCACGTCCCCGGCCTGAATGCCGAGGTCGGCGGCGACTCGATCGCTCACGCGATAGATGAGCGCGCCCCGGCGGCTGGTGATGTTTCGCTCGGCGCGAATCTGGGGCGTGAGGGTGATGAGCTCGAGCTCGCGAAGCACCGCCACCTTGGGGGCACTCGCCTCCGGCTGGTCGGCGACCACCAGCTCCATGCGCAGCTCTCGTCCACTCCGCCTGACGAGCACGGGGAGGCGCTCCCCCACGCGCAGCTCCAGCAGCTCCGCCTCCCAGTCGTAGGCATTCTCGAGCGTGCGATCGCGCGAGC
Source organism: Gemmatimonadaceae bacterium (assembly GCA_025931335.1). Classification (GTDB taxonomy): domain Bacteria; phylum Gemmatimonadota; class Gemmatimonadetes; order Gemmatimonadales; family Gemmatimonadaceae; genus JAICNG01. The sequence continues at coordinate 6,235 of JAICNG010000033.1, read as the reverse complement.
GGATGAGGATGTCACCGGGGCGGAGCCCCGCTTGCGCCGCGGGGGAGCCCGGAACGACGGCGCTCACGATGGCGCCCTGCGCGTCGCGCGCGCGTCCCGGCGCCGGCGTCTCCACCTTGACGCCCACCCACGGCCGTCGAATCGTCCCGTGCGCGAGGAGATCTTCCGTCACGCGCTTCACGCGATTGATCGGAATCGCGAAGCCGAGACCGACGGAGCCGCCGGTCGGTGAATAGATGGACGAGTTCACGCCGATGACCTCACCGACGGCGTTCACGAGCGGCCCACCGGAATTCCCCGGGTTGATCGACGCGTCCGTTTGGATCATGTCCACGTAGATGCCGGGGCCCTCGGCGCGCGCGGCGAGATTGCGCCCGGTCGCGCTGATGACACCGGCGGTCACGCTCGGCTCGCTGTTTCCGAGCACGAACCCGAATGGATTGCCGATCGCGATCGCCCACTCCCCCACGACCAGGTCGCTCGAGTTGCCGAGCTTCACGACCGGAAGATCGCTCCCCTCGATCTTGAGGACGGCCAGATCGTTGAGCGTGTCGGCGCCGAGGAGGCGCGCGGGGAAGGTGGTGCCGTCGGGAAGGGCGACGGAAATGCGCGTCGCGCCGACGACGACGTGCGCGTTGGTGATGACAATGCCATCGGGGCGCGTAATGAAGCCGGAGCCCAACCCGGGGAGAACCCGCGTGCCGCCGCGGCCGCCGAAAAACGCATCGAACGGATCGACTGGGCCCTGCGCCACCGTCTCCGTCTGGACGGTGACGACGGCGGGCGCCACCTGCGCCACCGCATCGGTGATCGCGGTGCGACGTGACTCGGCGATCGACGTGCGCGTTTGGGCGGCGCGGGCCTCACGGACGAGGGTCCCGTCCGTTGCCTCGTCCGTGGGACGGCACGCCTGAAGCGCGAGTGCAGTCGCTCCGGTCACGACGATCAGCCGCACATCACACCCCCGCGCGGCTTCGGACGATCCGCTTGCTCCAGTCGTGAAGGAACTGGTCGACTCCCCGATCGGTGAGCGGATGCACGAGCATGTTACGCAGGACACTCGGCGGAACGGACGCGGCGTCTGCCCCCGCGCGAGCACACCCGATGAAATGCAGCGGGGTGCGCAGGGACGCCGCGAGAAGCTCACACTCCAGTCCGTAGTGCGCGAAGATCTCGCGTGTCTGCGCGACCACGGAGACCCCATCCTGGCCGATGTCCTCGAGGCGCCCGACGAATGGGCTCACGTAGCGGGCCCCCGACTTCGCGGCCAGCAGCGCCTGCGCCGGCGTGAAGACGAGCGTCGTGCAGACGCGGACCCCTTCCGACGTGAGGCGTCGGGTGGCGACAATGCCGTCCTCCAGCATCGGGACCATCACGATGATGTTGTCGGCCACCTTCGCCAGGTCGCGCCCCTCGCGGTATATGCCGTCGGCGTCTACCGCCACCACCTCCGCACCCACGGGCCCAGTGACCGATCGAGTGATCTCGCTCAGGTGGTCGCGCGGATCGGTCTCGGAATCCTCCTGCGCCAGCAGCGACGGGTTCGTGGTCACCCCATCGATGAGTCCCGCGCCGGAGGCCCAGATGATCTCGGGCAGGGAGGCCGTATCGAGGAAGATCTTCATTCGGCCGTGAGGTAAAGGTGGCGAGGGTAGCGCACCGCGTCGAGACAGAGCGCGTTCGCCGGCGCCGGAGGCGACGTGTTCTGATTGTCCGCGGCCGCGAGGAGCACGGACAGAGAATCAGGCGGTCGCTGGCCGGCGGCGATGTCGATCATCGTGCCGACCAGAAAGCGCACCATGTGGTGGAGAAAGCGATTTGCCTCGATCTCGAAGACGAGACCCCCTGGACGATCGCGCCACTCCGCATGCTGGATGGTACACCGGTGCTGGTCGGTCGGGGGCGCGGTGCCGCGCACCGCGAACGCGAGAAAGCGGTGCTCTCCCCGGATGGCGGCCGCCGCTTCATCGAGCCGGGCTCGATCCAGCGAGTGATGCACGGGCCACTCCCAGCGACGTCGAAACGGAGAGTACGCGAGATCGTCGGTGCCCACGTAGTAGCTGTATCGTCGCGCCGTCGCATCGTAGCGAGCATGAAACTCCGATCGCATGTCGTGCGCCGCTGCCACCCACACATCGCGGGGGAGCAGCGCGTTCAGCGCGCGCCGCAGTGACGCTCCTTCCCATTTGACCGGCACGCGGATACCGACCGCTTGCCCCCGCGCATGAACCCCGGCGTCGGTGCGTCCCGCTCCCAGCGCCGGCACCGGGCCTCGGCAGAGCCGCGCCAGCGCGTCCTCGAGCACGCCCTGCACCGTGCGCTGGGCGGGTTGCCGCTGCCACCCGGCGAACTCCGCGCCGTCATAATGCAGCACGAGCTGCACGGTGCGCTCACGCGTCACGACCGAAAGTTACGCCGTGCGACCATGTGCCGCAACCAAATGGACAATCGTCCAACCGATTGACAGTCCTCTACGTACGCCAATACATTGGCACTCCCGCGCACCCCTTCCACGCGCCGTTTCCCTCCCCGAAATGCCGCCCCGCACGCTCGCCTCGCTCGCGCATGCTCTTGGCGCCGCCGCGGACCTCGACACGGCCTTCGTGGCGCTCGCGGAAGCGCTGGCAGAGGTGGATCGATTCACTGTCCTCGCGCTGTACCGCTACGATGCGCGTCGCGAGATGCTTCGCGAGCGCATCACGATGAGCGAACAGGGCGAGGTGGAGCGCGCGCGCGCCGACACCAAGCTGGATCACATCCCGCCCAAGGTTCGCGTCGTCGTGAGTGGGGGAGGCCAGTTCGTCGACCTCGGCGATCGCTCCGAAGAGATGGCGCGTCTCCTGGGCATGCGCGCGACGAGCGATGACGGACTCCTGTCGCTGCGCGGAATTCCACTCGACGGGCATCTCGAGGCCGTGATCGCGCTCTACGAGCCGCGCCGCATCTTCGGCACCCGGGTCGTCGAGCGATTTGGACCGTACGTCGCGCTGTTCGAGCTCGCGTTCGCGCGCTTCTCGGAGCGTGAGGCACGCCAGGAAGCGGTGCGAACGCTCGAGGATGTCACCCAGCGAGTCCACGGCGAGTACGTCAAACGCCTCACCGAGCTGGAGCAGGAGCTCGCCCAGGTGCGTGGCGCGGCCGCTCGTGGGGAGGGGGGCATCGCCGCCGAACGCCTGGTGGCGCTCGAGGCGGAGGCGGCACGTGCGAAGGAGGAAGCGCGGCGCGCAACGCGGCGCGCGCAGGCGGTGGAGCAGCAGGTGGGCGCGGCGGTCGGCCAACTCGAGCAGGCGCACATCGAACTCCACCGCCGCGCGGAGACGGTCCGCGAGAAGACGCGGACGCTCTACCTCATCGAGCGCGTGCTCGGCCTCGACGCGAACTCCACCGATCCGCGGCAGCTGGTCGATGAGCTGCTTTCGCTCGTGGGCGACGACATGCAGGCGCAGCGCGTCTCGCTCATGCTGCGCGCGCCGGATGGGGACCACCTCTTCCTCGCTGCCTCACGAGGGCTCCAGCCGGGCATCCTCGATGGGCGGCGAATTCCGATCGGGCAGGGCGTAGCTGGGCGGGTCGCCGCCTCGCGCGAGCCCATACTCGTTCAGGACGTTACCGACGCGACGAAGCACCCGCTGCTGCGCGACCAGTATTTCACCACCGGCTCGTTCATCAGCTTTCCCCTCGTCTACCGTGGTGAGCTGGTGGGCGTGGTGAACCTGACGAATCGTGCGCGACAGGGACTCTTCCTCGAGGAGGACGTCGAGCGCGTGCGACTGCTCGCACTCGTCATCGCCCTGGTCGCGACGAACGCCGCGCTCCCCGAGCGCCTGCTCGAGACCATTGGCACCCACTGAGCCGCTCGCGCGCGCGATCCGCCAGCTCGCCGGCGGCCATTCGTTGAGCGCCGGGGATACGGCGGAGGCGTTCGGGGCGATCATGCGGGGGGAGGCGAGCCCCGCGCAGGTGGCCGCCATCCTCGTCGCGCTGCGAGTGAAGGGCGAGACGATTCACGAAGTCGCCGGTGGCGCGGCGGCGCTACGGCAGGCCATGGTGCGCCTCTCCGCCGACGCCCCCGACACCCTCGTCGATACCTGCGGCACCGGCGGCGGCGCGGTGACGACGTTCAACATTTCCACGGCCGCCGCGCTCGTCGCAGCCGGCGCGGGCGTTCGCATCGCCAAGCACGGGAATCGCTCCTTCACCTCGCAGTGCGGCAGCGCCGACGTCCTCGAGGCGCTTGGCGTGCGCATCGAGTGCACGGTGGACGAGATGGCTGCCACGCTGCGCGACGCGGGCATCGTGTTCATGTTCGCCCCGCTCATGCACCCCGCCATGCGGCACGTCGGCCCCGTGCGCCGGGAGCTCGCCATTCACACCGTCATGAACATCCTCGGCCCGCTGGCGAATCCCGCCAGCGCGGGGCGCCAGGTGGTCGGTGTCGCCGACGAGCACCGGCTCCCTCTGCTTGCCGGCGCGCTCGCCGAGCTCGGGAGTCGGCGGTCGATGGTGGTGCACGGCGAGCCGGGGATGGACGAGGTCTCGCCGCTCGGGCCCACCCGCGTTCTCGAGGTGCGGGACGGGCAGGTGCGCGAATGGACGATCGATCCCGCGCCATTCGGACTGAGCGCCCGTGATGCCCGCGAGCTCGCCGGTGCCGAGCCGCAGACCAACGCCCGCATCATCGAGGGGATTCTCGCTGGAGGCATTGCCGGTGGCGCGCGTGCCGCGATCGTGCTCAATGCCGCGGCGGCGATTCACGTGAGCGGCGAGCACGACGACTTCGCTCGCTCGGTGGACCGGGCCGAGGATTCGCTGAGCAGCGGAGCGGCCCTCCGAGCACTCGAGCGGCTCAGAGCGGCGAGCCCCAAAAAGGAGTGAGGAGCAAGGAATCAACTTCCTCACTCCTCATTCCTGCCTTCGAAGCTGTGCTAGTATTTCCGCATCACGCCGACGACGATCCCCTGGATTGTCACCTCGTTCTCGTGCACGTAGATCGGTGACATCGTCTCATTCGCGGGCTGAAGCCGGATGCGGCCGTCGCGCTCGCGATAGAACTTCTTGACGGTCGCCGCCGCGTTGTTGACGAGGGCGATCACCATCTCGCCGTTGTCGGCGCGGCTCCGACTCGCGACGACGACGAAATCACCATCGCGAATCTGCTCGTCGATCATCGAATTTCCGCGCACGCGGAGACAGTAGTGCTCCTCGCTGCGCCGCACGAAATCCTCGGGAACCGAGATGCTTTCGTTCGAGGCGACGGCCTCGATCGGCATGCCGGCCGCGACGCTTCCGAGGAGCGGAAGCTCGACCGCGCGCGGATTCACCTCGGACGGAAGAATCTCGATCGCGCGGCTCTCATTGTACGCGCGCTTGATGTAGCCCTTGCGCTCGAGATTGGTGAGGTGCTCGTGCACCGTCGCCAGCGAGTTATAGTTGAACTGCCGCGCGATCTCCTCGAAGCTCGGCGCGTAGCCGTTCTGCTCCGAGTAGCTGGTGAGAAAATCGAGAATCTCGCGCTGACGCTTGGTGAGCGGCATGGCGTGCCCCTGGTTCACGAGAAGTAGCGGGCGCCCGGTCAGCCTGACCGAAAAGAGCCCGAATAGACATTAGCCGAACAATCGCCGAAGTGCAAGCATTTCCCGCCAAATGGGTCCCACCGACCGGTGTCCTCGGCCGGATCATACACGAGACGAGCAGACGGGTCGCGACGGCACGCGGCCGGCGCTCGGACCTCGAAATTCGGGCTCGAGCGGCCGAGGTCGCGCCCGATTTCTTCGCCGCGCTTCGCGGGGACCGGGTCAGACTCATCGCGGAAGTGAAGCGGCGGTCACCGTCGCGTGGTGACATCAACGCGCGGCTCGATCCCGCGTCACACGCCCGCGAGTACGAGCGAGGGGGAGCGGCGGCGATCTCGGTGCTCACCGAGCCGACGCACTTCGCGGGAAGTGGTGAGGACCTGACGAAGGTGCGCGATGCGGTGAACGTCCCGGTGCTGCGAAAGGACTTCATCGTCGACGAGATGCAGATCATCGAGGCGCGCGCGTGGGGCGCATCGGCGGTGTTGTTGATCGCGCGCGCGCTTCCGCCGGCGGATCTCGTCGCCCTCGCCGACGTCGCACGCGACTGGGGGCTGGAGCCGTTGATCGAGGTGCGAACGGACGATGAGCTTCACACCGCGATGAATGCACAAGCGAGGCTCGTCGGCGTCAACAGCCGCGACCTCGAGACACTCGAGGTG
>JAICNG010000119.1 GCA_025931335.1 Gemmatimonadaceae bacterium | reverse complement strand
CCTTCGACTTGCATGTGTTAAGCACGCCGCCAGCGTTCGTCCTGAGCCAGGATCAAACTCTCCAAAAGTAGAAAGTCCAATTAGCTCTCCCCGAACGCGGCATCAGACACAACATCACAACATCCAATGTCGCGTCCGGAATCACTATGAATGTTCGGTTGACTCTCCCCTGCGCCCCGAACAGAGCGTAGGATCAAAGAGTCCGCCTCGCACATCCAATGATCTCAACTCGGTTGTCAAACAGCATCCAGCAAACTCGGTAAGTCGCTCGCGCAACCCACTCTGAACGGCGTCGACTCTCTTCGATGTCCGCGCGAGACGGCTCCACCGCCTCCCGCGAACCCACCACGACGTCAACGACCTCGTGGTGCCCGACGCGTCCATTTGCCGCCGTTTCGACGGCAGCCTTGCAACTTAGCTCGAAAGCAAGGCCTGTCAACCCCGTCCGATCAACTGTTCCACTGCACCGGGAACGGTCCTCAGCTCCCTCATGACGAGGGGTTCGCAATGTACCGAGCCCCAGAACCCGTCTCAAGGGGCGGGTAAACACATGACCACACGTCGAGCTACCCGCTCTCCGGACCTCAGACCGGCTCGAGCGGACACCGGATGATCACGCCGCGGTGGCGCCCCTGGAATCGGGGAAACCGCCTCACGACTGTGGTCGAACACCCGACACCAACGCGCCCGCGCCACGTCACCTCATCCCCGCTCAGGCACGAATGACGAAATGGCCGCCCGGTTAGGCGGCCAGTCGTCCATCCACATCTCATGGTGTCCCGCGATGCGCCCTGTAGGAATCGAACCTACAACCTACTGATTAAGAGTCAGTTGCTCTGCCAATTGAGCTAAGGGCGCGTCCCACATTCGATGGCGCGCCAGGGAGGACTCGAACCTCCGACCCACAGCTTAGAAGGCTGTTGCTCTATCCACCTGAGCTACTGGCGCTTCGCTCGGCGATACTCCTCCCCAGACCGCGGGACGACTGCCAGGTCGGGGCGACCGGATTTGAACCGGTGACCTCCTGCTCCCAAAGCAGGCGCGATACCAGGCTACGCTACGCCCCGCAGACCGCCAAATCTAGTTGTGACAGATACCTCGGTCAACCGCCGCGCATCGCGCCAAGCAGCGCGTGAAACGCACGCCCGCGATGGCTCACACACTCCTTCTCGCGCCTCGACGCCTCTCCGAAAGTCATCCCGAGCTCGGTCGCGAAGAACAGCGGATCGTACCCGAACCCCCCGCTGCCCCGCCCCGCATCGAGAATCTCGCCCTCCACTTCGCCGCGCCGCGTCAGCACCCCCGTACTCGTCGCCAGCGCCGCCACGCAGACGTATCGGGCTCCCCTGCTCGTCACTCCCGCGAGCGCGCGCAGGAGCTCGGCGTTGTTCGCCTCGTCGAGCGCCAGTCCGATCAGGTCCGTCCGTCCGCTCCATCGCTTGCTGCGCACGCCGGGCTCGCCCCCCAGGGCAACCACCTCGAGCCCCGAGTCATCGGCGAACGTCGGCAGACCCGTGATGTCACGAAAATAGGTGGCCTTGGCGAGGGCATTCTCCTCGAAGGTCGAGAACGCTTCGATCTCGGCCTCCCTCTCGCTTTCGCGAATCCCCAGACGATCGAGCGTGACGACTTCGATCCGCGCATTGGCAAAGAGCGGCTCCAACTCGCGCAGCTTGCCGGAACTTCGCGTGGCCAGCACGTACCGGCTGGAACCGGTCACCGCGCGAGCGCGGATCGTTGAAGATCGAGTAGCTCCCGGATTCCCCCGGAGCCCAGCTCGATGAGCGCGTCCAACGCCGACCGGTCGAAAGTCCCGTGCTCACCCGTGCCCTGCACCTCGACGAAGCGACCCTCACTCGTCATCACGACGTTCATGTCGACCTCGGCGCGCACGTCTTCGGCGTACTCCAGGTCGAGGCGCACCTCACCGTTCACGATGCCGACGCTGACCGCCGCAACGTGCCGCCTCACCGGGGAGGCCGCGACGCGCTCGGTGCGCGCCATCCACGCGAACGCGTCGACGACCGCGATGCAGGCTCCCGTGATGCCCGCGGTACGCGTGCCGCCGTCGGCCTGAAGCACGTCGCAGTCCACGCGGATGGTGTACTCGCCAAACGCAAAGTCGTCGAGCATCGCGCGGACGCTGCGGCCGATGAGTCGTTGAATCTCCTGAGTGCGGCCGCCGAGCTGCGCGCGCTCCCGCGGCGTGCGCGTGTGCGTCGCCCGCGGCAGCATCGCGTACTCGGCCGTGATCCACCCCAGTCCGGACCCTTTCCGCCACCCCGGCACGCCATCCTCGACCGACGCCGTGCAAAGGACGCGCGTGTCTCCGAACGTGATGAGACAGGAGCCCTCGGCGAACGCCGAGGCTCCGCGCTCGAGCGTTATCGCCCGCAGGGACGTCGCGCTACGCCCGACACGGGTGGTCTGCTCACTGTGGAGCACGCAGCTTCTCGATGATGGAGGTGGTGGATTGGCCTGGGCGAAGGGGCACGATGACGACGCGTCCTCCCCAGGCCTCGACGTCGTCTCGACCGACGACGGTCTCGAGCGTGTAATCGCCCCCTTTCACGAGAACGTCGGGACGAAGGTGGCGAATCAGGTCCTGTGGTGTGTCCTCCGAGAACACGACCACCGCATCCACATCACGCAGCGCGGCCAGCACGTATGCGCGTTCGGCCTCGGTGCGCACCGGCCGCTCCTGCCCCTTGAGGCGGCGGACCGACATATCGCTGTTCAGGCCGACGACGAGCGCGTCGCCAAGCGCGCGTGCCTGCGCGAGCACGTCGACGTGCCCCGGGTGGAGCAGATCGAATACACCGTTGGTGAAGACGACGCGTCCCCGAACGCCTCGCCGCCACGTCGCAGCCTCGTCCCACGTCATGACCTTCGCGATGTGCGGGGCGTCGCTCAAAAAGCTCTCTCGACTACGGGACGAAACGCGATGTCGCGTGTGACGAACGGGAAGTCGATCGTCTCCGCGTACTCCGTCCAGATCACGACGCGACTGGGGGAGCGCTGGACGTTGATCATGTGCGCCCTGGCCGGCAGCGCAAGGGAATCCGCCTTGAGGCGAAGGGTCATGAGAATCTGCGCATCGGTCTTTCGATCGGCGAAACGCGCCTCCTGCTGCATTGCGTCACGGAACCGGTAGTAGCGGAAATAGGGCGCCCCGATGTTCATCCCGAAGTAGATCACCGCGACGACGACGAGGAGGCTGAAGAGGCAGCCGAGTGTCGATGCGGCGCGGCGGCTGGTCACCATTGTGACTGCGCGCCCTCGATGATGTCTCGAACCAGCTTCTCGATGGCTCGCCGGCGACCGTCGGCTTCCTGCCGCTCGTCGTAATCACCCTGCGCGACGAGCCCCCGCCGAGTGAAGAGCGCCTTGCCGGTGGTCTGGTCGAGAATCTCGACGTCGACCGCGATCTCGAGGCGGCGGCGGGCCGCGACCTGCTGGTTGGGGTCCGCGCTGTAGGCGACGGGGATGTCGGGATCGTACCGCACGATCCTGCCGCGAACGATCGCATGCGCCCGCGCCTCGGCGACCGATCGCAGCCCCAGCCGCGACTCGATGTCGGGCCGCAACGCGTCGAGCAGCTCGCGCGGAATGACACTCACCGGCGTGTCGTTGTCGAACGGAAGCACGGCCACGGTATCAATGTGGTCGGGAAGCCCTCCGCCGACGAAGCCGTACAAGCAGGCGCTCTGGAGGAGCACCAGCGCTCCAAACCTAACGCCAGATCGTAGCATCGAAGGTGGGAACCGTGTCAATTCGAACGATGGTCAAATCAAGCGCGCGGTTCGCGCGCAGGTGCCGATAGGTCACTTTGCGATGCGGCGCCCGCTCCATCCACTGCTGCAGGCGATCCCCCTGAATCAGCTCGAGGCGCGTGAGCTCGTCTCCGACGAACGTCACCCGCCAGCGCGGATCGCGTCCAATGTCGGCACGAGTGGTGTCCCCGTCAACGCGGACGGACGTATCCGCCAACGCGGGGACGTGAAGGCGGCCGAGGGCCGCCCAGAGCATCGGTGGCGGAGGAAGGAACGACCGGATCATCAGGCCGCCGGGCGCCCGCAGGTCGTCGTCGATGAGGACGGCCCGGCCCCCCGCGTTGCCGCCGGCCAGAAAGAGGTCCAGGCGCACGCTGTCGGGTGGCGCCACGCGAGCGACGCCGTCTCCGCGCCCACGCATATCGAGGTCCTCGTACGCCCACGTGAAGCGGATGCGCTGATTGACTGGCGGAAGCGCGGTGTGCGGCAATCGCGCTGGAGCCAGGGTGCCGCCGAGTGGATCGACCTTCGGGCCGCACGAAGCCCCGGTCAGCACGGCGACGAAGCTGGTCGCAAGCAGGAGGCGTCGCATCAGTAGTCATACCCGAAAAACAGATCGACGAACCGCCGTCGCCAGTATGTCCTGTCGGCGGGCGACTCCCCCGCCGTCGCGAGGGCGTACCGGCGACCGACATCGACGCGCATGACGAAGCCGGGGATGAGACTCATACGGAAACCCAGGCCCATCGAGCCGAGCACCCGGTGCTCGTACTCTCCCCGGTTCCATGCCTGTCCGGCATCGACAAAGAGCGCGCCGCGTACGGGTGGGAAGCGCACCGCGCCGAAGGGAAAACCGACGGTGACGAAGTTGGCAATCGGGAATCTCCACTCGGCGTTGGCGAGCCAGGCGTGCGTGCCGGACAGTGAATATCTCGGGTAGCCGCGCAGCATCCACGAGCCAGCCATCTGAACCGCGCGCGGACGCGAGCCCTCCGACACGTACCCCAGCGCGCGCAGCGCAACGGCCGCCTGCTGCGATGTGCGGATGTACCGGCGCACATCGATCTGCCCGAGCCAATTCTCGAAGGCGCCGTGCGTCACATCGCTCACGACCCCCGCTGTCAGGTTCCATCGCGTGCCGTCGATGGGACCCGTCTCCAGCCAGAGTGCGTTGTCGCCCACGAGAACGAGGTAGTTCCCCGTCAGGAGTCCGCGCCGGCGTGGGCTGCCGCGCACGAGATCGTTGGCGAAATCGTCCCGGCTCGAATACTCGAGCGTCGTCTGTCCCTCGATGCGCGTGAATCGCGACAGCGGGTATCGCGCGATTCCGTACGCGCCCGTCGACTGCTCTTCGTACAGTTGACGCAGGTCGTTCTCGGCGAACGTGCCAGACACCCGGAACATGCCGAAGCCCCAATTGACGCGCCGCGATTGATTCAGGTAGAAGACGTTGCCATTCAAGCTGCCGAGGACGTTTCGCGCCTCACCCTGGAACGACGAGATACTCAGGGCGAACTGGTGGTCGCCGAGCAAGTCGGAGAACACGAGCTGAGCGCCCTGCGCGCCTCCGACGCCAGGCGCGGTAGCGGCGACGCCAGCGGCGAAATCGATGGAATATCGTCGCTCGTAGCGTCGTGAGGCGATGCGGGTGGTCGTCGTATCGTCGAGCTCGCGCCATTGCCAGGGTGCAAGAGGGCGCGTCGCGAGCGTGAACGCGGAGGCGTCATCGGGATCCTTGCGCACCGCGTAGAGCGACCAGGCGCGGTCGCCGTAGGTGCTGACGAGTACACGCTCATCCCCCGGGACGGGCGCCGGGTCGAACAGGCCGCCGGTGAGCTTCGTCTCGCGACGTCCAGCCCCGAGCGTGTCGATGCTGTAGAGATCGAAGGAACCCGCGCGATCGCTGGTGAACAGGATGCGCGCGGTGTGCGGATCCCACCGCGGCGATTCGTCGGTCCATGCCCCGCTCGTCAGCGGCGAGATCTCGCCAGAAAGCTCGACGCGATAGAGGTTGTGTGCTCCATCGGCGCCGAAGGGCCCGCGATCCGACGCGAAGACGAGCGCGCGGCCGTGTGGCAGCCAGGTGGGGTCGAGGTCTTCGTAGACGTCGGCGGTAACGCGCGCGAGTGTTCCCGATCGCAGCTCGAGCGTGTAGAGGTCGGAGACGCCGCTGTCGCTGAGCGCGCTGAACGCGACGCGCTCACCATCGGGCGACCACTGCGGGCTCAACAGCGACACGAGGCCGTCGAACTGGTATCGGCCGGTCACGCGCGCCTGCGCAATGTCCCAGAACACGAGCGCATCCCGCTCGCCGAATCGTGAGGCAAAGAGGAGCACGCCATCCCGAACGTCGATGCGCGACGAGAATGGATGCAGCGACTCGAACTCCGGTGACCGCTCACCCTCCACGACGACCCTGGATCGGCCGCCGGTTTCGAGCGGCTGGAGGTAGATGTTCGTGTACCCGGACCGCGGTGACAGGTAGGCGACGTTGGTCGAATCTCCCATGGTGACGGCGACCGGTTTGAGCGCGAGCGACGCGAGCCGCGTTCCGGCCAGCGCAAGCGGTTCGCGTTCCCCCACGCTCGGAAGGTGGCGCCGGCGAAGATCGTAGTGCCATTCCGCGGACAACCGCTCGGCGTCACGACCGTAGGCGCGCTCGAGGGCATCGCCGAACGAGGCCGCCTTCCACAGGGCTTCATACACGAGGTTGATCCGCCACGCACCAAACCGCGACGCGAGGAAGCGGTGCGCGTCACCGCCGACGGCGTAGACGATGGGCGACACGACGGGGCCGAGCTCCACGAGCGTCGGGAGGCGGCCGCCGAGGACGAGGTCGTGCACGACCATCTCATCGCGCGTGTCCTGGTCCGCGGAGAGGAATTCGGCCAGCCCCTCCGACCACCAGAGTGGAATGGCCGGTGCGCGGGCGCGCGGATGGAGTGCCGCCTCGCGGGCGAGAATGGAGAGCTCGAACACGTGCACGAGCTCATGGCGCAGGGTGTGACGGAACTCCGAGTAGCTGCCGCGAAACGGAAGCGCGACTCGTCGCTTGAGGAACTCGGTGACGCCCAGAATCCCTTCGGGCGGCACGAAGGGGAGGATGTTGGTCTGCTCGAAATCGACGTGGGACGCATACACGATTAGCGGAATGCGCTCCCGCACCTCGTGGCCAAACCGGCGTGCGAGCGTGTCGTAGCTCTGCTCGGCGTACACGAGCGCCGCGCGAGCGATACGCTCTTCCTCCGGGTAGAAGAAGACGTCGACGTGCTTGCCGGCGAGCACGTGCCAGTCGAAGCGCCGATACTGGATCTTGTTTTGGCCGAACCCGCCGACCTGCCCGTACCCTGAAGGCGCAACGACCGCAGCGAGCGCCAGCGCGGCGACGAACGCGCGCGCTTTACTCGGGGAGTCCGGCCGCCCTGCGAAGCATCGGGCGAAACTCCGCCGGGATCGTGGCCACGCGGCTACTCGCGTCGAGCGACACGAGCGTGGTGCGCGCCGTAGCCAGGCGATCGTTGGAATCCGCATTCAGGATCGCGTAGTCGAAAGTAACCGTGCGGGAGGAGACATCGGCGAGCGTCGTCTCCACGCGGATGAGGTCGTCGTAGCGTGCAGGCTTCTGGTAGCGAATACTAGCCTCCGCTACCGCAAGAGAGACGCCTCGCTCCTCCATCTCTCGGTAGGGTACACCAAACTGCCGCATGTGCTCGGTGCGGCCGATCTCGCACCACACGAGATAGTTCCCGTGGTACACCACACCCATGCGATCAGTCTCCGCGTAGCGCACGCGGAACTCGACGCGCGTAACCGGCGCTGTCACGGACGCACGCTACTCGCCGTACGGTATCCAGATGTTCTTGACCTGCGTCGCCTCGCGCAGGAACTCGCGTCCCTCCCCGTAGCGCCGGTCGACCCAGTCGCGGGCGTGCCGGGTGGCCCAGGTCCGCTTCATGTTCACGGCCGACGCCTCCTCGACCATCGCCACGCCAGCGGCGCCCCCGAAGTACCACACCGCCTCGACGTCGTCGTGCTCGGCGAGCACGCGCGCGAGCGCATCCTTTGCCCCGGTGACGATGTTGACCACGCCGCCGGGCACGTCGGAGGTCTCCAGCACGCTGTAGAAGTCGGTCGCGGAAAGCGGGTCCGTTTCCGACGGGATGACGACCGTTGAATTCCCCATGGCAATCGCCGGAGCCACGAGCGAGACGAAGCCGAGCAGTGGCCGGTCGTCCGGGCACGCGATGCCAATCACGCCGATCGGCTCGTTCATCGCGAGCGCCACCCCGCGGATCGGCACGTTGTGCACGGCGCCATCGTACTTGTCGGCCCACGAGGCGTAGGTGAAGAGCCGCGAGATCGCCGTGTCAACTTCGCGTGACGCCTCGACCTGCCCGCACGCGGTTTGCTCGTCGATCCGTCGCGCGAACTCGTCGGCACGCGCCGCGAGGTTCTCGCCGATGTAGTACAGAATCTGTCCCCGCAGATGACCGGTCGCCTTTCCCCACCCGGTCCACGCCGCGTGGGCCGCCTCCACGGCGTTGCGAATGTCCTTGCGGTTCCCCTCGCCCACTTCGCCCAGGGGCGTTCCGCGCGGGGAGAGGACGCGGCGGACGTACCCCTGATCGGGGCGCGTCTGCTTGCCGCCAATGAACAGCTTGGGCGTCCGGTTGATCGGCGGAACCGGCATCGAGGCCCGAGGACCGTTAGGCGCGGGGGCGCCGCGTCCGACCTTGCCCGATTTTGGCTTGGTCTGTTTCGGCGGCTCCATCGTCTCTGGCTTCACGTACTCCCACATCCCCTCCCGTCCGCCCTCGCGTCCAAACCCGCTCTCCCGATACCCGCCGAACCCACTCGACGCGTCGAAGAGATTCGTCGAGTTGATCCAGACGACGCCGGCCTTGATCTTCGGCGCGATGTCGAGGGCGAGGTTGATGCTTTCGGTCCAGATGCTCGCCGCGAGCCCGTAGGGCGTGTTGTTCGCGAGCGCGACCGACTCCGCGGGGGTGCGGAAGGTCATCGTCACGAGCACCGGGCCGAAGATCTCGACCTGCGCGATCGTCGACGAGGGCTGCACATCGGTGAACAGGGTCGGCGGATAAAAGCAGCCGTCCGTCGGACATGCCCACGACGGCTGCCACATCGTCGCGCCCTCGTCCACGCCGCGCTGCACGAGGCCGCGAATGCGCTCGAGCTGCACGGGGGCGACGATGGCACCCATGTCGATCGCCTTGTCGAGCGGCCGCCCGATGCGAAGCTTCTCCATGCGCGCACGCAGCTTCGCGACGAGACGTTCGGCGATCCCTTCCTGCACGAGGAGGCGCGAGCCGGCACAACACACCTGCCCCTGGTTGAACCAGATCGCGTCCACGACACCTTCGACCACGCTATCGAGATCGGCATCGTCGTAGACGATGAAGGGGCTCTTTCCGCCGAGCTCGAGCGAGAGCTTCTTGCCGCTGCCCGCCGTGGCGCGGCGAATGATGCGGCCGACTTCCGTCGACCCGGTGAAGGCGATCTTGTCGACGTCGGCGTGCTCGACGATGTGCTTCCCCGTCTCTCCGTCGCCGGTGACGATGTTGATCACCCCCGCCGGGATGCCGGCGTCGGCGGCGATTTCGGCGAACAGGAGCGCGGTGAGCGGTGTGAACTCCGCCGGCTTGAGGACGACGGTGTTCCCCGCCGCGAGCGCGGGCGCGATCTT
>JAICNG010000075.1 GCA_025931335.1 Gemmatimonadaceae bacterium | reverse complement strand
ATCGCTTCCGGCGGGCCGATTTCGTCACCGTGACCATCGCTTCGAGTGGACACGAACAGAGTTTGCGCGGTGGTCGCATCGAGTTGGCGAACGCTTCGGGTATCTGGTGCGCCACGCACCGATTGGTCCCGAAGACCCCGACGTCGGTGCACCGACGCAGATGGCGATCTTCACGCGGAACGACACCGATGGTTAGCGCCGCCGTGGACACGTCGTCTCGCTCCTCGCGCACGAGCACGGTCCCCGAGCTGGCGTTGGTGGTTCTCATCGGTCCCTCAGGCTGTGGGAAGTCCACCTTCGCACGGACGCACTTTCGCCCCTTCGAGGTTCTATCGTCTGATTTTTGTCGAGGGTTGGTCGCGAACGACGAGAACGATCAGTCCGCGAGCGGGACCGCCTTTGACGTGCTGCACTACATCGCCGCGAAGCGGCTGGAGCGCGGCCTCCTGACCGTCGTGGATGCGACAAACGTGCAGCCCGAGGCGCGCAAGCCGCTGGTGGAACTCGCACGTCGGTACCACGTGCTGCCAGTCGCGATCGCCCTCGACATCCCGGTGAGAACCTGCGAAGAACGCAACCGCACGCGTCCCGACCGCGATTTCGGGCAGCACGTCATCCGCCAGCAGCACAGTCAGTTACGTCGCTCGCTGCGCAATCTGCAGCGCGAGGGCTTTCGACACGTACATGTGCTGCAATCTCCGGCCGAGATCGATGCGGTAGTCATCGAGCGCCAGCCGCTATGGAATAACCGGAAGGCCGACCATGGGCCGTTCGACATCATCGGCGACGTCCATGGATGCTGTGACGAGCTCGAACAGCTACTCGTTATGCTTGGCTACCAGTCCGGCGCGGACGGCACCTGGAGTCATCGGGACGGCCGAAAGGTGATCTTCCTCGGCGACCTGGTCGATCGCGGTCCGCGAGTACCGGACGTCCTTCGCATCGTCATGCGAATGGTCGAGGCAGGTACCGCCCTGGCGCTACCCGGTAACCACGACGTGAAGCTCATGCGCAAGCTGCGTGGGCGGGACGTCCAGATGTCCCATGGGCTCGCTGAGTCAGTCGCACAACTCGACGGCGAGACTCCGGAGTTTCGCGCGACCGTTGCCGACTTCATCGACGAGCTCGTCAGTCATTTCGTCCTGGACGACGGAAAGCTCGTAGTCGCCCACGCCGGGATGAAGGAGGAGATGCAGGGTCGCGGATCTGGCCGCGTACGCGACTTTGCACTCTTCGGCGAGACGACTGGTGAAACCGACGAGTTCGGCCTCCCCGTGCGCCACAACTGGGCCGCGGAGTATCGAGGGCGCGCGATGGTGGTGTACGGTCACACGCCGGTACCGGAGCCGGAGTGGCTCAACCGCACGATCAACATCGACACCGGGTGTGTTTTCGGCGGACGGCTGACTGCGCTGCGATACCCGGAACAGGAGCTCGTCTCGGCCGCGGCACATCGGGTGTACGCTGAGCCCGCGAGGCCGTTCCACGCGGTGTCCCCCGCTGAAGGCGAGATGACCGCCCAGCAGCAGCTTGATGACGTCCTGGACCTCGCGGATGTGTCCGGGAAGCGGATCGTGACCACGAGGCTGCATCACACCGTCACGATCCGCGAGGAGAATGGAATAGCGGCGCTAGAGGTTATGAGCCGCTTTGCCATCAATCCCAAGTGGCTCATCTACCTGCCGCCGACCATGTCCCCATCGGAAACGACGAGGGAGCCGGGTTTGCTCGAGCACCCCAAAGAGGCGGTTGCGTACTATCGACACCAAGGCTTGCCCACGGTGGTGTGCGAGGAGAAGCACATGGGGTCGCGAGCAGTCATGATTGCGTGCCGGAACGAGTCCGTGGCGCGACGTCGCTTTGGAGTGCTCGAAGAAGCGCTCGGCATCGTGTACACGCGCACCGGCCGTCGTTTTTTCGACGATCCCACCGTTGAGCACGAGCTGCTCTCCCTTGTGCGGGACGCACTCACGCGCAGCGAGTTCTGGGACCGATTCTCGACCGACTGGGTCTGCCTCGATTGCGAGCTCATGCCATGGTCCGCGAAAGCGCAGGATCTGATTCGCCATCAGTACGCCGCGGTCGCCACCGCTGCACTCGCCGCGCTTCCGGAAGCAGTCGCTGCGCTCGCGACGACGCAGGCTCGCGGCACCGATGTGTCCACCTTGAAGGGCCGCTTCGAGGAGCGTCACTCGTTGGCGGCACGATACGCGGCCGCGTACCAGCGGTATTCCTGGCCGGTCACCTCACTTTCGGATCTTCGCTTGGCGCCATTTCATATTTTGGCGACCGAGCGAGCCGTGCATGTCGACAGGGACCATGTGTGGCACATGGAAACGCTCGCTGAGATCTGTCGCGCCGCTGGCGAGGTAATCCTCGCCACGCCCTATCGTACCGTCGACGTCACCGACCCGGTGAGCGAGCACGCATGCATTGAGTGGTGGGATGGGCTAACCGCGAACGGGGGGGAGGGAATAGTGGTCAAGCCGCTCCCGTTCGTTGCCAGGAGCAAGCGCGGGCTTGTCCAGCCCGCCGTCAAGTGTCGAGGAAGGGAATACCTGCGAATCATCTATGGGCCGGAATACACGCTTCCACAACACTTGGAGCGCCTCCGCTCGCGTGGACTTGGCGCCAAGCGGTCGCTTGCTCTGCGCGAATTCGCGCTCGGCATCGAGGCGCTCGAGCGGTTCGTCAGGGGTGAGCCGCTTCGGCGCGTTCATGAGTGTGTCTTCGGCGTGTTGGCCCTCGAGAGCGAGCCAGTCGATCCCCGGTTGTAATAACGGTCTTCACTTCCTAGACGACGCGCAAACGTTCCACCGCGGGGAGTGGGGCACCCGCCGTCCGGCGCGCATACCACGCGGCCCACAGGAGATTCGGCACCCAGCATAGCCAGGCCACGACCTGGTACGCCGGGGTGAAGTCCCCGAACGCCATCACCAGCAGGGGGAGCTCGATCCGGAGCATCACCGCGGCGAAGATCAGCGCGTAGCTGACGAGCATCCATCGCCGATGCTCCGCGATCGCGCGCGCGCGCGCCGCCAGGTACGCGCGAGCGGTGGTCCACAGCAGCAGCACCGCCAGCGCGCCGAACCCGAGATGCGTGATCACACCGCCGAACGAGTAGAGGCTCATGTACAGGCCGGCCAGGCCGACCAACGCCGCCGACACCACATAGGCCGTGCCTAACGCCCGATGGACCGCCCGGTGGCGGAGGAGAAGCCATCGATTGAACTGCAGAAGGCCAAGGCCGAGCGCGAGCGACCCGAACAACGCGTGGGGATAGATGCCCCACGGCCGTGCCGAGAACGAGGTCGCGAGGTTCGGCGGATACATCGGCGCGCCGATGACCACATAGGCCATCGCGTATCCGACGATCGGCACCGCGAGCAGCGCCACCAGCCACCATGTGGGCGGCGGCCGCGTGACGGAGCGCCTCGAGGTCGAGGCTCGCGATGCCGGAGTCGATGACGTCACACGACCGGCCTCATACGCCGGCGATTCTCCGCTTGTACTCGGCGAGCGCGGCGTCGAGCCGCTCGCGGGCGGTCGTGTCGCCGGGGATGTTGTGCGACGGATGAATGTAGAGCTTCACGCCGCGCTCCGCGAGCAGCTCGGCCACCGTCGTGATCGTCATCCACACCACCGCCACGAACGCCATCGTCGACACCGGGCCCACCTGGTCGATGTGAGCCTTCACCGGCACCGAGGAGTCCCCCGCCGGTACTCGCGTATCGATCACCACGTCGGCGATCTCGAACAGCGTACGCCCCGACGGATGGCGCGACTCCGCCGTCCCCGCGGCCGAACCGGTTGCGACCACGCGCATTCCCAGCGCCTTGGCCCGTAACGCCACATCGATGTTGACGTTGTTGATCCCCGTGTGCGAGAAGATCCACATCGTGTCGCGCGGATCGAAGGCGTAGCTCTTCATGATCGCCTCGCCGTACCCCTCCGCGCGCTCGAGGAACAGGAACTGGTGAATTCCCATCTCGCCGGTGATGCGCGTGAAGAACGTCAGCGGAAGCTCGATCATCGGATGAAAGCCGACGAACCCGCCGATTCGCGGATACATCTCCTCCACCGGAATGGTGGCATGGCCACACCCGAACGTGTGAACCCACCGCTCGGCGGCGATCGAGTCGGCCATGAGTGCCGCGGCACGCGCAATGGCGGGAAGCTGCGAGCGCTCGATGTCGTCGAGCACGGCACGTGTGTTGGCCAGCCAGCGGCTACTCGACATCGTCAGCTGCGTGGAGCGCGCAGAGCGCGGGAGAGAACGGTGAGGAGCACGCCTAGCATCACGAGCGCCGCTGGCACGATGAGAAACGAGCCGCGCATGCCGAACCGCTCGCCAAGGACACCGGCGCTATAGGGAAACAGCATCCCGCCGAGGAGTGCCATGGTGATGGCGGCACTGAACGCGGTCCCGGACAATGTGGTAAAGCGCGTGCCGATGAAGCCGAGCACGGTCGGAAACATGGCGGCGAATCCGACGCCAAGGGAGAAAACGCCCACCGCCGCGAGGCTCACGCTGCGAGTCGTGAGGAGCAGGGCGGCACCGGCAAGCGCAATCACGAGGCAGGTGTACAGGATGCGGAATGGAAGGACCTTGCTCAGCACCGTGCCGATGGCGAGGCGCGCGAGCATCATGCCCGCCCAGTACAGCGAGAGCAGGATGAGCGCACTCCGCTCCGCCACCGCGAGCTCCTCCGTGACGAACGTCGACGTCCACCCTCCCACCGTGATCTCGACCCCGCTCTCGAGAAAGAGCATGAGGCCCATCAGCAGCATCACGGGGTCGCGAAGAAGGCGGCCCGCATCCGCGAGCGGGAATCCCTGATCCTGCTTGGGCGGAGGGAAGCTCGCCGCCGCCACCACGACGAGCGGCACGATGACGAGCGCCCCGACGCCGCCGATCAACGCGGCGTGGGAAAAGCGATTGGTGAAAAGCGCGATGAGAAAGGGAACGCCCATGGCGCCGACGCCGAAGAACACGCCGAGGAGATTGAGACGCGGCCCGCGCTCCTCGCCGCTGATGTCCGAGACGAGCGCGTTCGCTCCGCCATTGATGATCCCCCCGCCGAACCCGATCAGGAACACGGCGACGCGAAGCCACCCGAGCGATGGTGCGAACGCGACGCCTTCCAGCCCGATGATGATCAGCGCGATCGCGCCGAGGAGAATGGACTTGTAGCCGCGGTGGTCGACGACCGGCCCGAAGACCAGCGCACCCACGAGAATGCCGAAGGTCATCAACAGCAGAAGGGCTCCGCCCGACGCCTTGTCGATGCCGAAGCGCTCCATCACCGACGGCAGGACGCTGCCGAGCGTCGTGAGGACGATGCCGAACGTGAGCAGGCAGAGACAGGCACAAACGAACAGTACACGGCTCGAGCTTGGCGTCATGCCGCACCTCGTCCCATCATCGCCAGCCTCCCCGCGCCGTAGAGCGCGGCGTCTCCTCCCAGCGCGCTGGTGACAAATCGCGCCTGCTCGATACCGATCGGTTGAGCCCAGCGCCGGGCCTCGGCTCGCACGCGATCGAGCAGCTTCGCTGCCGGTCCAAAGACGCCGCCGCCGAACACGATGATCTCGGGGTTGAACAGGCTCACGAGGTTCGCCGACGCCATCCCCCAGAGCTCGATGGCGTTGTCGATCACCCTCACCGCGACGGGGTCGCCCCGATCGTAGGCGGCGAACACCGCGCCGGCATCAAGATCCTCCGGCCGAGGGTGCCGAAGCGCGCCATTGTAGCGGGCGTCGCGCTCGAGCAGGTCGCGTGTGACCCTAACGAGGCCCGGCCCCGACGCCTGGTCCTCGAAGCAGCCGTGAATGACATACCGCGCGACGTAGGGACGATCGAGCGCGAGCCATCCGATGGCACCGGCAACGTCGCCGCGGCCGCGGAGTATGCGTCCATCGGTGAGAATCCCCGCCCCGATACCGGTGCCGACCGCGAGGAAGATCGCGTCGCGGGCGCCGGCCGCCGCACCCCGCCAGGTCTCGCCCAGAATGCACGCGGCCCGATCGCTGTCGATCGTGAGAGGAGTCCGCGCCCCGAACGCCGACCGGAGCTCCTCCCGAAGCGGATAGTCATCCCATCCCGGGATGTTCGGAGCCCACACCGACCCGCGGGAGGCGCGATACACGCCCGGCACGCACACGCCAGCTCCGTCCAACGTGTGTTTCTCCGAGAGTGCCAGGATCCGCTCGACGATCAACGCCCCAACCGCGGCCCCAGTGCGGTCGGCGAGAGGGGTGCTCTCGCGGCTCAGCAGCGCGCCGTCGGCCGTGAAGGCGGCCGCGGCGAGCTTCGTCCCGCCGAGGTCAATGCCGATGAAGGCCATGCGGGCGCGAAGGTGCGCACGGCTGGCCCGCGACGCAAGCCGCACAGCAGGATGTGGAGGCTCAAGAGAGTCTTACATCTTCCGGCATGGGCGCTACTGGCGTGCGCGAACCCGAAAGCCGTATCCTGTCACTCCCCCCGTTCCGGAGGTTCTGTGGCTCCCTTCACCTACCGTCGTGCCGCGGTCTTGCTGGTTCTGGCGCTCGCCGCCTGCGCTCCTGGCGGCTCGACGCGCGAATCGCAGGGATCGATCGAGCGGGTCTTCACCCCACAGCAGTACACGGTCGAGGATTTCTACAAGAACGTGCGATTCGCCGGCGCGTCGTGGTCGACCGATCGGCAGCGAATCCTCGTCTCGTCCAATCTCTCCGGGATCTGGAATGCGTACGCGGTTCCCGTCGGTGGGGGCGCGCCGCAGCCGCTCACCCAATCGACCGGGAACTCGATCTTCGCCCGGTCCTATTTCCCAGCCGACGATCGCATCATCTACTCGAGTGACGAAGGCGGCAACGAGCTCACGCACATCTACGTGCGCAACCCCGACGGAACCACGAAGGATCTGACTCCCGGCTCGAAGCTGAAGGCGAGCTTCCACGGCTGGGCGGCTGATGACAAATCCTTCTTCGTCTCGACCAACGAGCGCGATGCGCGCTACTTCGATCTCTACGAGATCGCCACCGACGGCTACGCGCGCACGCTCTTCTACAAGAACACCGAGGGCTACGAGATCGGACCGGTATCGCGCGACAAGCGCTACGTCGCCTTGATGCGTCCGCGGACCACGTCCGACGCCGACATCTTCGTGCACGACCGCACGACGAACACGACGAAAAACATCACCGAGCACACCGGAACGGTGAACAACGCGCCGGCGGACTTCACGCCCGATGGCTCGAAGCTGTTGTTCGTCTCGGATAGCGGCGGTGAGTTCGCCGCATTGCGCAGCTACGATCTCGCCACCGGGGCGAAGACCACCGTCTACGAGCAGCCCTGGGATGTGCTCGGCGCCGACTACTCGAAAGGCGGCAAGTACCTCACCGTGTACGTGAACGAGGACTCGCGCTACGTCGCCCGCGTCCTCGACGCCGCCTCGTTCGCCGCGGTCCCGCTCCGCGACATGCCGAACGGTCTGGTACGCGGCGTGAGCATCTCACCCGATGATGCGTCGTTCGCCTTCTACGCCAGCGATGGCAGCGTGCCTGACGAGCTGTACGTGCGATCGTTCTCGGCCCCGCCCACCCGGCTGACGAATGCGCTGCATTCGGCGATTCGGCGCGATGACCTGGTGGTCCCGACCGTCGTTCGGTTCAAGTCGTACGACGGCGTCGAAGTCACCGGATTGCTGTATCGTCCGCACCAGGCGTCGTCCGATGCGAAGGCGCCCGCGATCGTGAAGGTGCATGGCGGGCCGGGCGGGCAGGCGCAGGTGGGATACAACGCCCTGACGCAGGCGCTCGTCAACCGCGGCTACGTCGTATTCGACATCAACAACCGTGGCAGCTCCGGCTATGGAAAGACGTTCTACGCCATGGATGACCGGAAGCACGGGGAGGCCGACCTCGGCGATGTCGTGGCGAGCAAGGGAATGCTCGTCGAGACGGGGTACGTCGACTCGACGAAGATCGGCATCCTCGGCGGCAGCTATGGTGGGTACATGGTGCTCGCCGCGCTCACGCTCCAGCCGGATGCCTTCAAGGTGGGCGTCGATCTCTTCGGCATCTCGAACTGGATGCGGACGCTCAACAGCATCCCGCCCTGGTGGGCGTCGTTCAAGGAAGCGCTGTACGCCGAGATGGGCGACCCGAAGACCGATAGCGCGCGCCTGCATCGGATCTCTCCGCTCTTCAACGCCGACAAGATCAAGGTGCCGCTGCTCGTCCTTCAGGGTGCCAACGATCCCCGCGTGTTGAAGGTGGAGTCGGACGAGATCGTGGCAGCGGCGAAGAAGAACGGCGTCCCCGTCGAGTACATCGTCTTCGAGGATGAGGGACACGGATTCGTGAAGAAGGAGAACGAGATCGAGGGCTACACGGCGGTCATCGCGTTCCTCGACAAGTACCTGAAGGCAGAGGCGGCGGTGGCGGCGGCGCCCTGACGGCGGGGGTCGAAGGGATCAAGGGGAAGGAAAGGCAAACGGCGGCGCAGCGCGCCGCCGTTTGCTCATCTGATGAGCGCGTCCGCCGCGCAGCGGCGACGCGCCTTACCACCCCTTTGATCCCTTCGACCCCTTCGATCCCTTCGACCCCTTGGGTTTCTCAGTCCACGAACGCCCAGAGAAGCTCCTTGCTGCGGCGATCCATCTCCCCCGGCGCAGCAAGAAGGTAAAGGTCGCCGCCGACATCGCGGATCAGGAGCCCGCCCATCGGGAGCGTCCGCGGCCAGTCATCGAGATGCGTCTGAAACGACCGCGGTCCTTGCCGGGTCTCCACCTTCCACTGCCGGATCTCGACCTCCTCCTCGATCGACAGCACCCGCGTCACCTCGAGCACGAACCCCGCCTCGGCCACCGCCTGCTCGAGCGCGTGCCGGGATTCGGGGGCGAGCGACGCCGGATCCTCCACCAGCGCGACCTCCTCGTCGTCCTCGTCGCGGAGCGACAGGTGGCGATTCGGCTCCGACCACGGAAAACACTGCCGGAGCCGCACCGCCACCGCCTCACCCCCGACGATGGCGAAGAGCCGCCCGTCGCCCGAGCTGCGAAGGGTGATCTCGGTTTCGCCTTCGAGCTCTAACGCATGTGTCATGGTTCTTCCCTCCGTAGGCAAATGAGGGATGAGGACTGAGGCGTGAGGAGCTCCATCTGCGTAGCTCCTCATTCGATCCGAATTGCTCACTCCTCAGTCCTCGTTCCTCATTGTAGCTGGAGCTGTAGCTCGTACAGCCGCCGATAAATCCCGTCATGCTTCGCGAGCAGCTCGCGATGCGTCCCCGACTCCGCGAGCCGGCCCTCCTCGATCACGAACAGCCGCGACGCGCGGCGCAACGTCGACAGGCGGTGGGCGATCGCGAACACCGTACGTCCCGCGATCAGCCGCTCGAGCGCCTCCTGAATCTCCCGCTCCGTCTCCGTGTCCACACTGCTCGTCGCCTCGTCGAGAATGAGAATGCGCGGGTCGTGCAGAATCGCTCGCGCGATCGAGATGCGTTGACGCTCGCCACCCGACAGCGTGTGTCCACGCTCCCCGACCACCGTGTCGTATCCTTGCCCCAGCTTGCAAATGAAGTCGTGCGCGTTGGCCGCCTTCGCCGCCGTGACCACCGCACCCAGCGACGCTGATTGCAGACCGTAGCGGATGTTCTCCAGCACCGTGCCATGAAACAGGTACGGATCCTGGAGCACCATCCCCAGCTGTTGGCGATAGTGCCCCGTATCGAGCGTGCGGATGTTCACGCCGTCGATGCGAACGGATCCGCCCGTCGCATCGTAGAACCGGGCAATCAGGTTGACGACGGTCGACTTGCCGCCTCCCGACGGCCCCACGAGGCCGATGAGCTCGCCCGCGTGCACATCGAACGAGATGCCTTTCAGGATTTGCCGCACCCCGTCATACGCGAACGTCACGTTCTCGAACGTCACGCGGCCGCGCACCGGCGTGAGTCGCACCGGCTGCGGCACGTCGCGCACCTCGGGCTCGCTGTCGAGCACCTCGAACACGCGATGCGCCGACGACGTCGCGCGGTTGATCGTGCGCGCCATCTGCCCGATGATCTCGATCGGGCCGACGAACATCGTCGTGTATAGCAGGAACGACACGAACACGCCCGCCGACAACGGCGCGCCCTCTCCGAGCAACCGAGGCATCGCCAGCACCCACACCAGCACCGTCGTCGTATGCACCGCGAGCATGAGCAGCGGCCAGAACGTCGTCCACATCCGGTGGATCTCGTTCGCCTCATCGGTGACGTCGTCGTTCCGCACCTCGAACCGCGCGATCTCCCGCGTTTCCTGGTTGAACGCCTTCACCACGCGAATGCCCGGGATCGTGTCCGACAACACGTCGGTGACCCGCGACCACTTGCGCCAGGCGCGAATGAACCGCGAGTTGAGCGACTCGCCGTGCCGATAGATCAGCCAGCAGAGCACGGGCACCGGAAGCGTCATCACCAGGCCCAGCCGCCAGTCGAGCGACAGCAACACGACGCCGAGCCCGAGCAGCATGACGAGCGAGAGCGAGACGTCCACCACGCCGAATGCCACGAAGTCCCACAGCCGATCGGTATCGGACGTGACGCGCGTGATCAGGCTTCCCGTCTTCTTCCGCGAGAAGAACGACAGGCTGAGACGCTGGATGTGCTCGTACAGCTCGGCACGCAGGTCGCGCGCGACCCACTCGCCGATGACCGACATGAGCCGGAGCCGCACGTGGGCAGCGACCTGCCGGATCACGTACAGCGCCGCCATTACGCCGACCGCGATCCACGCGATCGTCGCCGCCGCGCCGCGCGCCATTGTGCCTTCGTTCGCCTTGCGGACGACGTCGTCGATCAGGTAGCCCGCCAGGTACGGCGGGACGAGACTCGCGAGCGTGACGATCGCCGCCGCCGTTAGGCCCAGCGTAAGCTCTCGACGATACCGGGTGAGGTAGCCGAGCAATCGCAGGATGACCGCCGCCTGCCGGCCGGCCACCAGCGCCTGCGCGTCCCTCACCGGCCGCGCGACGGCATCGGCGTAGACGCGATCGGCATCGGTCGGCTCCACCGTGCGGCCCTCGAGCGCCTCGTCGAGCACGAAGCGAATGTTCTCGAACGCTCCCCGCTGCCGCTGGGTATAGCGGACCACCGCCAGCGGCGGATCGTCCGGCATGCCCAGGAGCAACAGCGTGTTCGCGCTCAGCCCTGGCGCTTCCTGCACCGCGTGTATCCGCGACCGCTCCACGGAGTGCACCGTCCAGGTGCCTTCGGTGACGGGGCGCGCCAGGGCGACGTGGCGCGGGCCTAACGCGAGCCACGACTCGTGGAGCCTGAGCCCATGGTCGAGATCGGCCAGCGCGTACAGCTGAACGGGCTGATTTCCCCACTCGCGCTCGATGCGCGCGCGCAGCTCGGCGGGGAGGCGAGCAGGCTGGCCGATGTACCGGCTGATGATTTCCTGATCCTGATTCATGATCGTGATCCGCGCTGACGGTTAGGCAGCAAAAAGGCCTTTCAGGTCTGTGGCAGCACCCGAAAGGCCGGATCACGACATCGAATCCTGGTCTTCTAGGGTGCTCGGCCCCCGGCGGAGTCACCGCCGAAAATCCACGTTCCAGGGCGCACTACGCCCATCAGGGCGAAGACACGCGGTCCAGAGGCGCGGATGAGAGTGCTAACCGTGGGGTGTTCTATCATTGCAGGATTCAGGTTCCCTCGTGGGATGTGGTGCCGTTGACGCCAACATAGGACCGAGAACAGAGAACGGCAAGAGCCCGCCCGCCGCCTACGGCCAGGGGAGTGGAATCACCGCGAATCGCGACCGCGTCTCCGGATTGTCCTCGCCCTCGAAGAACCGTGTGATCTGCCGGACGGCCGCCGTCCGCTGCGCGCGATCGGCCACCGACCCGCCGGTCATCCCCGCCAACCGGGTCTTGAGCAGCTCGAGATGCATCGCGCTCAACGCGCGCACTTCCGCCATCGCCTGACGATCGCCCGCCCGATCGAGCAGCGTATTGAGCACCACCTGTCGCACCGCGCGGCGCAGCGCCTGATGGCCGCCGTTGGGTGACACCGGTGCACCCCAGGTTCGATTCACGATCGTCCGAATCACCTCATCGAGCGATGGATTGCCCGCATCCCGCGCGTTGAGCAGCACGAGTCGGGCGGCACGCTCGCGATCGAGGATCCCCTCGATCACTTCCGTCGCGAGTCCACCCGCGAGGGAGATCTGGTCGAACGGGGTTCCGCCGGCGGACTGGATCCATTCGATCGATCCATCGCCCCCTGGTGGTACCGGAGGAATGAGCGCCATCACCCGCGCGGGAACCGCGAGGCGAGGCGGCTCGAGCTCGTCGAGCGCCATGGCGAGGGCGCGCCGCTGAGCAGCCGGCGGGACGACCGTCGTCGGTGTCTGACTGTCCCCGCGAACGGCGTACGTGAAGTCCATCCCGCCGATGTGCTTGATCAACCCTTCCAGCGAGTATCGATGATGCAGGTAGACGTGCGCGAAGCGCATGTTGAGCAGATACATTGGCTCGCCGGGCTTGATGGCACGCTCGTCGAACTTCTCCACGAGGACGCGTCGCACGGCCGATGTGCGCTCGACGGCATCGAACATGGTGTTCCCTTCCACCCAGCGCGTCGCGTCCGGGATCGAGCCGTCCGCCCCGGAATGCTGATCGGCGACGAAGCGGAGCCCCCGCGTGATCCCTTCCTTGACGATCCGGTCGAGTCCGGCCCGTTCCGCCGCCGCGTTAGGATACCACGTGTACCCGTAGCGAATGGCGAGCGAGTCCCACCCGCCCGCGAAAGGCGCGTAGGCGCGCGACAGGTCCAGCTGGTTGTTCGCGCCGAGCGTGATGACCGGGACGGGATAGTCCATCACAGAGGCCCGCCCCTGCGAGGACGAGATGAAGTTGTGCGAGAGCCCGAGCGTGTGGCCGATCTCGTGCGCGACGTGCTGCCGCCGGCGCGCCATGGCGAATTCCTCCGCCGACACGTTCAGCCCGCTCGGTCCGGCCGCCGGAAGGAGTCCCGCGTAAATGTTGTAGTCGATCAGCGACCGCCACGAATCCATGCGAATCACGGTGCGCACGATCTCACCCGTCCGCGGATCGGAGAACGACGGCCCCACCGACGGTCCCGGTCCGCTGCGGTGCACCCAGTAGATGAGGTTGTAGCGGGCATCCATCGGATCGGCGCCCGCTGGCAGGTCGCGCACGTCGAACGCGTTCCGCCATCCCGCCGCCTCGAAGACCTTGTTCCACCAGGTGCCGCCAACCCGGAACGCCGTGCGATACGGTTCCGGGATGGCGGGATCGAGATAGTAGACGATCGGCGTCACCGGCTCGGCGAGCTCGCCACGGGCGTACGCGGCGGGGTCCTTCGGAACCAGCCGCCACCGGTTGATGAACCCCGCGCGGTACGTGCCCTCGAAGCTCTGCGCGAAGTCGTTGAACTGCGTGCCGAAGAACCCCGACCGCGGATCGGCGGCGCGGGGCACGAAGCCCTGCGACGACGGCAGCTCCACCAGCGAGTGATGAATCTCCAGCGTCGCCGCCGACGGGTCGGGTACGTGACGACGCACCGCCGGTCCGGGATTCTCGATCGTGAAGGTGAGCACTACATGAATCTCGGTATTGGTCGGGAACGCCTTCGTGCGCGCGGAGTCGATCCAGCTGCGATTGGCATCGACACGTGCGCTCCCTTGCTGGGCGCGCCGCAGATTCTCCGCGATGCCGTACGTATCGCTGAGGAAGAGCCCGCTCGCATCGACCAGCAGCACACCATTCGTCTCCGATTCGATCGGGAACGATGCGATCACCGACGTGGGGTACGCCTCGGCGGCTGCGCGCTGCCCCGCGGCATCGGCGCCCTGGGCGCGCACGCTCCAGTTGGCACGCACCAGTAGCACACGCTTCCCGCGCCGCTCGAGTCGCACGACGGCGCTGCCGCCGGTTTGTCCGCGATCGAGTCCGAGTGCGTTCGCGCCGAAACCCGTCGCGAGCACGCTCTGGTGAAGGAAGTCCCGGCCGAGACGGTCAGGCCTGATCTCGAGGAGGATCTTGTTTCGGTCGCCGTCTACTCGAACACCGAGGAACTGTGCGCTGGCGAGGGACGGTACGGCAACGACGAGCCCGGCCACCGCGACGAGTGCCCGCGAGCGATCGCGCACCCACTTCCCAGCACTGGCCTTGCTTCCGGTCATTCTTCCTCCAGAGATTGCGACACCCGCCATGTGAGAGGCTCCGTTGGGTGATCCGAGGTCGCTCCTGCCGCACGAGGTCGAGATCTTCGTCGTGCGCGAGCTCCGTAAGGCCGGGCTCGACCCGGCCGGGATGAAGGTACGCGACCGAACGCGGGGGTCGGGAGGCCCCGGCGACTACGCGGTCGAGTTGCTCTGCTCCCTCCGCACCGCGGAGTCCGACCGCCGCATCCTCATCGAATGCCGGAACGAGCCGGCTCCGATTGCCCGCGCTCTGGTCGAGGCGCTTCACGAGAAGCTCGCGGATGCCAAGGCGGAGCATGCGATGATGTTCTCGACGAGCGGCTTCGACGCCGACGCCGTTCGCTTGGCGCGCACACTCGGCGTCCCGCTCCTCGCCGTGGCGGATGGGAAGACCGCGTTCGCGCGCAGTCCGTGGGGGATGGCGGGCGACCCCCCGGCGTGGGTGCCTGAGTACATGGCCGAGCTCGTCGAGCTCGACGTCATGGGTCAGCTGCGGCGTACGCTGCTGGCGTCAGGCGGATCGAAGCGTATCCTCGACCTGTTGGCCACCGGCGCGAACCCGAAAACCGCGCGAGGTTAGCTACGGGTTCCGCGCACGACGGGTTGCGTCCTCCGCCGTTGTCGTATCCTTCGGTGTGGCCCGCGTGGCGGCAGGCGCACCTGGCGGTCTGAAGATCTCCGGTCGCCGCTGCTGCGCCGATGCGAGCGAGAGATCGGGCGCCGGGTCGTAGATGATTCGACCGAGAGAGTCCGTGCTCCGCATGGCCGCGAGCACGGTGGAGTCCGCCAGCATCCCGCTCGGCCGATCGCGGACGTCGACGTCATCGTCCCCACACGATGCCAGGGCAACGGCCGCCATGATCGCGAGGGCGGCATTTCGTGAGAGCTTCATCGCGTGGCTCCATTGCTTGAAGGACGTTCCCGATCCTCGGAGGGTGCGCCCTCCGCGAGCCACCGGCGGAAGTCGCCGCTCGCCCGTGTGAGCTGCCACTCCTCCCAGATCGTGATCGCGATTGCGCGCAGCGGGCCGTCCGAAGGCCCCTCCGCCAGACAGCGCTCCAGCAACCACCCTTCGAAATCGTCGGCCTCCGGATCTGCTCGCACGATTTCCTCCAGCAGATCGCGCTTGATCTGAAGCCCGATCGCGTCGGCCGTGGTATTCCGTGAGCGACGCTTGCGCCGCCCTTCGGACGCTTCGATCGTCTCGAGCAGCTCCTGGCAAATCCCGGCGGGCCGCATCACCGACTCGCGCTCGCGCGCGATACCGAAATGGTCAGCGTATGCGCGTACTGCGACGGTCTCGCGTACTCGCGCTCCTGCGCGATGAGGTCGAGGTCGACGCTGCCGAGGTCGGTCATCGCGATCGTACGAAGGGTCATCGGTCGCAGCGTCGTGAATGCCTTGAGGTACCCCTTGCACGTGTAGCACACCTCGACGCGGCGGGTTTGCGACTCGCCTTCCGGCGTCAGTGTGCCTAACTGGTCATGATTGGTTTCCCCACAATACGCGCACTCGAGGACCGGGAGCGGCCAGTCGGTGGCACAGCGGCCGCAGCGAAGCCGCCGACTGCGCTCGAGCCCGCGAAGCTCGGCCAGTGTGGGCCACGCCGCGCACACCGGGCAGTAGCCGTGGGTCCACGCGGAGGGAATGTGTTCTCGCCATTGCTCGGCGCATGCGTGGAGGAGCGGCATCACGGCGAGTTGCGCGATGACCTCGAGCGCTTGCGCGTCGATGCCGGCCCGCGTGGCAATGCGAGTCACCGCGGCGTGATCGCGAACGATCGCGGCGTGCAGCAGGCCCACTGCGTCGAGTCGGCGGCCGCGCAGCCCCGTCGACCACCCCGCACCGTCTTCGCGCGCCTCGTCAGCGGCGTGAATCAGCTCGCGCACGAGCTTGCGTGCGCGCCGCGCGTCCACGCGAATGGAGGCACCCTCCAGGAGCGGGGCGTACGGCGGCCACGCTGCGGAATTCTGCGCGGGGAGCTGGGGCACGGTCGACGCCCAGGCGCCGCTTTCGGCGGCCTGGACCGCTACGTCGAGCAGCTTGACCCAGGGCCGCCAGGCCTGCTCTAGCTGCGCTTGCGCTTCGTATCCGGGAACTCGTCCGGCAATCCCGAGGCCGCTGGTGGTCCGCTGCATTCGTCGTCAGGCAGGAGGCATGGAGTATCGTAGTACATCTTCGATCCGGCGTGCGTTCGAACGACAGGGTCGCGATTCCCCACGTCCGCCCCTCGACCTGCGCCACCGCGCACGCGGTCCGCCTCGGGACTTCCGCACGCGGCGAGGATCATCACGCTCGCCAGCGCGAGTGCGGGCGCCAGGCTCCATGATCGCCGAGTCACGGCGTGATGACCCGGCTACCGGCGATGTGCACCTGCTCCGACGAAAGGAGCGTCACGACACGAAGCAGGAAGCCGCCCATGAGCACCAGTCCCGCGGCCATGACCGGTCGGTCGGTCCACCGCTTTACCCATCCCAGCCCCATCGCCAGGGGGAGGACGATACCCGCTCCGATGACGCCAACCACCAGCAGCACGCCCCACACGCTGAGGAACACGCGTGCGGCCGCGCCCAGCGTGATCAGGAACGCCACGATCGCGACGAGCTCGACCACCAGTGTCCACTTGTCGAACTCCGCCAGCTTGCCGAGCGAGACGGTGTCGGCCGTACTCCGCCGCCGCGCCAGCAGGATGAGCGTTGCCGCGGCGGTCGATGCGGCCGAGATGAGGAACAAGGCGCCTAACATCGGTGAATCCGCCCACACGGGGCGGTTCGTCACACTGAGCAGCACGCCGGTGTAGCCGGCAAGGAAGAAACCGAGGATTCCCCCGACGATCGCGACCACCGTGCGGAATCCGCTCGTGACCACGAACGCAGGGCCCCATCGCACACGCTCCTCCTCGCGCGCGGCCGAGAGCGCCGCGAGGCCGGCGAACAGGCCGAACAGCAGCAGCCCCCACGATCCCACCGACATCGGCGTCCATGACTTGAACATCAGCTGCCCGGTGTTCGACTCGACGAGCATGTGCCAGAAGCGGAACGGCCGGTGCAGGTCGACGATCAGCAGAAGCCCGCTCACCACCGCACCGATGAACGCGACGTAGTACCCGAGCCTGACGACTGGCCGATCGCTCGGCCGGCCCAACAGGTAGAGCAACGTTGCAATGAAAAAGCTTCCGCCGGCGATGCCGCCGATGAAGAAGTAGAGGATGATCCACCACTGCCAGTCGGGCGGCGTGGTGAAAAAGGTGTCAGGCACGGGGCGCCCCTCCCCGCTCGGCTTCGGCGACCTCATCCGCACGGCGCTTCCGCAACGTCACGAGCCCGACGGCGCCCATGACCGCGGCGCCAATGGTCGATCCCACAGTGCTCGAGGCGAGATTGCGGCTCGGGAGCTTTGGCTGGGACGGCAGACCGTAGACTTCGGGCTCGTCGACGAGCAGGTAGAACGAGTTGAGCCCACCCACGGGGCCGTCGGGATCGGCGCCGTAGAGCTGAGCGCGTGTCTCCCCTTGCGACTGCAGCTGCTCGAGCCGCGTTTGCGCGCGACGTCGGAGCTCGTCGATCGGACCGAACTGAATCGAGTCAGTCGGGCACGCCTTCGAGCAGGCCGGCTCGAGGCCCACGCCCATGCGGTCGTAGCACAGCGTGCACTTCTGCGCCGTGCCCGACACCGGATTCATGTCGATGACACCGAACGGGCAGCCGGCGATGCAGGCGCGGCAGCCGTTGCAGACGTCGGACTGGATGACGACGGTGTCGAACTCGGTGCGGATGATGGCGCCCGTCGGGCACACCTCGATGCATCCCGCCTGCACGCAGTGCTTGCAGACGTCGCTCATCATCAGCCAGCGTCCGTTGTACGGACTGTCGAACTGCTCGATGAACTTGACGTGACGCCACGTCGTGCCGCTGAGTTGCACCGTGTTGTCGTAGCTGTCGCCGCTCATCTCGGGTTGGCCGCCTTCCCGCGCCGGGAGCTGGTTCCAGCTCTTGCACGCGACCTCGCACGCCTTACAGCCGATGCAGACGGTCGTGTCCGTGAAGAACCCCATTGCCTCGGCCATCAGTCCTTCTCCACGTTGCAGAGGAACGCCTTGCCTTCGTGGATTGCCACGTTGGGGTCACCCACCCACGACGTGAGATCGTTCACGACGTCGCCGGTGCTCAGCCCCTCCCACCCCCAGTGCCAGGGCATCCCGACGTGGTGGACGCGCTTGCCCGCGATGTTCATCACGCCGATGCGATCGGTCACGAGCGCCTTCGCGCGAATCTCGCTCCGCGGTGTCCTGATCTTCACCCAGTCGAGGTTGCGAATGCCCTTCTCATCGGCGAGCGCACGGCCCATCTCGATGAACAGCTCGGGCTGGAGCTCCGCGAGCCACGGCAGCCAACGGCTCATCGCCCCCGCGAGATAGTGCTCCGTTAGGCGGTACGTCGTGATGACGTGCGGGAAGTCGGGATCGCCCACTCGCGCGACCTGGTTGTAGCTCTTCCCCTTCGCCCAATGCTTGTAGACCGGGCTCGTCTGCTGCTTGGGGTAAAGCAGGTTCTGCACGGGCGATTCCACCGGCTCGTAATGCGTCGGCAGCGGGCCATCGACGAGCCCGGACGGAACGTAGAGCCAGCCCTTGCCATCGGGCTTCATGATGAAGGCGTCGATCCCCGACATCGCATCGAGGCCAATGCCATCCGGCCTCGGCTGCGCGTTAGGCGCCTTGGT
>JAICNG010000160.1 GCA_025931335.1 Gemmatimonadaceae bacterium | reverse complement strand
GAGAACGAGGACCGCAGCTGGCGCATCGACAACGAGGCCCAGGCGACGATCGCCCGCATGGGGGAGGCGATTGTAAAGGCGTGGCCGGAAAAGCAAAGAGGCTGAGGTGCTCGAGGTGCTCCGGGTAGGCCAGCCGTTGGAGCCCCCTGGAGCACCTCGAGCACCCCGAGCCCATCGAGCACCTCGACGTTAGTGGTACGCGAAATGCCCTTTCTGGGGACGCTGAATCCCCTCGAGAGGTTATCGTCGTGCGCATTCCGACCCTGAGCTTCATTCTCGCCGCAGTCCTCGCCGCTCCCAGCGCCTCGGCGCAGTTCACGGGGCTGGTTACGCCTCCACCGCGCCCGGCACCGCCGGTCGAGCTGGTCGCGCAGGCAGGGGACGTGGCCGCCGACACCACCGCCGCGGCACGCATGACCGACATGAAGGCGTGGGTAGACTCCGCCGCCGTCGCCGTGGCGGCCCAGGCACCTGCGGATACCGCCACGCCCCCGGTCGTCATTGAGACGCCGGCTGCCGCGCCGGCCGCGCAGGAAGAGGCACCCGCGTTCCGCGAAGGCGCGCCCGCTCCGGATACGGCCACTCCATTGCCCGCGCTCCTGCTCCTCGGGGCGGCTCTGGTGGCCGGCGGCGCCGCCCTGCGCAGGCGTTAGGCACCGTGCGCCGTCGCGTCGGCGCGCTCTTGTGTCTCGCCGGGGGCGCGCTGCTCCTCCACGCCGGATCGACGTACGCGCGTGGCGCCCTCGCGCGAAGCGAGGCGCGCGCCGCCTGGGAGCGCGCCGAGGCGCGGCGCGCCGTTCGGGATGCTCGGCTGATCGACGTCGGCGGGGACGCAGAGATCGTGAGGCTTGGCGCGCCCGTCGCCCGCCTCATCATTCCATCGATCGGTCTCGACGAGATCGTCGTCGAAGGGGTCGGCGACGATGAGCTGAACGCGGGACCGGGCCATCTGCCCGGCTCGGCGATGCCAGGCGGCCCCGGCAACGCTGTCATCTCCGCTCACCGCGACCGCCATTTCGCGCCGCTCGGCGACCTGCAGGTGGGTGATACGGTCTACACGGAAACGGGTGCGCAACGCGCGACGTGGATCGTGAGCAAACGGCGCGTGGTTGGCGCCGGGAAGCCCGCGCTCTTCTCGAGCGACGAGCCGGTGCTCACGCTCACGACCTGCTGGCCGATTCGTTATTTCGGGACGGCGCCGGACAGGTTGATCCTCGAGGCAAAGCGAATGCGGCATGAGGGGTGAGGAGTGAGGAATTCGACTGGAACCCACCAATCCCTCCCCACTGCTCAATCCTCATTCGTTAGACGCGCCGCAACCGTTCGGCTTCGCGGCGCCTTCGCATCTAACCCACCAGCGACACTTCGAGCGCGGGCACGAAGCTGACCTCGCGTGGCGGGGGTGGCCGGCGTCCGCTCTCGTCGACGCGTCCCGTCGTCCGCCAGTAGAAGTAGAAGGCCAGCGCCAGCAGGGTGACGATCAGTATGCCAATGGCGACGCCGGTTCGCCCGCGCGTCACCGGTACGGATTCAGTCTCGGACACGCTGTATTCTCCGCTCGTGAATTCTGGTGGCCCGAGGGAAAAGCAAGATCTTCGCCACTCGCGGCGACGCCTTCCTTAGAGCCTGTCCGCTCGCCAAGCTACGGTCAGGCGACTTCCTACACCACTCCGGATATGACACGGTTCCCGATACTGCTCTCGCTCTGCATCGTCGCGGCGCCTGCGCTGGCGCAGACGACATCCGCGCCCGCACCGATCACCGCGCACGAGATCGATGGCCATCTTCGATTCCTTTCGTCCGATCTTCTCGAAGGACGCGCGCCGGCGACGCGCGGCGGCCGCCTCGCCGCGGAATACATCGCCGCGCAGCTCCGAGCGTTCGGGCTCGAGCCCGGCGTGAACGGCTCGTACTTCCAGAAGGTCCCCATCGATATCGTCTCCGCGAATCGGGCGACGATCCACGGCGGAGCGGCCGGTCGCGCGACGGCGACCTTCCGCTATCCGGAGGATGTCGTGGTGTGGGCGGGATCGGCGGCCGAGTCGAGCGCGGCGCGCGGAGAGCTCGTGTTCGTCGGCTATGGATCGACCGCGCCCGAGTACAAGTGGAACGACTTCAAGGATGCCGACGTGCGCGGCAAGGTCCTGCTCATGCTCGTCAACGATCCACCGGCCCCGGCGAGTGAGCCCGAGCTGTTCGGCGGTCGCGCGATGACGTATTACGGCCGTTGGACGTACAAATTCGAGGAGGCCGAGCGTCGTGGGGCGGCGGGCGCGCTCATCATCCACACGACTGAGCGCGCCGGCTACCCCTGGCACACGGTCGTGGGGTCGTGGGCCAAGGAGCAGCGCATGCTTCCCCGCGACCCGAGCCTCCCCACACCGCTCGGAGTTCGTGGGTGGATCACCGACAGCGCCGCGATCGCGCTTCTGTCCCAAGCGGGGCTCGACCTCGCCGAGCTCCGTTCGCAGGCGGAATCGCGCGACTTTGCCCCGGTGGCCACCGGCATCACGGTGGATATCGCGTTCCGCAACACGGTCGAGCATCTCGAGTCGGAGAACGTCATCGGCATCGTGCGTGGCCGTGATCCGATCGTGCGCGATGAGTACGTCGCATTCAGCTCGCACTGGGACCACCTCGGCATCGGTCCCGCGGTCGATGGCGACTCGATCTACAACGGCGCGCTCGACAACGCGTCAGGCGTCGCCGACCTGCTCGCGGTGGCACGCGTCGCCCAGCAGTCGCCCAAACCGCGTCGTTCGCTGCTGTTCGTGTTCGTGACGGCGGAAGAGTCGGGACTGCTCGGCTCCGAGTTCTTCGGACAGAACGCCGTTGCACCGGTGGAGAAGATCGTCGCCAACATCAACGTCGATGGCGGCAACATTCTCGGGCGTGTGCGCGATCTCACCGTTCTCGGCTCGAACAAGTCGTCGCTCGGACCCGCGCTCGGGCGCATGCTCGCCACGCGCGGAATGCGGATCACGCCCGAGGAGCACCCCGAGCGCGGGTACTTCTATCGGTCCGATCACTTCTCGTTCGCGAAGGTCGGCATTCCGTCGATCTCGATCGCCGCCGGAACGGATTACGTCGGACGTCCCAAGGGCTGGGGCGTGGAGCAGAACGAGGACTACACCGCCAAACGGTACCATCAGCCATCCGATGCCTATCGCTCCGATTTCGACCTAACGGGCGCCGCGCAGCTGGCGGAGATCGTGCTGCGGTTCGGCACGTCGGTGGCCAATTCGACGACGGTCCCCACCTGGAACCGGGATGCCGAGTTCCGGGAGGTGCGTGAGCGGTCCCTGCGCGCCTCCCTCTAGCCGGTCCGTGGGAATCGTTCGCGTACTCACCCCGGTCGCGGCCGCGTTGCGCGAGGGGCGTCCCGTCGTCGCTTTGGAAAGCTCGGTGCTGGCTCAGGGGCTCCCAGCCCCTGCAAATCGGGACGCTGCCGAGCGGATGGTGCGCGCCGTGTCTTCTCGCGGCGCGGTCCCGGCGATCACGGCGGTCGTGCGAGGTGTGGCGACCGCCGGGCTCGAGGATGCGGAGCTGGAGCGGTTTCTCAGACGCGAGGGCATAAGCAAGGTGTCCGCACGCGATCTCCCGATGGCCATGGCCCGAGGCACCGACGGCGCGACGACGGTCGCGGCCGCGATCACGATCGCGGCGCTCGCCGGCATCGATGTGTTCGCGACCGGAGGGATCGGGGGCGTGCACCGTGCCACCGACCACGTCACCTACGACGAGTCCGCGGACCTTGCGGAGCTGGGGCGTACCCCCGTGCTGGTGGTGTGCTCCGGCGCCAAGTCCATCCTGAACATCCCGGCGACGCTGGAACGCCTCGAGACGCTGGGCGTTTCCCTTGTTGCATACCGAACCGATGAAATGCCCGGGTTCTTCACCGCTGACACCGGGCTACCACTCTCGGTGCGCGCGGACGCTCCGGCGCAGCTGGCCGACATGTGGCGGGCGCAGCGGGCACTGGAGCGCCGCACCGCGATGGTCGTGGTGCAGCCGCCGCCGTCCGATGTTGCGTTGACGCGGCGCGAGGTGGAGCACGCGGTGGAGAGCGCGGTGGTTGCAGCGCGATCCGAAGGTGTTCGCGGTGGCGCGCTTACGCCGTTCCTTCTCTCGGCGGTGGAGCGCGAGACGGGCGGGCGGTCACTCGGCGCGAATCTGGCATTGCTGGAGGCCAACGCCATGCTGG
Source organism: Gemmatimonadaceae bacterium (assembly GCA_025931335.1). Lineage (GTDB taxonomy): Bacteria > Gemmatimonadota > Gemmatimonadetes > Gemmatimonadales > Gemmatimonadaceae > JAICNG01. The sequence continues at coordinate 494 of JAICNG010000160.1, read as the reverse complement.
CGGCAGAGATAGCGAGGGAGCTCAGCGGATGACCCTTGGCCCTTGGCCCCCGACCCTCTCGCCCTGGGTCACGGCCAGCCCTTCTAGTCGCTATTCGCTTCTATTGCTTGAACTTCGCGGTTTCGTCGTGGTAGTATAGGCGTGAGGCCTACCCTTCCGGTTGGAGGTGCCGCTGGACATGCCTTCCCCGTTCCTGAGTTCCGAAGAGTACGACGAGCGCGCCCATCAGCTCTATAACGAGGGGCAGTACGAGGAGGCGCTCGAGGTACTTCGCGAAGGGTTGGCGCTCTACCCGCATTCGGTAGAGCTCCACATCGGGGTGGGGTACGCCCGGCTCGCGCGGGAGGAGTACGCGTGGGCGCGCCGGAGCTTCGAGGAAGCGCTGGTGCTCGACCCGGAGCACGAGGACGCGCTCGCGGGGCTCGGCGAGACACTGATGAAGTTCGGGCAGCAGGAAGCGGGCGTGAAGACGTTCCGCCGCATCCTGGAGCTCG
>JAICNG010000021.1 GCA_025931335.1 Gemmatimonadaceae bacterium | reverse complement strand
GCTTGTGTGCGGAGGGTTGCGCGGCGCCGGGAGCAATTCGGGCAATTCGTGTTGTTATACGGGTCCGTTCAGCAGTTCGGCTGTCCGTGGCCCCGTCACCGCGATCGTTCCCGGAAATCCGCGAAGAACCTTTTCTTGCCTGGCTTCATTCGTCGGGGCGAATCCCCGTCACTCCCCCGGAGACGATGAACGCCATCACCGCGGCGCTGTCCGCCGCGACTGGTGTCACCCGCTCGCTCGGAACGAGCAGGAGGTTGCCGGCGAAGTTGTACGACTGCGGAAAGTACACCGCGACGTGCGCGCGGATGCCGAGGTGGTCGAGCGCGCGCATCGTCACGAAGCCGAGCGCCTTCGCACCGCCATCGGGCGTCACGTCCACCATCACCGGGGTGTCGAAACGCCGCTTCTCGCCGACGAACGCGTCGAGCAAGTCTTTCGTCGACGTATACAGGAGGCGGACGAACGGCAACCGCGTCATCACCCGCTCGAGCAGCGACACCAGGCTGATCGCGAGGAGGTTCGAGGCGAGAAAGCCGACGACGGTGATCACCACGAGAGTGAGGAGAAACCCGAGGCCGGGGATCGGCAGCCCCAGCAGACCATCGATGGCGCGAAAGATCCAGGCGCAGACGTAGAGCGTGATCGCGACCGGCGCGATCAGCAGAAGCCCGCGGAGAAAGTACTGCGCGAGACGTTTCATGGATGCCTGACGAATATGAGGGAAGGCAGCTCGTTATTTGATCTCGATGGGAACCCACGCTTCACGGTCATCCCATCGCAGGCGGAGCACGGCCCCGGCGTCGCCGGGCTCGAGGCTGATCGTCAGCTGCTCCGTCCGCGCTTCGGGCGCTTCATCGTGCATCGGGATGCGCGCCAGATCCTGCGCGGGGTCGTACATCGTGCCCCACTGGCCCGTCTGCTTGTTGATGATGAGCGTCCACCCCTCCGGTCGCGGAATCGTCCACAGCGTGTACGTCCCCGCCGGGACGGGCGTGCCGCCGATCTCCAGGTTCTTGTCGGTGTGGAAATGCGTGGCTTCGTTTGCGCCGGTGCGCCACACCTCTCCCCAGGGGACGGTCTCGCCGAACAAGACGCGGCCACGCTTCATCGGGCGAGAGTACGTGACGGTGAAGTTGGCCCCGCCGATGCTCGCGCGCAGGGTATCGCGCGGTGACAGCTGAGGAATCGGCGGCATCATCGCGATCGCGGTGAGGTCGGTCATCGGACCCCGCGTCACCACCACCTTGAAGGTGGAACCGAGCGCCTGGGCTCCGAGAATGCGACCGGCGGCGTCCACGCGAGCATACAGCGTCGCGAACGGCGAGATGATCTTCATCGTGTCCGCGTTCACGCGGACGACGCTGAACATGTCCGTGCGCTGCGCGCCCACGGCCCACGTCGGAATCTCGACGCTATCGGCGCCGCTGTGCGCGGCCAGGCGCGTGAGCACGGCGTACGACGCGTACGAGAGCCCCAGGAGCGGAACGGTGCCTCGTGGCGCGGGAATGCGGCGCGTGACGGTGCTGTCGTTGCGCTTCGTCTCCATCACGATCGTATCATCGGTGATCGTGATGGCGGCGGTCTGAAGCGGCGGGCTCGCCGGCGTATCGGTGGGGCGTCGCGTGGAGAACTCGAGGCGGATCGGACTGCCCTCCGCATCGAAGGTGATCGCGTACGGGCGCCGCACGGTCTCGCGCACTCGCGTCACGACCTCGCCGTCGATCCGCGCGCGGCCGAATCGGAACCGCTCGGCCGCGATCGTGTCGCGGCCCAGGGTAACGATGAAGGTGCCCTGGTCGGCCATGGCCGAGCCCGCGAACGACGGCCCGTCCGCCTCGCGAGGACTCGCGGCACAGCCGACGACCAGCGGGAGCAACAGAGCAGTGTGCAGTCGCATGGCAGGTCGAAGGAGCGGGAAGCAATAGCGCCGGATGTACGATGTGCGACCTCTCACGCGGTCGCCAGCCATGCCGACGACACACCCCTCGACGTGTTGGAGGCATGCCGATTGCGCCCGTGCATCACAGCCAGGAGGGAGTCGTGGCTACACGCGTGAAACCGTACGCCGAAAGTGCCGCATCCTACGTTCCCGAACGTCCGACCCTCGAGAAGGTCCGCACCGCCGCCAGAGGGTGCAAGGCGTGCTGGCTGTGGACGCTCGGCACGCAGACGGTCTTCGGGGAGGGGCCTCGTCAGGCGGAGGTGATGTTCGTCGGCGAGCAGCCGGGCGATCAGGAGGACAAGACCGGACGCCCGTTCGTGGGCCCGGCGGGCAAGCTGCTCGACCGCGCGCTCGATGAGGCCGGCATTGACCGCGAGACGGTGTACGTCACGAACGCCGTCAAGCACTTCAAGTGGGAGCGCGGGGAGCGCGGCACACGGCGCATCCACAAGAAGCCTAACGATGCAGAGGTCCGCGCCTGCCGCCCGTGGCTGGATGCCGAGATCGCGCTCGTGCGCCCGAGGGTCGTCATCGCGCTCGGCGCCACCGCGGCCCAGGCGCTGCTCGGCAAGCAGTTTCGCGTGACGAAGGACCGCGGAAAGGCGATCCCGTCCGCCCTCGCCGAGGCCGTGTTCGCCACCGTGCACCCGTCAGCGGTGCTTCGGGCGCCCGACCCCGCCGCCCGTGCCACCGCGGAGCGGGACTTCATCGCCGACCTCGAGAAGGTCGCGCGCCATCTTCAGGCGCGCGCCTAGATACTCCGCAACAGCCAGTAGAGGAGCAGGAAGATGAGGACGGTCGTGAAGCAGCCGCCCCCCAGCTTCTTCGCGCCCCAGCCCGCGCCGAGCGCGGCGAAGAGTCGATTCATGTCACAACCCCGGTTCGAGTTGCGACCGCCTTGCGCAGGGATCGTACCGAACGAGGTGCTCGAGGTGCTCGAGGTGCTCGAGGTGCTCGAGGTGCTCGACGTGCTCGACGTGCTCAAGGGGAACCGCCAGGTTGAGCCCTCCGTTTCCCGTAGGCATCTTGCCTCTCCCTGGAGCACCTCGAGCACTTCGAGCACCTCGAGCACCTGGCCGTCATGCCCGACCCCACCCTCGCCCTCGAGCGCCGCCGCGCGCTCGCGCACCTTCGCAAAACCGACGAGCGCATCGCCCGCGTCATCGCGCAGGTGGGGCCCTGCCGATTCGTGCGGCGCGCCGACGGCACCCACTTCGACGCGCTGCTGCGGGCCATCGTCTATCAACAGCTCTCGGGCAAGGCGGCTTCGACCATCCTCGGCCGCGTCCTTGACCTGTACGACGAGCGCTATCCCTCGGCCGCACAGCTGCTCGCCACACCGGACGAACGTCTCCGCGCGGCCGGCCTCTCTCGCCAGAAGCTGGGCTACGTGCGCGATCTCGCGCGACACGTGGACGAGGGACTGCTGCCCGTCGATCGGCTTCATCAGCTCGATGACGCCCAGGTCATCGAGGTCCTCACGGCGGTGAAGGGCATCGGACGATGGAGCGCGCAAATGTTCCTCATGTTCAGACTCGGGCGCCCCGACGTGCTTCCCGAGCTCGACCTTGGCATTCGCAAGGGACTGCAGCGCGCGTATGGCATGCGAAAGCTCCCTGCACCTCGACGGGTGCTGACGATCGGCGCTCGCTGGTCGCCCTACGCGACGTACGCGTGCTGGTACCTCTGGAGATCGCTGGACGGAGACGCGAATCTCGCCGACTAGGCAGGCTCCCGATCGGTTCGATCTGTTCGCGATCGCCGCACCCGGCCTCGAGCCGCTGGTCGATCGCGAGCTCCGCGCACTCGGCGCCGACGACGTACGCGTCGACATGGGGGGAGTCGCGTTCACCGGCGGCCGCGAGACGATCTATCGCGCGAACCTCCACCTGCGTACGGCGAGCCGCATCATCGCGCGCGTCGCGGAATTCGGGGCGCGCGGGTTCCCCGAGCTCGTGCGACAGGCCAAACGTCAGCCCTGGGAACGATATCTCGTGGCCGAGCGTCCCGTTCAGCTCCGCGTCACCTGTCGCAAGTCGCGTCTCTATCACTCCGGGGCAGTCGCCGAGCGAGTGTTGGAATCGATAGAAAAGCGACTGGGTGTCGAGGGGATCGTGGCGGTCCAGAGGGTCCAGGACGACGATGCGACAGGCCAGCTCGTCATCGTGCGTATGGCGCACGACCGTTGTCTGCTGAGCGTCGATACATCAGGGGAGCTGCTTCATCGCCGGGGGTATCGGGAGGCGACGGCCAAGGCTCCCATTCGTGAGACGCTCGCTGCCGCGCTCCTGCTCGCCGCCGATTGGCGCACGGATGCACCGCTCCTCGATCCGTTTTGCGGTTCGGGCACCATCGCGATCGAAGGCGCGCTGCTGGCGCGTCGCATCGCGCCGGGCTTGCACCGTCGCTTCGCATTCATGGAGTGGCCGGACTTCGACGCTGGCCTGTGGCGACGAGTTCACGCCGATGCGGCGCAAGCAGCGTTGCCGCACGTCCCGTCGCCGATCCTCGCCTCCGATCGAGACGCCGGCGCCATCGCCGCGGCCACGGCGAACGCTGCGCGCGCCGGTGTCGCGGGCGACATCACCTTCGAGCAGCGGGCGCTGTCGGCCATCGAGCCACCGGCGGAGCCGGGCTGGGTATGCACGAACCCGCCCTACGGCGTGCGCGTGAGCGAGCGAGCGGCGCTGCGAAACCTCTACGCGCAGTTCGGGAAGGTGATGCGCGCGAAGTGCGCGGGATGGACCGTCGCGATGTACTCGGCCGACGCGCGGCTGGAGAAAGCGACGAGGCTGTCTTTCAGGCCCCTTCTAAATACCACGAACGGCGGAATTCCCGTTCGCGCGGTCGCATGCGGCCCCATCGAAATGAGGAAAAAGGACTGAGGAGTGAGGGAGTCGAGTGGACTGGTTCATTGATTGCTCGTTCCTCAATCCTCATTGCTCATTCGTTTAGCATCCGACCGACACCCTGTTCCACCACCGCGCGATGTGCTCGCCAGCGAGATGAATCAGCACCGCGATCGTGAAGAACCGCGCGGCGCGGCCCGCGGCGAGCGCGAGCGCGAAGATCGGGAAGGGAATGCCGAACGCGCCGGCCGAGACCGACACGAGCTTCGAGGGGAAGGGCGACACCGAGCTGACGACCACGAGCATCCAGCCGTGCCTCGCGAATAGCGTGCGGATGGTCGCCAGCTCACCTGGGTCGATCCCGAATATCCCGAGGAGCGGGGCGACGACTTCCGGAAAGGCATACGCACCGGCGGCGTAGGCGACGATCCCGCCGAGGGTGGATCCCGCGAGCGCCCACAGCGCGAGGCGATAGACGCGTCCGGGGTCGGCCAGGCCAAAGGGGACGAGCAGCGCGTCGGCGGGGCCGGGCATCGCCGATCCCTGCGCGAACGTCCATCCCGCGGTGGCGGGGCCGGACCAACCCGACTCCGCCCATCGGTGCAGGGTGGCGAGCACGCGGCACGCACGGCCGCGAAACCCGCCGGGCGCGGCTGCCGGGCGCGGTGGAAGGGTCGAGTTTTGAGGTGCCGATGGCGAGGCCACGCGTCAGGCCCTTGGGCGCGTTCCCTCTTGAAACACCGGGGAGGGTACCTGTCGTTCCGCCCGCGGGGTCCCATCGGCCCGGTCGACCGCCGGGCTGGGGGCCGACGCCGGCGCGGCTCGATGCTGCTCGACGTTCGCCGGCAGCAGGAGGCGGAAGGTGCTCCCCTCGCCGGGCACCGACTCGCACTCGAGCTGTCCGTTGAGCAGCGTCGCCAGGCGGCTCGAGATCGGCAGACCGAGGCCCGTGCCCTGCTCGTTATGCGTCTTCTGCAGCTGCACGAACTCATCGAAGATCTTGGGGATGTCTTCCGCCGCGATTCCCACGCCGTGATCGACGACGTCGATCTGCACGCCGCCGTGGTCGAGCGCGCGATAGACCACGCGAATGGGCTTGCCGTTCCCGAACTTGATCGCGTTCGACAGCAGGTTGAGGAGGATCTGCCGCACGCGCCGGGGATCGCTGACGATCTTGCGCGGCTCGCCTTCCACCGCCAGCGCGAGCTCGGAGCGGCGCTCGTCGGCGAGCGGACGCACGGTGACGAACAAGTCCTCGATGAGTGTCGGGAACGGCACGGGCTGGAGCTGGAGCTCGATCTTGCCCGCCTCGATCTTGGAGAGGTCGAGCACGTCGTTCACCAGCTCGAGCAAATGCTTCGCCGCCTTCTGTGCGCGCCGCACGCCCTGCGTCTGTTTCTCGTTGAGCGGACCGTAGATGTGGTCGAGGAGCAGGGTGTTGTAGCCGAGGATCGCGTTGATCGGCGTGCGCAGCTCGTGCGACATGGAGGCGTAGAAGCGCGAGCGCGCCGTGATCGCCTTCTCCAGGTCCACCTGGCGCCGCGCCAGCTCCTCGTTCACCGACTTGAGCTCGGCCATCGTGTTGGCGAGCGTGGTCGCCTGGTCGCGCAGCTCGTTTTCCGCTCGCACACGCTCGGTGACGTCTCGCGCGATGATCGTGTAGACCTTTCCTTCCGCGAGCTCCAGACACGAGACGGAGCACTCGATGGGGAAGGTGTCCCCCGACGAACGCACGCCGAGCGCCGACTCGAGGTGAGGGGTCACGTGCGAGTGCGACCGTCCCGGCCGCGCCACGGGCGCTGACGCGCACACGCGGTCGATGAAGTCGGCGCGATACTCCGGCGGGAAGAACGTGGCGATCTCACGACCCACCGCTTCCTTCGCCGCGAAGCCGAAGACGCGCTCGGCGGCGGCGTTGAAGAGCGTCACCCGCTGCGCCTCGTCGAACATGACGATCGCGTCGATGGCCGATTCCACCACTTCGGCCATGCGCGCTTCCGACTCCGACAGGCGCACCCGATGCTGCAGCTCGATCTCACGGCGCTCGTGCAGGCGCAGTCGCTGCTCCTGCTCGCGTAGCTGTCGGCCCTTCTGGTGGAGGTCGACGAACACCGACACCTTGGAGCGGAGCACATCGGGGTGGAACGGCTTCGACAGATAGTCCACCGCGCCCACCGAGTACCCCTCGAACACGTACTGCTCTTCCTTGCTGATGGCGGTGAGGAAGATGATCGGCACGTGGCGCGAGCGCTCGCGGGACTTGATGACCTTCGCAGTCTCGAACCCGTTCATCCCGGGCATCTGCACGTCGAGGAGGATGACGGCGAGATCGCGCCGCAACACCTCGCGAAGGGCCTCCTCACCTGATTGCGCGCGGATGAGGTTGAGCCCGAGCGGATCGAGGATGGCCTCGAGCGCGAGCAGATTCTCCTGGCGATCGTCCACAAGGAGGACATCGACGTCGCGATGTGCTGCTACGCTCTCGCGCTCCGTGCTGGTGTCGATCGCGGTCATGCGCGCGCCTCGTCGTTGCTGCCGCGGCGGGGCCGCATGCTCTCATCGCTGGTTGCCAGGGAGATGAGATAGGGCGTGAGGCGCTCGAGCGGGAGTGTGTGAGCCTCCGGGACGGCGCGCAGCGCGGCGCGGGGCATGATCGCGCTCTCGGCCGTGCGCGGGTCCTGGACGATCGCCCGCCCCCCGCGGGCGACGATCTGGCGAAGCCCCTCCGCGCCGTCCTCGTTCGCGCCGGTGAGCACCACGCCCACTGCTTCCGGGCCGAACCGCTCAGCCACCGACTCGAAGAACACGTCGATGGAGGGCCGACTGAAGCGCACCGGCTCGTCCACGGAGAGCGAGAACTCATCGCCGTCGACGAGGAGGTGGTAGTCCGGCGGCGCGAGGTAGATGTAGCCGCCCATGATGGGCTGCTTGTCCTCGACCTCGCAGACGATGAGAGCGGTGCAATCCTGAAGCAGGTCGCGCAACCCGGCGGACTCCTTGCTGCGATGCTGAACGAAAGTAATCGGCACGCGGAAGTGGGGCGGCAAGCCATGCGCGATGGCGCGCAGCGCCTTGAGGCCACCCCACGACGCGCCTACCGCGATCATCGACACGTGCGGTGTCACTGGATCTTCCGGTAGATCTTCTCGCGACGATCCACTGGCTCGTAGTTGTCCTCGAACCCGCTGAACCGCAGCGATTCCTTGCTGCCGAGTCCGAGGTATCCGTAAATCGGGAGCGATTCGTAGAAGAGCTTGTGCACGCGCTGCTGCAAGTTCCGATCGAAGTAGATGAGGACGTTGCGGCAGAGGATGACGTTGCACTCCGCGAAGGAGCGGTCGGTGACGAGGTTGTGCTGCGAGAACACGATGTTCCGCATCAGGCGTGGGGCGAACAGCGCCCCGTCGTACATCGCGGTGTAATACTCGCTGAAGGAGCGCGTGCCGCCCGCGCGCAGGTAGTTCTGCGTGTACTCCTGCATCCGGTCGAGGGGGAAGATCCCCTCCTTCGCCTTCCGGATGACGACTTCGTTGATGTCGGTTGCGTAGATCCGGGTGCGGTCGTAGAGGTCCTCCTCCTCGAGGAGAATGGCCATCGAGTACGCTTCTTCGCCCGTCGAACATCCGGCGTGCCAGATCCGGATGAACGGGTAGGTGCGCAGCGCGGGGACGACGTCGCGCCGGAACGCCACGTAGAACCCCGGATCGCGGAACATCGCCGTCACGTTGATGGAGAGGTCGAGCAGCAGCCGCTCCATCATCGACGGGTCGTGGAGCACGCGGTCCTGCAACGCGCTGATGGTCTTCAAGCGATCGGCATCGATGCGCTTCCAGATGCGACGGCGCAGCGAGGCGTAGGCGTACGACCGGAAGTCGAAGCCGTAATGGCGGTAGATCCCCTCGAGGAGCAGCTGGATCTCGATGCGCTCGAGCTCGGGGTGGTATCCCGGCACCGGCGCCTCGGCCGCGGCGGCGATGTCACCGGCGGTGGGGACGGCAGCACTCGGCGGGTCGGGGGGCGCGAGCTCCACGGCCCTCGACCCCTCGCCCCCTCGATCTCCCGACCCGGGCTCTACCTGTACAGCCATACGCGCATCAGCGACAGCAGCTGTTCGGGGTCGACCGGCTTCGTGATGTAGTCCGAGGCACCGGCGGCAATCGTCTTTTCGCGGTCGCCTTTCATGGCCTTCGCCGTCAAGGCGATGATCGGCAGACTCTTGAACTGTGGATTCTGGCGGATGGCCTGGGTGGTCTCGTAGCCGTCCATTCCCGGCATCATGATGTCCATCAGGACGAGGTCGATCGACGGGTCGGCTTCGAGGGTCGCGATCGCGTCCTTGCCGTTCTCGACGAACGTCGCCTGCATGCCGTGGTCCTCGAGCATCGACGTGAGCGAGAAGATGTTGCGGACGTCGTCGTCGACGATCAGCACCTTCTTGCCGGCGAAGATGCTGTCGGCCGTGTGGAGCTGCTCGAGCATGCGCCGCTTTTGATCGGGGAGCTTCGCCTCGACGCGATGCAGGAACAGCGCGGTCTCGTCGAGCAGACGCTCCGGCGACTTCACGTCCTTGACGATGATCGTCTCGGCGTACTTGCGAAGGCGGGTTTCCTCGGCGGGCGAGAGCTCCTTGCCCGTATAGATGATGATCGGAATCGTCGACATGGCGGCGTCGCTCTTCACCCGCTCGAGGAGATCGAACCCGCTCATGTCGGCCAGGCCCAGGTCGAGGACCATGCAGTCGTAGTGCGTGGACGCGAGCTCGCGCAGCGCGTCCTCCGCCGCGGCCACCGCGGTGATCGTGACATCCTCCGCGCCCACCAGCTCGATGATCGCGTTGCGCTGTGTCTCGTCATCCTCGACGACGAGCAGCCGGCGAACGCGCTCCTCGAGGAAGTTCTGGATGCGCCCGAAGGCGTCGTCGAGCGCTTCCTTGCTCACCGGCTTCTCGAGGTAAGCGATCGCCCCCGCCTTGAGTCCGCGTTGGCGCTTCGCGATCCCCGAGATGACGTGCACCGGAATGTGTCGCGTATCGGGGTGGTGCTTGAGCCGATCGAGCACCGCCCACCCATCCATGCCGGGCAAGTCGATGTCGAGCGTGACCGCGTCGGGGTGATACGCATGCGCGAGATCGATCGCCGACTCCCCATCGAACGCGATGATCCCCTTGAAGTCCTTCTCGCGTGCCATGTTGAGCAGGATCCGCGCGAAATTCGGATCATTCTCGACGATGAGCACACTGCGGTCGCCCGGCTGAATCTCCGCGCGATCATCGGCCACCGGCGACGCGTCGGCGGACGGACGGCGCTCGGCCCGTCGCTCCGGGACGGCGGGTGGCTCTTCTACAGCCACGCTCTCGCTCGGCTCGGCCCAATCCATCATGACTGACTGGCGGTTGGCGGCCAGTGTCGCCCGTGCCGTTCCCTGGCCCCTGGCCCCTGGCCCCTGACCCCCATCCACGTACCGACCTGGCAAGAAGAGGGTGAAGGTGCTGCCCTTGCCGGGCGAGCTCTCGACGCGAATCTCGCCGCCTAGCAGGCGCGTGATCTCACGCGAGATCGACAGTCCCAGCCCCGTGCCGCCGTACTTGCGGCTCGTCGAGCCATCGGCCTGCTGGAAAGCCTCGAAGATGAGCTGCTGCTTGTCTTTCGGGATTCCGATGCCGGTATCGGTCACCGCGAAGGCGAGGACGTCCGGCGCGATGTCCAGCGAGCGGGTCGCGAATCGACGGCCCTTCTCGGCTCGGCGGATGGTGAGCGTGACGCCACCGTTGTGCGTGAACTTGAGCGCGTTCGACAGCAGATTCTTCAGGACCTGCTGGAGCCGGTGGCCGTCGGTGACGATCGCCGGGGGAACGTCGGGCATCACGTCGACCTTGAACGTGAGCCCCTTTTCTTCCGCGAGCGGGCGGAAGTTGCGGTCGACGAACTCGCTGATCTCCGGGATCGGCACCTCCGTCGGGTGCACGTCGAGCTTGCCCGCTTCGACCTTGGACAGGTCGAGCACATCGTTGATCAGATTGAGCAGGTCCGTGCCTGACGTGAAGATCGTCTGCGCGTACTCCACCTGCTTCTCGTTGAGGTTCCCGTCCTTGTTGTCGCTGAGCAGCTTGGCGAGGATGAGCAGGGAGTTGAGCGGCGTCCGCAGCTCGTGGGACATGTTCGCCAGGAACTCGCTCTTGTACTTGGAGCTGAGCGCCAGCTGCTGTGCCTTCTCCTCGAGGGCAACGCGCGCCGCCTCGACCTCCTTGTTCTTCTGCTCGACCTTCTTGTTCTGCTCGGCGAGCAGTGAGGCCTTCTCCTCGAGCTCTTCGTTCACCTGCTGCAGCTCTTCCTGCTGCTGGCGGAGGAGCTCCTCGGACGCGCGCAGCGATTCCGCCTGCGACTTGAGCTCCTTGTTCGACCGCTCGAGCTCCTCCTGCTGCGCCTGCAGCTCCTTCGACTGGTTCTGCAGCTCCTGGGTGAGGTTCTGCGACTGCTCGAGCAGCTCCTCGGTACGCATGTTCGCCTGAATAACGTTCAGCACCACGCCGATGCTCTCGGAGAGCTGATCCAGGAAGAGCTGGTGAATCTGGCTGAACGCGTTGAACGAGCCGAGCTCGATCACCGCCTTCACCTCGCCCTCGAAGAGGATCGGGAGGACGATGATGTTGCGCGGCGGCGCGGCGCCGAGGCCCGACGTGACCTGCACGTAATCGTCGGGGACGTTGGTGAGGAGGATCGGCTGCTTCTCGAGCGCCGCCTGACCCACCAGCCCCTCGCCTTCGGTGAAGCGGTTCGCGACATGCTTGCGTGCCTTGTAGGCGTAGCTGGCGATGAGCTTGAGCAGCATCTGCCCCTCGTCGCTGTCGCGCATGTAGAACGCGCCGTACTGCGCACTCACCAGCGGCGTGAGCTCGGACATGATCTGACGCGAGACGGTCTGCAGGTCCTTCTGCCCCTGCATCATCCGCGTGAACTTCGCGAGGTTCGTCTTGAGCCAGTCCTGCTCGCGGTTGCGCTCGGTCGTCTCGCGCAGGTTCGCGATCATCTGGTTGAGGTTGCGCCGCAGCTCCTCGATCTCGCCCTGCGCCTCGATCGTGATCTGCCGCGTGAGGTCGCCGCGCGTCACCGCGTTGGCGACATCGGCGATCGCCCGCACTTGTGTCGTGAGGTTGTTCGCCATCGCGTTGACGTTGTCCGTCAGTCCCTTCCACGTGCCAGCGACGTCGGGCACATCCGCCTGACCGCCGAGCTTGCCCTCGGTGCCCACCTCGCGCGCCACGCGCGTCACCTCGTCGGCAAAGATGCTCAGGCGATCCACCATGTTGTTGATCGTGACCTTGAGCTCGAGGATCTCGCCCTGGACGTCGACGGTGATCTTCTGCGACAGGTCGCCGTTCGCCACGGCCGTCGTCACCAGCGCGATGTTCCGCACCTGACCGGTGAGGTTCGACGCCATCGAGTTCACGTTGTCCGTGAGGTCGCGCCAGATGCCCCCCGCGCCCGGTACCTTGGCCTGTCCACCGAGCTTGCCTTCCGTGCCGACCTCGCGCGCCACGCGCGTCACTTCGGCGGCGAACGACGAGAGCTGATCGACCATCGTGTTGACGGTGTTCTTCAGCTCGAGAATCTCGCCGCGCACGTCGACGGTGATCTTGCGGGAGAGATCACCTCTGGCGACGGCGGTCGTGACGTCGGCGATGTTGCGCACCTGCACGGTGAGGTTGTTCGCCATCGAGTTCACGGACTCCGTGAGGTCCTTCCACGTGCCCGCCACGCCCGGCACGTTGGCCTGGCCGCCGAGGCGGCCCTCCGTTCCCACCTCACGCGCGACGCGCGTCACCTCGTCGCCGAAGACGCGGAGCTTGTCCACCATGTTGTTCACGGTGTTCTTGAGCTCCAGCACCTCCCCTTTCGCGTCGACCGTGATCTTCTGCGACAGGTCGCCGCTGGCGACGGCGGTCGTGACGAGCGCGATGTTGCGCACCTGATTGGTCAGGTTGCTCGCCATGAAGTTGACGTTGTCGGTGAGCCCCTTCCACGTGCCGGCCACCCCTGGCACGTTGGCCTGGCCGCCGAGCACGCCCTCCGTTCCCACTTCGCGCGCCACGCGCGTCACCTCATCCGCGAACGCGCGCAGCTGCGCCACCATCGTATTGATGGTGTTCTTCAGCTCGAGGATCTCCCCCTTCGCCTCCACGGTGATCTGGCTGGTGAGATCGCCCTTCGCGACGGCGGTCGTCACGTCGGCGATGTTGCGAACCTGATTCGTGAGATTCGACGCCATCGCGTTCACATTGTCGGTGAGATCCTTCCACGTCCCGCCCACGCCCGGCACGTTCGCCTGGCCACCGAGGACGCCTTCCGTACCCACCTCGCGCGCGACGCGCGTCACTTCCGACGCGAACGCGCTGAGCTGATCGACCATGACGTTGATCGTGTTCTTCAGCTCGAGCACCTCGCCCTTCACGTCCACGGTGATCTTGCGGGACAGGTCGCCCTTCGCGACCGCGGTGGTGACGTCGGCGATGTTGCGCACCTGATTCGTCAGGTTGCTCGCCATGTAGTTCACCGACTCGGTGAGATCCTTCCACGTACCCGCGACGCTCGGCACGTTCGCCTGACCGCCGAGGATGCCCTCGGTGCCCACCTCACGAGCGACGCGCGTGACCTCGCCCGCGAACACCCAGAGGGAGTCCACCATCTTGTTGATGACGTCCTTGATCTGAAGGATCTCGCCCTGCGCCTCGACGGTGATCTTGCGCGTGAGGTCGCCGCTCGCGATCGCGGCCGACACCGCCGACACGTCGCGCAGCTGAACGGTGAGGTTGTTCGCCATCGCGTTCACGTTGTCGGTCAGGTCCTTCCACGTCCCGACCACGCCTTCGACGCGCGCCTGCCCGCCGAGCTTCCCTTCCGTGCCCACCTCGCGCGCGACACGCGACACCTCGAACGCGAACGCGGTGAGCTGATCGACCATCGTGTTGACGGTGCTCTTCAGCTCGAGAATCTCCCCCTTCGCGTCGACGGTGATCTTGCGGGAGAGATCGCCCCGGGCGACCGCCGTCGTCACGTCGGCGATGTTGCGCACCTGCGTGGTGAGGTTGTTGGCCATCGCGTTGACGCTCTCCGTGAGATCGCGCCACGTCCCGGCAACGCCCGGCACGTTCGCCTGGCCGCCGAGGATGCCTTCCGTTCCCACCTCGCGGGCAACGCGGGTGACCTCTCCCGAGAACGACGACAGCTGGTCGACCATCCGGTTGACCGTCGTCGCGATGCGGAGAAACTCCCCCTGCACCTGCTTCCCTTCGAGCTCGAGCTCGACCTTCTGGGACAGATCGCCCTCGGCGACCGCCTGGATCACTCGAGCCACCTCGGTGGTGGGCTGCACGAGGTCGCCGACGAGCTCGTTCACGGCGTTGATGGAGTCGGCCCACCCGCGCGATACCGGGCCGATCGACGCGCGCTCGTCCATGCGCCCTTCTCGGCCGACTACCTGCGCCACACGGCCGATCTCCCCGCACAACCGCTGGTTGCGGTCCGCGATCTCGTTGAACGTGTCGAAGATCTCGGCCATCAGCGCGTCGCCGTTGCCGTCCAGGCGAACGCGGAAATCGCCCGCCTCGAGGTCCCGCAGGCCCTCCAGGAGCCGCTTCAGCTCGCGGTCGCGGTTGTTCCTTCCCGCCTTGGCTGACCCACCCTCTCGGCCTCCCCTGCGTCCCCGGCGGCCGGTCGCCTTGTCCCGACCGTTCTCGTCACGGGAAGACTCGATCGCCGCCTCGCGATCGAGGTCCATGTCACCGATGCCCACGGCTTGGCTCCTGATCTCTACGTGTCCTGAGAAGCGGCGGCTGGCCCGGAACACGCATGGTAGGGCGCGAGGGCCAGCACGGTCGAAATCGCTCTCGAGTGATTGGATGCTGTAGTGCAAGAAGCGAGCACTGCGCGCGGCGCCGGCTCCCGCCCGAAGACGGGCGCTCGGCGGCAATCGCGCGAATCGAAAACGAGGGTACGTTGATCCCGGCCTCCATGCCTACCACCCGTCCATTGCGCACCTTCGATCTCCGCACCTTCGAGCTGCACGACATGCTGCGGTGCGGGCTCGACATTCGGCAGGCGGCACGGCACGCCGCGTCGCTCGAGGCGGCCGGAGCCGCGATCGTTCGATATCTCTTCGGCGCCTTCCAGGATCCCGGCTCAGCCGATCCGCAGCTCGCGCTGGTGAGGTTCTACAAGACCCACCCCTACCGCGAGCTCGAGCCCGACCTCCGCCTGTTCGCGCGGGCGGCGCTGGGAGAAACGCCGCGGGACGAGGGGATGCGGTGCCTGACCCTGCTGGCCACCGCGGGGATCCAGGAGGACTGGAATGACCGACACCGCTCGGAAGCCCATCGCACCATCCCGCTCGCGAGCGTCCGGATGGTCCACCGGGCACCCATGATCGCCCAGCTGATCGAGCAGATGGGGCTGGACGTCGAGCACCTCGTCCAGACCGACGCCTCGATCGTTCCCGATGCCGAGGGCCGCACGTACAACATCTTCTACGTCGAGAAGGCGTCGGGAAGCCCCTACATCCCGGCGCAAACGGAGTTCGTGGCGCCCTTCGGGATTCAGTCCGTGCTGGGCTTCGGCGGGATGCTCCGCGGCGAGATGTTCGCGGTGGTGATGTTCAGCCGTGTCCCGATTCCCCCCGGTGTCGCCAACCGCTTTCGGAACGTCGCGCTCGAGGTGAAGGCAGTGCTGCATCCTATCGAACGGGTATTCGCGGATGCGAAATGAGAATCAGAAGGAAATGAGGAACGAGAACGAAATGAGGAATGAGGAGTGAGGCATTCGATTGAGTGGGTCTTCCTCCGAATCGAAGTCCTCGAGTCCTCAGTCCTCATTCCTCATTCGTGAGCATGTCATGTAATTCTCCCACCGTCTTCGGCCGCTGGCCGCGATCGCGGTGCAGCGCGGCGAGTACGGCGTCGGACAGCCGCTTCGGAACGTCGGGCGCGAGCTCGTGCGGCGGGATCGGACGCTGCTCGAGGACACGCGAGATGAGCAGCATGGCGTTGTCCGCGGTGTGCGGCGTTCGCCCGGTGAGACACTCGTAGATCACGACGCCGACCGCGTAGATGTCGGCGCGGGGGTCGACATCTTCGCCCAGCAGCTGCTCGGGCGCCATGTACTCCGGCGTGCCGACCACCATGCCCGTCTGTGTCATCCCCTGCGTGGTGCGGCCGAGCAGGCGGGCGATGCCGAAGTCCATCACCTTCAGCACGCCGTCGGGCGCGAGCACCATGTTGTGCGGCTTGATGTCGCGATGGATGATGCCCTGCTCGTGCGCGACCTCGAGCGCGCGGCAAAGCTGCTTCGCGATCGGCAGCGTCGCGTGCACGGGGAGCCGCCCGCGCTCCTTGATCAGCTCCTTCACCGACGTGCCCTCGACGTACTCCATCGTGATGAAGTACATGCCGTCCGTCTCCCCGAGATCGTGGGTGCGAACCACGTTCCGGTGAGAGATCCGGCGGGCCAGCCGCAGCTCGCTCTTGAAGCGCGCCAGCGCCGTGGAGTCGGAGACGAACTCGCGACGAAGCGTCTTCACGGCGACCGGCTCGGAGAGCTCGAGATCGAGTGCACGATAGACGATTCCCATCCCCCCGCTGCCAATGGTCTCGAGGATCTCGTAGCGCCCGGCGAGCTTCTGGCCCGGGTGAAGCCCGTCCCCCGTCTGCTGCGGCGCTTCGACCGGCTGGCGGGCCTGTTCCCTCGACCCGATGTCGGCGCTGAGGAACTCGACGAGATCTCGCTTTTCACGCAGGTCGGCGAGCATCGCGCGAACCGACTCGGCGAGCCGGCCAATCTCATCCCCGCCGCTGACGGGGATCTCGGCCGCGTAGTCTCCGTCGGCGGCGCGGCGCGTAGCGGCCTCGAGCACGCCAACGCGTCGGGAGATCGCGCGTGCCATGAGGTACGACAGTCCGCCCGCGAGTAGCAGGCCCGCGAGCGTCGCCAGCAGGATCGAGCGCTGCAGGCGTGTGAACGCCGCCATTTCCTCATCGAGCGACCGGAGCGCGGCGAAGCCGCCGAGCGCGGTGCCGCCGGCGGACCGGAGTGCCGCACCGCTGGCGACCCAGCGGGTCTCGCCTAACGTGACCTCCGTGTGGGAGACGCCAGCGGTCGAGTCCTGCTCCGGCCGTCCGATCGCCGCGGGTGAGCCTGGGTCGGCCGCCGCCCAGATGGGCGCCCGCTCGTCGAGGAAGCGCGCGAGTGCCTCCTCGCGCGGCAGTGACGACCCGCTGATGCGTGGACGTCCGGTACTGTCGAGGGCGAAGAAGACGACGGCGCTCCCCGTGGCCGCGGTGATCTCGCGCGCCACCGAATCGCTCACGGCCTTGGTCGCCATGAGCACGCCGACGACACGCGCCGACGCGCCTTCGATCGGAACCGCGACCGCCTGATGCAGCACCGTGTCGGCGATGACCGCCGCGCCCGCCGCCCGTCGACCGGCCAGCGCCCGCGCGATGAGTGCGGAACGCGCGAGCGTGTCGGCTCCAGCGGCGGGATCGTCGCTGCGCGCGAGCCGAACGCCGTGTGCGTCGGTGATCTGTACGGTGCTCGCCCCGATCTGCTCCGCCGCTTCGCCAGCCTGTTCGAGGAACGTGGCGCGCTCGATCTGCGGATTCTCGAACAGTGCGCGAAAGTTCGGATTGCGGACGAAGACCTGCGCGCTCGCTTCCAGCCCGCGCTCGCGTCCCTCGAACAGCGCGCGCACGTGCGCACGCGTCGCCCCGAGCCCGCGCGTGATCGCGACATCGGCCGCGCGCTCAGCGGAGCGGGCGGTGATGGCGAGCGTCAGCGCCGAGACCGCGGCGACGACCACCACGCCGCCGAGGAAGATCTTCCAGGTGAGGGAAAGCGCGCGCGTTCGGCGAGCCACGGTCAGTAGCGGTCTCGCTCGATGGGAGGATATTCGCGGCCGAACTTGTTCTTGTGCGACATGGGATGCCAGCCACGAACGTCCAGCTGCTCATCGAGGCTCTGCACCGGGTCACCGGCGACCACCACCTCGCGCGTTCGCTCCGGGGCCCGCTCGTGCCAGATGTGAAGCACGTAGTCCCCGGGCGGCACCCCCTCGAGGATCCACGAGCCGTCCGCTTGCGCCTGCGTGTAATGCGACGTCGGCACGGCGACGACGAAGGCGCTCATCCGCGAGTGGATGTTGCAGAAGATCGGATACACGCCGGCGCGGCGAAACGCCGCCGCACGCGAGGTCCCGCGCGGGTAGAGCCCCAGGTCGAAGGTGGCGCCGGGAGTATTCGAGAACACGTTGTGGCGGAAGGGGTCCTGATTGGGGAAGTTGACGCGGCTCCCGATCGTCACCACCCGCACCCGCGGCACGAACTGCTTCGATTGCATCGCGATCTGCACATCGGTCGCTGCGACCTCGCCCTTGCGGCCATCGGCCGGGACGAGAAAGATCACCGTGCTGCCGACGTCGGTGGCGACCTTTCCCGGATTCTCGAGGATCGTGATGCGACCGCTCACCGCGACCCCATCGGGAGCACGCGGCGGCTGCGCCGGGACAGAAACGGCGCTCACCATGAGCGCCGCGAGCCACGTCCACCTCACACCGTCACCCCACAATGAGAGAGTTCTCCTCCGCGGCGAACACTACGGGACCCCGTCGAACGGCGTCAAGCACGGTGGTCACGCTCCTCGTTCTCGTTCTCGCCGCACGTGGCGTGAGCGCACAGGAGCCGGACAGCGCTCGTGCCTCGCGGGACTCACTCGCGGCGCGCCTCGAGCGGGCCGAGGAGGCCATCGAGCTGCTGCGACAGCAGCTCGCCGCGCAGTCGGAGGCGGAGGTGCGAACCGTTTCCCGCGTGAGTCTCGAGCTCGCCGGACGCGCACTCGTCAATACGTTCGCCAACAGCGGTCGCGTCAACACGGCGGATGTTCCGCAATTCGTGATGGCCGACGGCGCGGACTTCCCGCCCGCCGAGGATTTCCCACGCGGCTCGCTCGGCCTCTCCGCTCGCCAAACGACGCTGGGCCTCATCGTCTCCGTCGCTGACGTGCTGGGTGGCGAGCTCATCGGCGATGTCCACGCGGACTTCTTCGCGGTGCAACAGCCTGGCGCCGGGGGGCGAGTGACACCGACGCTCCGCCTGAGAACGCTGAAGGCACTGGTGCGATGGCCGACCGCGGAGCTGCTGGTCGGTCAGGAGGTTCCGCTCGTTGCCGGCCTGAATCCGGTGGGCACCGCGAGCATCGGGACACCGACCTTCGCGACGGCCGGCAACCTGTGGCTCTGGCTTCCACAGCTTCGCGCGACGATTCAGACGACGGGAGCGGTGCGATTTGGCCTTCAGGGCGCGGTGCTCGCGCCGAACTCGGGCGAGCCGATCAGCGGGACGAATCGCGACCGGGATGCCGACATCGCGGAGCGCTCGCGCCGTCCCTTCGTGCAAGGCCGCGTGCGTGCGCAGTGGGGACCTGTGGAGCAGCCGAGCGAGGTGGGGCTGGGCGTGCACGGCGGCTGGTTCGCGCGACCCTCGGCCACGGGAGGGCGGAGTGCCATGCACGAAAGCTGGGCCGTGGCGGCCGATCTGGTGGCACCGCTGGGCCCGCTGACGCTCCGCGCGGAGCTGTACCGCGGGGCGCTCCTGCGTGGCCTTGGTGGTGGGGGCATTGGGCAGAACTTCGGCCCGGACGGTCGGCCCGTCCTCGACCGCGGCGGGTGGGCGCAGCTCGACCTGCGCGCCTCGCCGACGACGTCGCTAGGCGGTGGATGCGGCGTGGACGACCCGCGGCTGACGGTGCCGTCCGTCGCCCCATTCCCGGTCATGCGAACCCGCAACGTCGCCTGCGAGGCACACCTGCTCGTTCGCCCCGGCGGCGGCGCGCTCGTGGTGGGACTCGAGGGGCGCCGAATGGAGACGACGTGGGTGTCCGGGGCGGAGCGGAAGTTCCGGAGCGACCATCTGAACCTCGCGGTGGGGTTTGAATTCTGAAGTGCTCCACGTGCTCGAGGTGCTCGAGGTGCTCGAGGGAGCGCCTTTTCCCAATTGAGTACCTCGAGCACCTCGAGCACCTGGAGCACCTCGAAAACAAGAACGCCGGCCCAAATGGGCCGGCGTTCTTGTTTTCGTACCGAAAGCTTAGTTGCCGGGGCGGATCGTGAAGCCGAGACCGAACTGCGTCTCGCCTTCCTCGATGAACACCTTGCGCATGCCGAGGTTCACGCCCATGCCATTGGCGAAGGCGAGGCCGACGCCGCCACCGATCAGGAAGCGCTGACCGCTCTCCGACTCGTCGGCGACCTTGTACCGGCCGTACGCGAAGCCAGGCGCCAGGAACGGCGACACCTTCACGTTCTTGCCAACGGTGAGCTTGAAGGGCAGGCTGGCCGCAACCGCCATCGCCTGCTCGTCCTCGGGGAAGCCGAAGCCGAGCTCGCCCTCGAGGCCCATCGCCCAGTGCGAGCCATTGCCAAGCGCCGCACCCGCCAGGCGCGCCGAGTAGCGCGTGCCAACGATCAGGTGGCCTTCGCAATCAAGCCCGGTGGGGCAATCGATCGACATGTAACCAGCGGTTACACCAAGACGGCCCGAGCCAACGCCGAGGTCGAAACCACCGGCGAACGTGCTCGAGGTGACGTCCGAGCCCCAGTCCAGGCGGCCGTACTGCAGGTGCCAGCCCATGCGGCCAGCGCCCGCCAGCGTGTTCGTCGCCAGCGCCGGCGCGCCAACCGTCGACGCATTGATCGCGTAGTACGCGGCGATGTCTTCGATGCTGGGGCCCTCCTGCGCGCTCATCGCCGGGGCGGCGAGTACGAGCGCGGACGCAGCGATCGCAAAGATCTTCTTCATGTGGATGAAGTCCTCTACAAGGGGTGGTTCTGGTCCCCGCGTTCGGCGCGAGGGGTGGGCGGAACGACTGCGTTCCGTAAGCGTTCCCCTGCAAGACGAGCCGAGTCCCAGGTACGCAACGCTATGGTATCACATCACATGGCCTGGTTTCGGGCCTAACGTGAACGGACGGAGGCGGTGCCATCTTAAATCGTTCTTTTACAACGACTTATGTCACTGCCACTCCCTCGGAGGCACGGTGGCTGGGAGGGCGAACGGGCCGCCGGCCAGCGCCGCCCGCATCTCCGCCGTGACCGAGGAATAGGAGTACAGCGCGAACCCCTTCACGCCGCGGCGGCGCCCGAGCTCGATCTGCTGGAGCACCTGCGCCGTCCCGCGACTGGCGGCGATCCCGATGTACACGTGGCGCGCGGGCGATCCGGACTGCATAACGAGGTGATCATCGAGCAGGCACGCCCAGTCGGCGAATCCACAGGGCGTCGTCGCGATCGCGTAGTAGGTCATCGGGACGGCCACGTCGAGCGAGCCCGCCGCCACCCACGCCCGGGGATCCTGGAAGTACTGCCCGAATCCATGCGACGAGTTCCATCCCCACCGATCCTGCCAGATGCCCCAGACGGCGGCCGACAGCGCCGCCGAGGAGCGTGCGGATCGCACCGAGTCGAAGGTCTCGCGCACGGCGAGCGCCACCTGCTCGCGGCGGAACTGCGCCCAGTCAGCTGAGAACGCCGCCGGATCCTTGCCGAAGGCCTGGAGGCTGGTGGTGTCGTACGACCACGCCTGCCCCGGATAGCGGATGCGGTCGAGGTGGATCCCGTCGACCGCGTACCGCCTCACGATGTCCGCGGCCACGCGTGCCAGGTGCGTCCGCACGGCGGGGATACCGGGTGAAAGATAGACGTACTCGTTAGGGGCATCGGGACAGGGCTGCGCGCTGCCCGCGGCATTGACCACGCGCCACTCGGGGTGGGCGATCAACATGTGATCGGGCGAGCCCGCCGCCGACGGTTGAAGGAGCGTGCAGCTCGCGGCGCTCCCAGCGCTCCACCCGCTCAGCGCATTGATCCAGGCGTGGAGCTCGATACCGCGGGCGTGCGCCGCGGCGACGGCACGCGCCAGGGGATCCCACGATGGACGGCCGTTGCCGAGAGATCCGCAGAGCGCGACCGCACACGGCTCGACCGCGGAGTCGTAGAACGCGTCCCCCGCGCCGCGGACCTGGAAGTAGATGACGTTGAAGTTGGTTCGCGCCGCCCTGGCGATGATCGAGTCGATGTCGGTCGGGGAGGCATACTCGAACCGCGACACCCACAGCGCGCGGGCCTCCTCCGCGGGCGAGACGGGAGTGGGGCCCGACGGGGGACCGCCACAGGCGGCGAGCAGCAGGACGAGGAGGAGAACGAAGCGCATGGGAGTCGACGTGCTCGAGGTGGTCGAGGTGCTTGGGGTAGACGACTCAGCCCCTCGAGCACTTCGAGCACCTCCGCCGTCTTGCGCGAAGCCAACCCACCCCACACCATTCAGGCCGCCGCGCGCTGGCGCACGGTCCTTCCGCACCACTCGAGACGAGCCATGGTCGGACAGCGTCTCTTCTCATTGCTGGTCGTTACGACACTGCTCGGTGCGTGCGAGATCTCCCGCACCGACGACACTGCCGCGCGCACCGACGCGACGCCGGCGAACGGGGCCATCGTCCGCCTTCCGGCGCCCGCCGACTCCGAGATCCCCGACGGCCTGCTCGGCGCCTCCATTCGGCGCGGGCGCGCGCTCCTGGCCGCCACGCCAGACAGCCTCCCGCAGCACGTTGGCGGGCAGCTCCGCTGCACGAGCTGCCATCTCGATGATGGAACGCGTGTCAACGCCGCCCCCCTCGTCGGGGTGTACGCGCGGTTTCCGCAGTATCGCGATCGCAGCAACTCGGTGGCGACCATCCAGGATCGCGTCAACGATTGCTTCGAGCGGAGCATGAACGGGCGTGCGCTGCCGTTCGAGTCCCGCGACATGCGCGACATCGTGGCGTGGCTGGCGTTCCTTTCGCGCGGCACTCCGGTCCACCGCGACACCACGCCGCGCGGCATTCCACTGCTCGCCGCCATGTCGCCCGATACCGCGCGCGGGCGGGCGGAGTTCGTGACGACGTGCGCCGCCTGTCACGGTATGGACGGGCAGGGGACGCCCGCCGGCCCACCGCTGTGGGGGCCGAAGAGCTACAACGTTGGGGCGAGCATGGCCCGGCTTCGCACCGCGGCGTCGTTCATCAAGTACAACATGCCGAACGACCGGCCCGGTGTGCTCTCGGAGCAGCAGGCGTTCAATCTCGCCGCGTACGTGAACTCGCACTCGCGACCCGATCTCGCCGGGAAGGAAAACGATTGGCCGAACGGGAACGCCCCGGCCGACGTGCCATATGCAACACGCGCGAAAGCGCAAACCGCTGACGGGGGTCGGTAACCAGGACTCGGTACGCTGAACACCGCCCACAACCCACTCGCACCAAGGAGTCCCATATGAGCGACACCATCCTCAACCTGCCACGCCGCGAGTTCCTTGCGGGCCTCGCCGCCGCGGGCGCGGGCATCTTCGCTCCGGCGGCGGCGTTCGCGTCCACGTTCGATGACGCGCGCTTCCGCGTGGCGCCGGATGAGACCTGGCTCAAGAGCCTAACGGGCAAGCACAAGCAGGTGTTCGACATGCCGAATCCGACGGCCGGGCTCGGCCTCATCCACATCCGGAACTACCTCAAGGCGTGGAAGGACAACTACAACGTCGAGCATCCGCAGGTCAACGCCGTCGGCACGCTCTACTACATGACCATCCCGCTCGGCCTCACCGACCCCATGTGGGCGAAGTACAAGCTGGGTGAGGCGATCAAGGAGACGGACAAGAAGACCAACGCGTTCGCGACCCGCAACATTTATCTCAAGGCCGATCCCGGCGACGCGACGATGTCGATCAAGGGCATTGCCGACTGGCCGGCCGACACCGCGATGGAGCCGCTCCAGAAGAAGGGCGCGCTCTTCATCATGTGCAACAACGCGCTCAACTTCTGGGCGATGAACGTCGCCAGCGCGACGAGCCAGACGATGGAAGCCGTGCGCGCCGAGTTCCTGGCCCACCTCGTGCCCGGCGTCGTCGTCGTCCCGGCGATGGTGATGGCGGTGGATCAGGCGCAGGCGAAGGGCTGCTCGTACATGCGGATGGCGTAGGACCCTCGAAGGGATCGAAGGGATCGAGGGGGTCGAGGGATCAAAGGGGCGGAAAGGCAAAACGGCGACGCATTCGCGTCGCCGTTTTGCTCATCTGATGAGCGCCGCGGCTTTGCCGCGGCGCCTTTCCATCCCCTGGACCCCTTCGACCCCTTCGATCCCCTCGACCCCTTAGGCTTTCGAGATCTCCCCCGCCACCGCCACCAGCATCTTCTTCGCGTCCCCGAACAGCATCGCCGTCTTCTCGTTGTAGTACAGCTCGTTCTCGATGCCGGCGAAGCCGGGGTTCATGCTGCGCTTGATCACGATCACGCTCTTCGCGTGGTCGACGTCGAGGATCGGCATGCCGTAGAGGGGGCTCGTCGGGTCGGTGCGCGCCGCCGGGTTCGTCACGTCGTTCGCGCCGATCACCAGCGCGACGTCGGTTCGATCGAACTCCCGGTTGATGTCGTCCATCTCGTACAGCTTGTCGTACGGCACGTCGGCTTCCGCCAGCAGCACGTTCATGTGCCCCGGCATGCGCCCCGCGACGGGATGAATGGCATACTTCACGTCGACGCCGCGCTTCTCCAGCAGCGTCGCGAGCTCCTTCACCGAATGCTGCGCCTGGGCGACCGCGAGTCCGTAGCCGGGAACGAACACCACGCTCCGCGCGTAGCCGAGCATCACGGCTGCGTCCTCAGGACGCACGGTGCGCCCCGGCCGGTCTGCTCCATCCCCCGCCGCGGCGGTCGTCGTCGCGCCGAATGCGCCGAAGAGCACGTTCGTGAGCGAGCGGTTCATCGCGCGGCACATGATCTGGGTCAGGATGATGCCAGACGCGCCCACCAGCGCGCCGCTGATGATCAACACGTTGTTGTGCAGCACGAAGCCCGCGGCGGCGCCGGCCATGCCCGAGTACGAGTTCAGGAGCGAGATGACCACCGGCATGTCCGCGCCGCCGATGGGAATCACCAGCAGCACGCCGACCACGAGCGAGATGACGATGAGCGCGGTGAACACCGTTGGCATGTCGAAGTCGACGACCAGCCACGCCGAAACCCCGACCGCGGCGGCGAGCAATGCGAAGTTGAGTGCCTTCTGCAACGGGAACGTGATCGCCTTCCCCGGCATCAGCTCCTGAAGCTTGGCGAAGGCGACCATGCTGCCGGTGAAGGTGAGCGCGCCGATGAGCGTCGTCGCCATGATGCTCACGACCACGTCGGTGGCGCGCTGCGCCGGGTCGAGCAGGAGCAGGTGGTACTCCGCGATGGCGACGATCGCCGACGCCGCTCCTCCGAAGCCGTTCAACAGCGCGACCATCTGTGGCATCGCCGTCATCTTCACCGCGAGCGCGAGCCACGCACCGGCGGCCGTCCCGATGGCGAAGCCGAGGAGAATCCACCGGAAGCCGATGATCTGCTGATCGAGCAACGTCGCCGCGATCGCCAACAGCATGCCGAGCGCGCCGATGGCGTTCCCGCGCCGTGCCGTCCTGGGGGACGACAGCAGCTTGAGGCCCACGATGAAGAGGACCGCCGCGACGAGATACGTCAGCGCGATGACGAGCGCGATGCTGCGCGTCGGCTCCTGCGGCACGGTCTAGGAGTGGCGGGGCGCGGCGGGACTTTGTCGCTCTGCCGGCGACCGGCGGAACATGCGCAGCATCCGGTCGGTCACGAGGAAGCCGCCGACGACGTTGATTGTCGCCAACGCGACCGCGGCGACGCCGAGGATCTTGTCGTACGGGGTGGCGAGCCGCCCGGCGATGAGAATCGCGCCGATGACCGCGATGCCCGAGATCGCGTTCGACCCCGACATCAGCGGGGTGTGCAGCAGCGTCGGCACCTTCGCGATCACCTCGAAGCCGACGAAGACGGCGAGCACGAAGATGTAGAGCGCGACGAGCAGCGCCTCGGTCATGTCGGCCCTCCTTCGACTACCGCGCGGACGCGCTCGTTGACGATCTTCCCCTCGTGCGTGATGCATGCCTCGCGGATGATCTCGTCCTCGAAATTGAGGTTCAGGGCGCCCTCCTTGATGAGCAGCTGAAGAAAGGCGGCGTGATTGCGCGACAGCATCTGGCTGGCGTGCACCGCCATCGTCGATACCAGGTCGAGCGGCGCGTGGATGGTGACGCCGTGCTCGACCACGGTTTCCCCCGGGCGCGAGAGCTCGCAGTTGCCCCCCTGCTCGCCGGCGAGATCGACGATCACCGACCCGGGCCGCATCGCGCGCACCGTGTCCGCGGTGATCAACACCGGGGCGCGCTTCCCCGGAATCAGCGCGGTCGTGATGACCACGTCCGCCTCACGAGCACGGCTCGCCACCAGCTCGAGCTCACGGCGATGCGCATCCTCCGAGAGCTCCTTCGCGTATCCGCCCTTGTCCTCCGTCTCGGCGACGCCGAGCGCCGCTTCGACGAACGTGGCGCCAAGACTCTGCACCTGCTCCTTGACGACGGGTCGTGTGTCGAACGCCTCGACCACCGCGCCGAGACGCCGAGAGGTCGCGATGGCCTGGAGGCCCGCCACGCCGGCGCCGATCACGAAGACGCGCGCCGGCGTCAGCGTGCCGGCCGCGGTCATGAGCAACGGAAAGAACTTCGGGAGCGATCGGGCAGCGGTGAGCGCGGCGGCGTATCCCGCGATCGATGCCATCGATGACAGCACGTCGAGCGCCTGCGCGCGCGCGATACGCGGAATCGCATCGGTACTGAAGGCGGTGACGCGCCGCTCGGCGAGGCGGCGCACGACGTCAGGATTCGACAGGGGCTGGAGCGGCGCGATGATGACGATCGCTTCGCGAAGCGTGCTCAGGACGTCGGGCGTGGGACGTCGGGCGTGAAGCACGAGGTCACTCTTCGCGTACAGGTCGCGGGCATCGGCCGCGATGGTGGCGCCCGCCTTCGTGTAGGCGTCGTCGGCGTAGAAGGCGCGATCCCCGGCGCCGCGCTCGACCATGACGCTGACTCCCGACCGCACGAGCTTGTCCGCGGTCTCCGGAATCAGCGCCACGCGTCGTTCGCCAGGAGCAGCTTCGCGAGGAACGCCGACGATCATGCGGAGAGACTACCGTCGCGAGAGAGAGTGTCAAGTACGCCGTCGACCGCCGCGGACGGCGCCTCCCCTGCTCACCGCGCCCCGCCAGCCCGTCGCCTTGCGATTGTTGACGCTCCCCGCGCCTGGCCGTATCCTGCCGCACCTTTACGCGGAGAATGCTGTGCATGCCCTCGCATGTCGCCGAGCGCTCGCGATCGTCGCGATGGGTGTCCTCACCGCCGCGAGCGCGTGGGGGCAGGACCGCGCGCGCCAGCGGCACGACTTCGACGATTCGGAAGGGCGGCTGATCGGCTTCTACTCAGCGGCCCTGTTCTTTTCCCCCCTCGGCGCTCCCGAACGCGCGAGCGCCTGGGCGATCGATGCCGGACTCGAGGTCACTTACGTCCCGCAGCTGTCGAAGGCGCAGCGGACCGCATTTCAGGACAAGCCGGAGGCGACGAACCTTGCCCCCGTGTTGCCACGACCGCGCGTTGCACTCGTGCTGCCGGGCGCCCTGCACGCGCAGGTGAGCTGGGTGCCGCCCATGCGGGTGTTCGACGTCGAGGCGAACCTGTTCTCCATCGCCGTGACGCGCGCACTCGAGCCGCGCGGCATCACGATCGCGCCGCGGTTCGTCGCCACCTGGGGGAAGGTCCGCGGATCGATCACCTGTTTCGAGGACCTCATTCGCGGTACCGAGAGCGAGGCGGTGTATTACGCGCAGATCTGCAACAGCCGCGAGAGCGACGACCACTTCAAGCCGCAACATTTAGCGCTCGAGGTGCTCGCCTCACGCGCCGTCTCGCGGCTGCCGTTCCTTCCATATGCGGGAATCGGCGTGCTGCGCGAGAAGACGATCTTCGACATTGGCGTCCGGCGCACCGACGGTTCGCGCGATCCCGACCACCCCATCCTCGAGCTGCGGGCAACGCGTCCGTACGGATTCGTCGGTGGCACCGTGAACGCGTGGCGGTCCACGCGATTCACCGGCGAGCTCTTCTACGCGCCGGGCAGCTTGTTCACCGCGCGCGTGTTCGCTGGCATTCACCTTCACGCGGAGACGCGCGATGCGCGCTGAGCCTCGCGGGATCGCGCGCGTGCACGCGCTGGTGCGAGTGCTGTTCGGCACGCTGTTGGCGGGAATCGCGGTCGCCTGGGGGTGCGCCGATTTCGACGCCGCGGTCGATCCCACGGGCGGTCTCCCGGACGTCGAGGTCGCGAACCCCTCATTCGCCAGCGACATTCAACCCATCTTCACTGCCCGCTGCGCGATCGGAGGGTGCCACACCGTGCTCTCGGCGCGCGCCGAGATGGTGCTCTCGGCCGGTCATGCCTACGACTCGCTCGTGAACAAGCCCGGGTTCCTGTATTCACAGCTCGACCGCGTGGAGCCGGGCGATGCGGCGAGCTCGTGGCTCGTCCGCATGATCGAGGACAACGACGGGGCGCGCTTCGGCTTCGCTCGGATGCCGCTCGGGGGTCAGCCGTTGACGCGCAACCAGATCGCGACGATCGTGAACTGGATCGAGAACGGTGCGCCGAGGAATTGAGCGCCGCAACGAGTATCAGTGTCGATCAGTGAAAAAATTCGTGGTTAGGCTGTGGGTTCGCACTGGCGCCGCCTGTGACCATCAGCGGCTTCAGCGTTCAGTGCTCGCGTGCGTGTCGTCGGCTCTCATCTTGGCATGCGATCGCGGGAGCGACACGCCGGCCTCGGACAGCTCGCGCCCAGCTGATGCCGCCGCCGCGCCGAATGTCGTTGCGCGCGAGGAAGAGCCGACACAATGGACGCTGCGCGAGGTCGCGCGGCGGCTCACGGATGGCGGCCTCGTCGTCACCGACTCGGGCCGCACGCCCGTTCGTCAGTCCTTTCTTGCCGTCGAGGGCCGGCAGCTGCGGGTGAGCGGGTCGGACCTCCAGGTGTTCATCTACCCGGATCCGGCTTCGCGAGCCGCCGACAGCGACCGGATCGATACCGCACGCGTTGCGCCCGCGAACATGATCATCGACTGGGTGGCGACCCCGCACTTGATCGCATCGGGGAACCTGATCGCCATTCACCTCACGCCCAACGAGCGGTTGGCGGAACGCGTGCGGCTCATCCTCGAGGCCTGGCACGCGGGACGGTGACCTTCCACAGCAATAGATGCACAACGGGCCAGGCTTTCGCCTGGCCCGTTGCCGTAGTGGTCGAACTTCGACGCACTACATTAGGTGCAGATGATCACACCGTCGGTGGGCGAACCGTCGCCAACCGTGACCGCGCAAGTGCGCGGCGTCTGGTTGTGCGAGGCGTTAGCCGTGTAACCAGCGGCCGGCGGAGGAGCCGGCGTCGCCGTCACCGTCACACCGTTCGTCGACGTGAAGTTCACCGCGGCGACCGAACCATAGGCCTGGAAGTCGGCGAAGTAACCCTCTTCCGCCGTCATCAGGTTGCGCAGGTCGCTCTTCATCGACGCGACGTACGCCTTCTCCTTCGTGTTCGCGAACTTGGGGATCGCGATCGCCGCGAGAATGCCGATAATCACAACGACGATCAGCAGCTCGATCAGCGTGAAACCCTTCCGATTGCTCTTCATTTTCTCCGTCCTCCGGTACGAGTCGGCGCGAGCCTATGTGCACCGCGCTCGGCCGCAGATAAAGCAGGGGCGGTGCCATGTGTCGCCCCCCTGCTAAGCACTGGATGGACGAACACTTAGCATTCTGAGTCACGATTAATGGCATCGAATCGCATTGCGTTTCGCCAAAGCGATGCGAAATGCAAGGGACCTGGCGGCGGTCACGTTGCCCGCCCCGCCTTTACATGGCGAGGAATTTGCCCCCTTTTACGACGCAATGCCCGCCCGCGACAGCCACCGCTTCCCCGCGTCCGCCCCACGGTTCGATCCCGAAGGTGCCCTGGACGCCCTCGCCGAACCGATCTGCGTCGTCTCGACCGCGTGGCGCCTCGTGTACATGAATCGGGCATTCGCCGAGCTCGCCATTCAGGGCGGCGAAGTGGCCCTGATGAAGGACCTTCGGGAGATCTTCACGTCCCTCCCGGCGCTTCCCGATAGCGACCTCACGACCCTCGAGCCCGAGGCACGACGGCAGTGGCGCATTCCCGCGTTCGGCAAGCCCCCGCGCGCGCTCGATCTGCGCGCGACACGTCTGCCTCACGAGGTCGTCCTGCTGCACGTCCGCGACCTGGGCGAAGCCGACGCCATCGAACGGGCGCTCGCCGAGCGCGACGAGGAGAACGCCGCGATGCGCGAGGTCGCGAACGCGCTCGCTCGTGAGGCCGATCTCGATCCGCTGCTGCGCGTCATTTGCGAGCAGGCCTCGGCGCAGTGCGACGCGAGCGGTGCCACCGTCGTCCGGCTCCATGACGGCCACGGCCACATCGTGAGCGCGACCGGCTCGCTCGAGAGAATGCTCGGCACCACCTTTTCCCTTGGTGGCTCGCTCACGCAGCGCGCGATCGACGAACGCCAGCCGGTGCGCGCGGAAGACTATCGCAGCGACCACCCGCGATTTCGGCGAACCGCCGAGGAGTTCGAGGTCGGCCCGGCGCTCTTCGCCCCGCTCATCGCCCACGATCACATGCTCGGCGCGATGACGGTGGCTCGCCGGCGCGGCGCGGCACCGTTCTCGGCGCGCGACGAGCGGCGCATCGCCGCCATCGCCGACTACGCGGCGCTCGCCCTGTGGAAGGCCCACCTCACCGACGAGGCGCGGGCCGCCAACAAGGTCAAGGGCGAATTCATCGCGACCATGTCCCACGAGCTGCGCACGCCGCTCACCGCGCTCCTCGGCTACGAAGAGCTGTTCGCCGAGCACATCTTCGGTCCTCTCACCGAGCAGCAGGAGACGGCCGTCGACCGCATGCGCGTGAGCACCCAGCATCTGCAGGCCATCATCGATGAGGTGCTGACGTTCTCCCGCCTCGAGGCGGGCGAGGAGCGCGTACATCTGCGCGACGTGCCGGTGCACGACATCCTCAATGGCGTGGTGGCCGTGCTCGAGCCGCTCGCCCATGCCAAGCGCATCGCGCTGTCGACGCGCGCGCCCGACCAGGAGCTGACGACCCGCACCGACCCCGACATGATGCGGCGCATTCTCGTCAACCTCGGTGGCAACGCCGTGAAGTTCACCGAGCGTGGATCGGTGACGCTGGCCGTCACGCGCGAAGCGGGATGGCTCGCCTTCGAAGTCGCCGATACGGGCATCGGCATCGCGCCGGAGGACGTCGCGCGACTCTTTCAGCCATTCTCGCAGCTCGACACCGGCTTCACCCGCCGCTTCGGAGGCACCGGCCTCGGACTGTTCGTGAGCCGCCGCCTCGCTGAGCTCCTGGGCGGAGACATCGGCGTGACGAGCGCGCCGGGAAGCGGGAGTGTCTTTACGCTGCGGGTTCCGGTGGAGGAGTAGGTCGGGGAGGATTGCGGATTGCGAATGCGACGTCACCTGCAGTCCGCAATCCGCAGTCCGCAATCGCCTTCCAACCCACTTTCCCCGCGGGTTAGATTACCCGCATGTCTCCCATCACAGGCGCGTTCAACGACGCCTTCATCGCGGAAACGTACGAGCGGTTTCGGCGGAATCCCGAGAGCGTCGATGAGTCGTGGCGACAGTTCTTCCGGTTTGCCCAATCGCTCGCCGGCACCGCCTCGGGCGCCGCTGATGAGTCGCTGCTGCGCGCGGTCGCGGCGGCCGGCGCGCTCGTGGAGGACATCCGCCACTTCGGGCATCTCGCCGTACGCCTCGACCCGCTTGGCACCTCGCCCGCGGGCGCGCAGGAGCTGACGCCCGAGTTCCACGGCCTCACGCCGAGCGATCTCGACCGCATCCCCGGCTCGGCGCTCGGCTTCCCCGATGCGACGGCCGCCGACGTGGTCAGGCGCCTGCGGAGCATCTACGCGTCGAACATCGGCTTCGACATCGAGCACATCGAGGAAGAAGCGGAGCGCGACTGGTTCCGCAAAGTCCTCGAGGGGGGCGATGCCCGCCTCACGCTGACCTCCGAGGAGAAGCAGACCGTTCTCGCGCGCCTCACGGAAGTCGATGGTCTCGAGCGCTTCCTCGCACGCGCGTACGTCGGGAAGAAGCGCTTCTCCATCGAGGGCACCGACACGCTCGTGCCCATGCTCGACGCCGCCATCGAGAGGGCCGCGCAGTCGGGCGCGCGTCACGCGGTGATCGGCATGGCGCATCGCGGGCGGCTCAACGTGCTCGCGCACATTCTCGACAAGCCGTACGCGCGCATCTTCGAGGAATTCGAGGAGAAGGTCGCGAAGTCAGACGCCGTCGATACTGGCGACGTGAAATACCACCTCGGGGCGTCGACCACCCGCACGCTCCCTGGTGGGAAGAAGGTGGAGCTCGAGCTGGTACCGAACCCGAGCCACCTCGAGTTCGTGAACCCGGTGCTCGAGGGAGTCGCGCGAGCCCTCCAGCGCACCAATGGGACACGCGACGAGTCGAGCGTTCTTCCCATCGTCGTTCACGGCGACGCGGCTTTCCCCGGCGAAGGGGTGGTGGCGGAGACGTTGAACCTCTCGCGCCTGCGCGGTTATCGCGTTGGCGGAACGCTGCACATCATCGTCAACAACCAGGTCGGGTTCACCACCGACCCGCAGGACGCTCGCTCCACCTACTACTCGAGCGATCTCGCGAAGGGATTCGAGATCCCCATCTTCCACGTCAACGCCGACGATGCCGAGGCCTGCATCGCCGCCGTGTGGCTCGCGATCTCGTACCGCACTCGCTTCGCGAAGGACGTACTGATCGATCTCGTCGGGTATCGCCGTCACGGGCATAACGAGGGCGACGAGCCGGCGTACACGCAGCCGAAGCTGTACGACCGCATCAAGGCGCACCCGACGCCCAGGGAAGTCTGGGCCAAGCGGCTCATCGCCGAGGGTGTCGTGAGCGAGGAGGAGTCGATGCGCCTCGCCGATGAGATGATGCGAGCGCTCGACTCGATTCACACCGGGTTGAAGGGCGGCGCCGCTCAGCCGGCCAAGCAGGACGCGGGTGAGCCGGGACGCACGAAGCCGCAGCAGATCTCCACGGCCGTGAAGCCCGAGACGCTCATTCTGGTCAACGAGCGGTTGCTCGCCTGGCCGTCCGACTTCGCGCCCAACCCGAAGCTCCTCAAGCCACTCGAGCGCCGGCGGGCCGCCATCGGCGACGACGGGGGCATCGACTGGGGTCACGCCGAGGCATTGGCCTTCGGGTCGCTGCTGCTCGAGGGAACCAGCGTCCGCCTGACGGGGCAGGACACGGCGCGCGGCACCTTCTCGCACCGCCACGCGGTGCTGCACGACTTCAGGACGGGCGCCGAGTTCATTCCACTCCAGCATCTGCCGTCGGCCAAGGGCGCATTCGAGATCTACAACTCGCCGTTGTCCGAAACGGCCGTGCTGGCCTTCGAGTATGGGTACTCGACCGCCGCACCGGACTCCCTTGTCCTGTGGGAGGCGCAGTTCGGCGACTTCGCCAACGTCGCTCAGCCGATCATCGACCAGTTCATGGCCGCCGACCGCGCGAAGTGGGGGCAGGACTCGAGCGTCGTTATGCTCCTGCCACACGGCTACGAAGGCCAGGGGCCGGAGCACTCGAGCGCTCGCCTGGAGCGGTTCCTTCAGCTGGCGGCCGAGGGGAACCTGCGTGTCGCGTATCCGACGACGCCGGGCCAATACTTCCACATCCTCCGCCGGCAGGCGCAGCTGGATCCCCGACGGCCGCTGATCCTCATGCAGCCCAAGAGCCTCCTGCGGCTCCCGGAAGCGGCTTCTCGTCTCCCCGAGCTGGCGACGGGATCATTCCAGCAGGTGATCGACGACCCCGCCCGCTCGCCCGTGCCGCGCGAGGTGAAGCGACTCGTGCTCTGCTCGGGGAAGCTGTATTACGACCTGGCCGCCGCACGCGCGAACGGAACAGAGGCGAAGCACGCGGCGATCGTGCGCGTCGAGGAGCTGTATCCCTGGCCGCACGAGGAGATCGCGCGCATCATCGACCGCTACGGCGGGATCGAAGAAGTCGTGTGGGCTCAGGAGGAGCCGAGGAACATGGGCGCCTGGTCGTTCGTGTGGCCGCGACTGCGAGCGTCGACCGGCAACGCCATTCCCATTCGGTACATTGGCCGCCCGGAGCGCGCGAGCCCGGCGGAAGGGTATCACACGGCCCACGCCGAGCAGCAGGCTCGGATTGTGACCGAGGTGCTCGCGCCCGCGAGTGGCGGGCGGGAGACCGGGGCGGGATCGGCGCGGGCGAAGAAGGAAGCCGGACGCGGGTGAGGACGGCGCGGGGGTCGGGGTCCTCGTGCTTCTCCTGTGGGCGTCGAGCACCGCTCACGCCCAGGAGCGCGGCGCCGCCGCGCTCGGCGGGCTCGTGGACGGCCTGGGCGTCAGCGCGCGGGTGCTCCTCGTCGCCGCGCACCCCGATGATGAAGACACCGCCCTCCTCGCCTGGCTCGTCCATCGTCAGCATGCCGACGCCGCGTATCTCTCGCTCACGCGAGGCGACGGCGGACAGAACCTCATCGGCGATGAGCTGGGCGAGGCGTTAGGCGTCATCCGCAGCGAAGAGCTGCTCGCTGCGCGCCGGCTGGACGGCGCGACCCAGTACTTCACGCGCGCCTACGACTTCGGCTTCTCGAAGAGCGCGGACGAGACGTACACACACTGGCCGAAGGACTCGGTGCTGCGCGACGTCGTGACGGTGATCCGCGCGTACCGCCCGCACATCGTCGTCGCGATCTTCAGTGGAACGCCGCGCGATGGCCACGGACACCACCAGGTGTCGGGCATCCTCGCGCGCGATGCGTATGACGCGGCCGCCGACACCGTCCGCTTTCCCCGCAGTGTCACGGCCGGGCTCGGCGCGTGGTCGCCTTCGAAGCTGTACCTGGGCGCCTATCAATCGCGCGATCGTGCGACGGTGCGATTCAACGTCGGCGAGTACGATCCCGTCCTGGGGCGCTCGTACTACGAGATCGCGATGGAGTCGCGGTCGCAGCACAAGTCGCAGGCCTTCGGTCGCCTTCAGCGGCGCGGCACCCAGCCCCACTGGCTGATGCTCGAGAAGACACGCGCCACCACCGCCGCGAATGGCGTCGCCGAGCGTTCTCCCTTCGAGGGAATCGATACGACGTGGGCGCGTCTGCGTCCCGCTGTCGCGACCGTGTCGCGCGAAGCAGCCGCGGCGCTCGACTCACTGCCCGCGGCGGCCGCGGCCGCGCGCACGGCGCTCGATTTCCGGCGCCCCGCGACGGTCGTACCCGAGCTGGCGCGCGTGCACCGGCTGCTTGTGCGCGTCCGCGACTCGCGGATCGCCGATCCGGATGTCGAGGCGTCGGTGCGATCGGGAATCGCGCGCGTCAGCCGCGCGCTGCTCGAGGCCACGGGGGTCGCCCTCGAGGCGACGGCCGCGCGCGCGACGGTAGCGCGCGGCGACAGCGTGCGCGTCGATGTCACGCTCCACGCGCGCGGCGACGTTCCCGTGACGGTGACGAGCATCCACGTCGCCGGGCCGGATGTCAGTGGCGTAGCGATCGTGCCCGACGGCAAGGCGATCATCCAGCCCGACAGCTCCGCGACGTGGCCGGCACAGGTTCGTGGGGTGAGGGTGACGCAACCCTGGTGGCTGGCGCACGGCCGTCGTGGCGATCTCTTCGACGTTCCACGCGCCGAGGTCGCACAGGCGGAGAGCGAGCGTCCGACCGCCGCCATGGCGCGCGTCACCCTGTCGATCGATGGAACCGTGGTCGAGGCAAACGCGCCCGTCGTCCATCGAAGGCCCGATCCCGTGCGCGGCGACGTCCAGCGCCCGTTGGCGGTGGTGCCTCCGGTCTCGGTGACGCTCGAGCGAACGGTCGAGTACGCCCGGGCGGGCGTCCCGCTCGAGCGTGTCGAGCGCGTCGAGCTTCGCTCGGCGCTCACGACGCCCGCCGATGTCAACGTGACGTTGAATGCGCCAGCCGGCCTGACGAGTGATGGCGCAACGCGGGTGACCCTCGCGCCGGGCGGCACGCAGGCGATCGAGTTCACCGTCCGGGGCACGCCGCGACCCACGCGTGGGCAGATGAGCGTCGTCGCCGAAGCGCGCGGGGAGCGATTCCGAGACGGATATACCGAGATCGAGTACGACCACATCACGCCGCAGCGGATGTATCGCGAAGCGAGCGTCGACCTTCAGGGAGTGGACGTCTCGCTCGCCCAGAACCTCCGAGTCGCGTACATCCCGGGCGCCGGTGACAACGTCGCGCCAATGCTCCGGCAGCTCGGAATCCCGGTCACGATCGTGGAGGCGGGCGCCGTCGCGACGACGGACTTTTCGTCGTATTCCGCCGTCGTCGTCGGCACGCGCGCCTACGAGTCGCGCCCCGAGCTCATGCAGCACAACGGGCGATTGCTCGACTACGCTCGCCGCGGGGGAACCCTCGTCGTTCAGTACGGCCAGTACGAGATGATGCGGGGCGGTCTCATGCCGCACCCGGTGACGATCTCGCGTCCGCACACGCGCGTGACGGTGGAAGATGCGCCGGTCACCCTCGTCGATCCCCAGCACGCCACACTGCGTGCGCCGAACCGCATCGGTGCGCGCGACTTCGAGGGGTGGGTGCAGGAGCGCGCCCTCTACATGCCGGCGCAGTTCGATAGCGCCTACTCGGCCCCGATCGCGATGAACGATCCCGGCGAGCCGCCATCGCGTGGCGCTTTGCTCGTCGCCCCACTCGGACGAGGCCTCTACGTGTACACGACGATGGCGTTCTTCCGCCAACTGCCCGCCGGCGTACCGGGCGCAGCGCGGCTGTTCGTGAACCTTCTCAGCGCCAAAGCTGCGCGTCCGGCGCGCGCCGTCCCGTGATCCGGCCGCTCGCGCTGCTCAGTGTCGCCCTGCTCCTCGCCTGTGGCGGCGACTCGGGGAAGAACGTGCTGACCGTCTATTCACCGCACGGCAAGGACCTGCTGCAGCATTACGAGCTGGCGTTCGAGCGCACCGACTCGACGGTCGATGTGCAGTGGGTGGACATGGGCTCGCAGGAAGTGCTCGATCGGTTGCGCGCCGAAGCGGCGAATCCCCAGGCCGACGTGTGGTTCGGAGCACCGGCGGAGATCTTCGAGCGGGCAGCCAAGGAAGGTCTGCTGGAGCCGCACCGGCCCACCTGGGCCGCGTCGGTGCCTGACGAGGCGCGCGATCCCCAGGACCTCTGGTACGGAACGTACCTCACGCCCGAAGTGATCGCGTACAACTCCGATGCCGTGACCGACGCCGAGGCGCCCAAGGATTGGGACGACGTGCTCGATCCGAAGTGGCGCGACCGGATCATCATCCGCGATCCGATCGCGTCGGGGACGATGCGCGCGATCTTCGGCGCGATCATCGCGCGCGAGCTCGCGCGCACGGGCTCCACGCGCGCCGGTTACGACTGGCTGCTGCGACTCGACGCGAACACCAAGGAGTACACCCTCAACCCGACGATCCTCTTCCAGAAGCTCGGCCGTCAGGAGGGGGCGGTGACGTTGTACAACATGCCCGACATGGCGATGCTCCAAGTGCGGACGAAGATGCCGGTGAAGTGGGTCGTTCCCACCAGCGGCACGCCGGTGCTGGTCGAAGGCATCGCGATCGTGAAGGGAGCCAGGCACCCCGAGCTTGCGAAGCGCTTCTACGAGTTCGTCACGACATCCGAGGCCCTGCGCGCCGCGGCGAACGACTTCCTCCGCATTCCCGCGCGCACTGACGTTCCCGCCGATTCGCTCCCCGCCTGGATTCGTGAGGCGAAGGAGACGATGAAGACGATGGCGGTCGATCGGCAGCTGCTCGCCGATTCGCTCGACGTGTGGATGCGCTACTGGGACGCCAACATTCGGAATCGCGGCAAGCGCTCGTGACCACCGCGACGCTGTCGCTGGTGGGGGTGACGCGCCGGTTCGGCGCCCTCAGCTCCGGCGGCAGTGTCGCGGTCGATGGACTCACGCTCGACGTCCACCCGGGCGAGCTGCTCGCGTTGATCGGCGCGTCGGGCTCCGGGAAGACGACCACGCTGCGCATTATCGCCGGCCACGAGATGCCTGACGAAGGACGCGTATTCCTCGATGGGCGCGACATTACGGCGCTCCCCCCGCGGCAACGCGGCTTCGGAATGGTCTTTCAGCACTACGCGCTGTTCCCCCACATGACGGTCGGCGACAACGTGGCCTTCGGGCTCGAGGCGCGCGGGGTGCCGAAGGCCGAGCGGCGAGAGCGGGCCGCGCGCGCGCTCGCCAACGTCGGGCTGGCGAATGCCGGCGGGCGACAGGTCCAGTCCCTTTCGGGGGGCGAGCAGCAACGCGTCGCGCTCGCGCGCGCGCTCATCATCGAGCCGAAGGTCCTGCTGCTCGATGAGCCGCTCTCGAACCTGGATCCCACATTGCGCCGCACCACGCGCGATGAGCTGCGCGCGATGCTTCACCGCCTCGGCGTCACCGCGCTGTTCGTCACCCACGATCAGGAGGATGCGTTCGCGGTCGCCGATCGCGTGGCGCTGCTCGAGCGCGGACGGCTGCTTCAGGTGGGCCGGGCCGAGGAGCTGTACGATCGGCCGGCCACGCGGTCGGTGGCGGAGTTCATCGGCCGGGCGACACTCGTTCCCGCAAGGGTGAGCGGCGATCGTGCGGTGCTCACGATCGGGGGTGTGGCACGGGACGTTCACGTGGTGATGCCGAATGGCGAGACGGGGGACGGCTCGCGATACGCGGTGCTCCGCCCCGATGCGCTGGAGATGGCCGACCCCGCGTCGAGCGGCGGCTGGCCCGGCACCATCGTCGAGCGACGGTTCGCGGGCGCGCTTCTCGCCTATCGAGTCGCGCTGGCCGGCGACATCGAGGTCGAGGTGCACACGACCGAGCGGGGTCGCGAGATCGGGGAGTCCGTGGGGGTGCGGATTTCCCGCGAGCCGGTGGCTGTCGTGTGAGAAGACGGAGATTGCGCATTGCACACGCCGAATAAGACGCCCCGGAAGACGCTTCGCTTTCCCGTACCCGTCATCGATCCGATCGCGGGCTCGAGGGGCCCATCGGCAATCCGCAGTCTGCAATCGCGCACGTTGCTGCTCGCCGCGCCGGTCATCGCGATCCTCGCCTGGACCGTCGTCTACCCCAACATCTCCGTCATCGTCGGATCGCTGGCCGATGGCGCGCGCGCGTGGAAGGAGTTCTTCGCCAGCCCGGCGGATCGCGAGGCGGTCGTCTCGACGCTCATTGTCTCGGTCGGGTCGGTCATCGCCGCGACGCTCATCGGCGTCCCACTCGCATTCCTGCTGGCGCGATTCGAGTTTCGCGGACGGCGAACGCTGAGCGCGATCGCGACCCTCCCCGCCGCGCTCCCGCCCCTCGTCGGCGTGGTCGCGTTCATGTTCCTCTACGGCGAAAGCGGGGTCGTCACGCGCATCGTGCAGCATGCGCTCGGGCTCGAGCGTGCGCCGTGGTCGCTCACCGGACTGTGGGCGATCGTGTTCGTGCATGCGTACACGATGTACGTCTACGTCTTCCTCTTCGTGTCGGCGGGGCTCGAGCGCATCGACACCACGCTCGACGAGGCGGCGGAAGGACTCGGTGCATCTCGCGCCGTTCGGTTGCGTCGAGTCACCCTGCCGCTGCTCACCCCGTCGATCGGCGGCGCCATGCTGCTCGTCTTCATGAGCGCGCTCGGCTCCTTCTCGGCGCCGTACGTCTTCGGCGGCGGCATTCGTGTGCTCTCGACGCAGATCGTCGCGTCGAAGCTCAACGGCAACCTGGGACTCGCGTACGTCGAGACCACGGTGCTCGCGCTGGCCGCGATCGTCGGCCTGGTCGTGCTCAGGCGCTTCGAGCGGCGCCGCAGCTACGCGATGTCCGGGAAGGGCCGTCAGACCCGGGTGGTGGTGACGTCACCGCTGGCGCGCGCGCTGCTCCCGGCACTCGCCATCGCGACCGTGGCCGTGCTGCTGCTTCCGCACGCGATGGTGGTTCTCGTCTCCTTCGCGCGCGATGGCGCGTGGACGACGCAGGTGCTGCCCCCCGAATACACGCTCGACAACTTCCGTCGCATGGCGACGGACCCCGCGCTCTGGGTTCCAATCCGCAACAGCGTCACGATGGCGTTGATCGCGACGGCGGCGAACGTGGTCGTGTGTTTCGTCGCCGCGTATCTGATCGTGTTGCGGCGGTTTCCCGGACGCCGGCTGCTCGAGCTGCTCGTGGCGATCCCCTGGGCGATCCCGGCGACCGCGATCGCGATCGGGCTCGCGTCGACGTTCAATCGGAACGATCCGCTGACGCTTCGCGTGCTGCTCGTCGGAACGTTCTGGATTCTGCCGCTGGCGTACTTCATTCGCGGCATCCCGCTCGTGGCGACGGCGGTCGAGGGCTCGCTCAAGCAGATGGACCCGTCGCTGGAGGACGCGGCCCACGGGCTCGGCGGCTCCTGGCTGATGGCGGTGCGGCGGGTGATTCTCCCTGCCGCGCGTCCCGGTCTCATTGCCGGCGCGCTGCTCGCCGCGGTGACCGCCGTCGGCGAATTCGTCGCCAGCATCGTCCTCTACACCCACGCGAATCGCCCGATCGCGGTCGAGATCCTCGCGCAGCTCCGCAGCCTCGCGTTCGGGACGGCGGCGGCCTACAGCGTGCTGCTGATCGGACTGGTGCTGACGATCACGCTCCTTGCCCGGTGGACGGAGGGAAGGATGGCGCGAAGTGGATCTCCGGTAGGGGCATAGCAGCGCGGTAACACCCGAAGACGTCAGGGGTCAGACGTCAGGTGTCAGTAGTCAGAAACGTCGTTGCCGTTCCTGAGACCTCACGCCGGACGTCTTCGGGTGTTGTGTGTCTACCTCGGCGTGCGAGCTGCTCGAAGCACGGAGTCTCGATTCACCCGTTCGAATTGGGGCACCGAGCCCGAGACGGAATCTGCCGGGCGCAGCAGCCACACCTCGCGATCGGGATGCTCCGCCAGGAGCAGCGTGTCCTTCTCATGGAGATCGCGCGCGTAAAGCGTGCTGTCGGCCCCGGCGAGCAGCAGCGGCGTGAGGAGCGTGAAGCCGCGGCGGTCGTCGCCGATGCGCTCGAGACAGCGCGGGACGTATCGCGAGCCGGGGAGCACGCGCTCGCTCACGTCGGGCGAGAGCGTCGATGCCACGAGGCGCAGCGAGTCGCGCATGAGCGGCGCAAAGGCGTCCGCGGCGGCCTGCCCACGCACGCCCTGGCGCTCGAGCCGCTCGATGCCTTGCTCGAGAAGGCACGCATCGACGCGCGTGTAGAGTCGCTCCGTCTGCCCGCGCGTGAGGCCAAGCGCCCAGAGGCGGGCGACGAGCTGCGAGCCCCAGCTCTCGCGGACGAACACCAGTCCACGGCGCACGCCGGCGTCGCGCGCGGCGGCGTCCGCATCCCAGCGCATCGTCGTGAGGCCGGCCGCATACTGCCGCGCCCGCTGCGGGACGAGCGAGATCGTCGCGATGGTCGCCGCCGCGGCAAGGGAATAGACCGTCGTCCGCAGCGGCAGCCCGTCCCCCAAACGCTCATGGATGAAGGCGGGGAATCGCGCCGTCCACAGCGCCAGCAGCGACGCCAGCGGATAGACGTAGCGTGGTCCGAGATAAAACCCGTCGTGCCAGAACGCGAAATAGATGGTGACGAGCAGCGCGCCGCTGCCTAACAGGTAGCGGTCGTGGCGATCGAGGCGTGGGGCGATCGCCAGCGCCGCCACAGCCGGCAGCAGCGACGGAATCGGCCACTCGAAGAGGTACGTCTGCAACCGCAGGAAGTAGAGATTCACCAGCTCGATCCCGCGCGCCGGTGAGTGCGCCGCGCCCCACGGACTCGATCGAAAGCCGAGGCCATGCTCTTTTCCCCACAGCATCTCATAGCCGAGGAGCAGTGGGTCCCCGGTCGTGCGCGTATTGAACCACGCGAGTGCCGCCAACGGCACCGCGACCCCAAGGCCCGCCAGGCCGGCCTCGAGCCATCGCCGCGGCGTCCTGATCGCGCGAACGAGGAGCCACAGTCCCGCGGGGAGCGCGAAGGCCACCGCATCGATCGGGCGAATCATCGCGGTGATGCCGAGCCCGAGGCCGCAGACGAGCGCCGCGACGGGATGCGGCTCGTCGTCCTTCACCGCGCGCGCGAGCGCGGCGACGGCGATCATCAGCCACATGAGCGCCGTGGCGTGGTTCATGTACGTCGCCGACATGAACGCAACGAGTGGCGCGAGGGCGAAGAGCACCAGCGCACCCACTCGAACCGTTGGCCGGTGCTCCGCATCGCGCAGGTACACCCCGAACGCCACGACGCTCACGCCGCCAGCGACCGGGACGACGAGCCACGGAACGCCTAACAGCTCGCCGAGCATGAGCATCGCCGAGTGACCGGGAGGGAAATGCGAGAAGGCGCGGCCGTCCGCTTCGACGAGGTGCAATCCACTGTAGAACTCGGGGTGCGACGCCACCGGCCTCGTCAGGCGTCCTTCGCCGAAGACCCGCGCCTGCCACACCTGGAAGATCTCATCGACCAGCAGTGGCTTCGCATCGAACACCAAATGCGCGATGACGGCGTAGACCAGAATGCTCACCAGTGCCACGCCGGCCAGCATGAGCCAGGGCGACCCGTCGAGTGCCGAGGCGAAGCGGGTGCCCAGCCCATCGTGCCAGAGCGCGGGGATGCGGCGTGAGGCAATGGCGAGAACGAGCCCGATGCCGATCGCGAGCGCGCTTCCGGTCACCCACGTGGCCGCGACTGGGCCGTACCATGGAGCGTGGTGGCCGCCCGTTATCCAGTTCGCGACCGGCAAGAAGCCGAGCACGCCGATCGCCACGGCGGCGGCGAGCGCGAACGGGTCGATCGAACGTGGGGGGGAAGGCGGAGGTCCGTGCATGCGCGAGGTGGACGAGCCACATAGGCCTCAGCAACCGTCATCCGTTGTCTCCCCCGGGGAATCAAGACGTCTTAGATTCCGGTTCGGAGGATGAAGCAAACCGACATGGCTCACGAGCTCTCGCTAGGTAGGGGCGACGACTTTCGCGCCCGCGTGGGGCGCCTCGAGGCGCTCCTCGACGCCATCCCCGCGCCCCTCGCCGTGCTCGACGCCGCCTCCTCGGCGCTCGTGATGACGAACCGCCGGTTCGTCGAGCTCACCGGCGTCGAGGCCGCCGCGGCCACCATCCCGTTCCGGGAGGCTTTTCCGTCCGCGGATTTCGACGTCCGCGAAGCCCTCGCCGACGCCAGCGACGGGCGAATCCACCGCGCGCTGCGCCTCACCGTCCGCAACGGACCGCGCATTCGCGTGCTCGAAGCGGTCTTTCGCGCGCTCGGGGACGAGCGGCCAGCTCCCGAGGTGGTGTTCGCCGCCGTCGACGTCACGGAACGCGAGCAGTTGCGCGAGGACCTGGCCCACCTCGTTGGCCAGCTCACGTCCATCTTCGGCGTCATCCCCGATGCGGTGCGGGTCTTCGACGTGCACGGCAACATCGTCCGCGCCAACGCGCAAGCGATGCGCGACTGCGAGCTCGGCGCCACCGCCACGCTCTCCGATCAGATCGAGTGCGAGCAACCGTGCACCCTCGACGATGTTCCCGTCGATGTGGAGAGTCATCCCACGTCGCGGGCCCTTCGTGGGCAGCGGGTACGATCCGAGATGCTGCGGGTCGCGCGCGGCACGGCGAGCCCACGCGTGATCGAGGTGAGCGCGAATCCGCTCCGCGACGACGTGGGCGAGGTGCGCGGCGCGGTCACCGTCGAGCGGGACGTCTCCGACCGGCTCGCACTCCTTCGAGAGGTCGAGGAGAAGGCCGAGCAGAT
The DNA here is from genome assembly GCA_025931335.1 of Gemmatimonadaceae bacterium. Lineage (GTDB taxonomy): Bacteria > Gemmatimonadota > Gemmatimonadetes > Gemmatimonadales > Gemmatimonadaceae > JAICNG01. The sequence continues at coordinate 5,442 of JAICNG010000021.1, read as the reverse complement.
CGATGCGCTGTACGCTCGCGCATCGACGGAAACGGAGCGGCTGGAGCGAATGGTCGGCGAGCGTACGGCCGAGCTGCTCGCCATTCAGGAGCGGCACGCCAGAGAGCGACGCCTGGCGGCGATCGGACAGCTGGCGGCCGGCGTCATGCACGACGTGAACAACGCACTCAACCCGATCATGGCCGCGGCCTACCTGCTCGACCGTCACGCCGACGATCCAGCGGCCGTGCGCGAGTACGCGGCGCGCATCGCGAAGGCCGCCGAGACGGGTGCGGCGACGTCGGCACGCGTCGGCCGCTTCATTCGACAGGATCCGCTCGACGACGCGAGCGAATCACAGCTCGACCTCGCGACGCTGGCCAACGAGGTCGTGGCGATGATGCGGTCGTTATGGGCGGAGCGGCAAACGGGCGGGCCCATTCAGCTCGACCTTCGCCTCGAACCAGCGCCGGCGGTGGGCATCGCCGGCGAGGTGCGCGCAGCCATCATGAATCTCATCCACAATGCCCTCGATGCGACCGCCGATGGAGGCACCATCACGATCGAGACGCGGACCGACGGCGTCGAATCCATCGTCGAGGTGGGCGACACCGGTGTGGGGATGACCGAGCAGGTGCGCGAGCACGCGTTCGAGCCCTTCTTCAGCACCAAGGAGGCGACGGGAAGCGGCCTCGGCCTGGCCGAAGTGTACGGGATCATGAAGCGCCATCGCGGATCGGCCGAGATCCTGAGCGACACCATGCGGGGTGCGACGGTACGGCTCCGCTTTCGCGCGCACTCCGCGTCCACACGCGACGCGCCCCTCACGGTGGCCTCGCCGGCCTCGAGTCGTCGGATCCTGCTCGTCGAGGACAACGAGGATGGCCGCGACTTCCTGAGGCTCGTGCTTCAGTCGCATGGCCATCACGTCGAATCGGTGGCAACCCTGGGCGAGGGACTCTCCCGGCTCGAGGCGTCCGCGTCGAATCCGTTCGAGGTGCTCATCACCGACATCGGGCTTCCCGACGGAAGCGGGTGGGATCTGGTACGAAAGGGGCGTGCGCGGTGGCCCCACATGCGCATCGGCGTCGTGACGGGATGGGAGGGAAGCCGAGCAACGACGACCGAAGCGGATTTCGTGCTTCGCAAGCCCATCCCGCCGGCCGAGCTCGTTGCGCTCGTTGCGCCGGCGCCATGACGACGTTCCATTCCCCTTACCCCGCATCTCGGACTTTCGAATGACCGAAGCCGTGTCCACGATTCGCGTCCTGGTGGCTGAGGATGATGAGAACGCGCGCGCCTTGCTGGTCGATTTGCTGCGCGAGCTCGGCCACGAGGTCGTCGCCGAGGTGGGGACCGGGGAGCAGGCGATCGCGAGTGCACGGTCGGCGCGACCCGACGTCGTGCTGCTGGACGTGCACATGCCCGGCCGGTCGGGGCTGGAGGCGGCCGAAGCGATCGCGCACGAGGTGGACGGCCCGGCCGTCGTCCTCCTCACTGGCGACAACACGCTTTCGTTGACCGATCGCGACGCGGTCGCGACGTCGGCGGTCGCCTTTCTTGCCAAGCCGGCGTCCCCCCGAGTCATCGACTCCACCCTGCGACTGGCCGCGCGGCGCGTGCGCGATCTGGTGACGGCGCGCCGCGAAGCGACCGACGCGCGGCGCGAGCTGGAGAATCGCAAGATCATCGAGCGGGCGAAAGGCATCCTGATGCGACGCACCGGCTCCTCGGAGCAGGAGGCCTATCGCATCCTCCAGCGGACCAGCCAGGACCGGGGCGAGCCGATGGTCGACATTGCGCGGGCGGTGATCGACAGTGAGCCGAGCACGTCCGGGCCCGGGCGAAAGTGAGATCGACGGCCCTGCCTGACGAATGACCGCCCGGACTCCGCATGTCGTGATCCTCGGCGGTGGTTTTGGCGGGATCCGCGCGGCGCGCGCGCTTCGCACCGCACCGGTGCGTATCACGCTGATCGATCGCACGAATCATCACGTCTTCCAGCCGCTACTCTACCAGGTCGCGACCGCGGGCCTCGCGGGAAGTGACATCGCGTCGCCCATCCGGTGGATGTTGCGACATCAACGGAACGCGACGGTACTCATGTCCGAGGTCTCGGCCATCGATCCGGAGCGACGGGTCGTCGCGCTCGACGATGCGTTGCCCGACCTCGAGTACGACTATCTCATCGCCGCGACCGGGGCGCGCCACTCGTACTTCGGCCATGGGGAGTGGGAGGCGCATGCCCCCGGCCTCAAGAGCCTCGAGGATGCGCTGGCGATTCGCCGTCGGTTCCTCATCGCCTTCGAGCTCGCCGAGAAAACGGACGACAGCGAGGAGCGGCAGGCGCTCCTCACGTTCGTGCTCGTCGGCGGGGGACCCACGGGCGTCGAGCTCGCGGGGGTGATGCAGGAGATCGCGCGCGCCATGCGGAGCGACTTTCGCCGAACGGACACGCGGCAGACCCGTGTGATTCTCCTCGAGGGTGGGCCGCGCGTGCTTCCATCCTTTCCCGAGTCGCTGTCGAAGCGCGCGCATCAGGACCTGCTCGACCTCGGGGTCGAGGTGCGGGTCAATGCTCTCGTCACGCGCGTGGAGTCCGAGGCGGTGTGGATTGGCGATGAACGAATTGCGACGCGAACGGTGTTCTGGGCGGCGGGGAACGAGGCGTCTCGAATCGGACAGTCGCTGGGCGCGCGGCACGATCGGGCGGGGCGGGTCGAGGTCGAGCCCGACCTGTCGGTGCGGGGGCATCCCGAGATCTTCGTCATTGGCGACCTGGCGATCGTCAGGCAGGATGGCAAGCAGGTGCCCGCCGTAGCGCCCGCGGCGATGCAGATGGGAACCGCCGCGGCCCGGAACATCCGTCACGATCTTCGCGGCGAGCCGCGGGTATCATTCCGGTATCGCAACAAGGGCGACCTGGCCACGATCGGCCGGCACAAGGCCATTGCCGATTTCGGCAAGTTCCACGTCACCGGACGGCTCGCATGGTGGCTCTGGCTGTTCGTTCACATCATGTATCTCGTCGGGTTCCGCAACCGGCTGAGCGTGCTGCTGCAGTGGGCGTATGCGTACGTCACCTATCAGCGCGGCGTGCGCCTCATCACGCAGGAATCGCGGCTCTGCTGAGGTGGTGGCTCGCCCTGGCGGTTGCCGGCGGCGCGCTCGCGTGCGGGAACGGACCCTCGGGCCCCCATAGCGGAACGCCGGTGGCGCGGGTGATCATCGTTCCCGACAGCCTCGCGCTTCCGCGCTCGCAGACGATGCGTATCGAGGCGCTCGTCGTGGACGCCGCCGGCAACGCGCTCGAGGGCCGGGAGATTCGCTGGGCGAGCTCCGACACCGTGCGGGTGAGGGTGGCCCCCGGCGGGACGATCACCGCCTCCGAAGTCGGCTGGTCGCTGGTGAGAGCGACGAGCGAGGGGAAGGCGGATAGCGTGAAGGTCATGGTGACACAGTGAGCGATGAGAAATGAGCGGTGAGGAAACCGATTGGAGTGGTCATCCAATCGAATTCCTCACTGCTCACTCCTCTTTCCTCATTTGACCGCCACTTCCTCCTCCGTCGCCGCCTCTGGCACCTTCACCGCTAAAAACGCCGTGGCCGCCACCAGCGCGGCGGAAGCGAAGAAGGGAATGAACGAGCCGGCCTGGCCGAGACGCGCGTGGCCCACATCCCACGCCTTTCCGGCGAACAGCGCATACACCACGCGCGTGATGTTCCCAACCGTCTGCTGCAATCCCATGTACAAGCCGCGCTCGTGGTCGCCGATGACCTGCGACAGCATCGCGGTGACGCATGGGAAGAGCAGGGTCGCGCCGAGCGGGAGCAGGCCGGTGGCGATCGCGAGTGTCGCGATCGACGTCGTGAACGGCATGATGAGAAAGCCTAACGCCAGCGAGATGATCCCGAGCCGCGTTGCCCGGGCTTCGCCGACGCGATCGATGACCTTGCCGAGCAGGCCAATGCGGAAGACGACGTTGAGCACGCCGATGTAGGCGAAGAACGGCCCGATGGTCTTCTCGGTGATCCCGTGGCGTTCCATCAGGAAGAAGGGCATTACCCCTGACAGCGTGAGCCCGTAGAACGCACCGATCGCTATCGCGTACACCCAGATGAACCGCTTGGCGAAATCGGGCCGGGGATGGGTGAGCTCGGCCGCGCCTTGCGCCCCGAGCGTGAGCCGGGTGACCAGGGTGATCGGCCAGATCGGCGCGATGCGCCACACCGCCTTCAGCGTCGCCCACCGCTCTCGCCGCGCCTTCGCCTTCATTGCCGCGCCGTGCGATTCGCCGAGAAAGCGCGTCGCGAACGCGATGTTCAGCAGGCACAGTCCGGCGGCGATCAGTCCCGGCGCCGGACGCCCCCATGTCGAGGCGGCCGAGCCCAACAGCGGCCCGATCATCACGCCGACGTTCGTGGCCGCGGAGAGCCACCCCAATCCCTTGGCGCGGTTCTTCGGCTCGACGACGTCCGACACGTACGCCTGAATCACGCCGACCGTGCCACCGCCTGCACCCTGGATGATGCGCGACACGAACAGCAGCCAGAGCGAATCGGCATACGCGAAGACCACGTAGGCAACGGCGGACGCGGCAAGCCCCACGATGAGCGCCGGCTTCCGGCCGTAGCGGTCGGAGACGCGTCCCCAGAGTGGCGCGCTGATGAGCTGCGCGATGAGAAAGGACGATCCCAGCCACGCCATCACGAAGCCGGATGCGCCGAGGTCCTTCGCGTAGAAGGGCAGCAGCGGCAGCAGCATCAGCACGCCCACCATGTCCATGAACGCCGTCAGCATGAGGACGGCGAGGTTGGCGGGAATGGCGGCTGGGAGTTTCAAGGGGCCGAAGGGATCAAGGGCGGCCGACGGGATCGAAGGACGGCCGCGGAAAGAGGTGTATGACGGTCCACCCCGTGACCGCCGTCGATCCCTTCGACCGCCCTCGATCCCCGCTAGTCATCGACCTTCCCCAGGGCCGCCGGGGGCGTCGAGCGCGCCATGAATCCACCGACCGCCACGATCGTGAGGACGTACGGAATCATCTGCACGAATTGGCTCGGAATCCCCTGCATCCCCTGGAGCTGAATCTGCAGCGTCTCCGCCGCCGCGAAGAGCAGGCAGGCGAGGCCCGCGCGCACGGGCTCCCACCGACCGAAGATGATCGCCGCCAGCGCGATGAACCCGCGTCCCGCGGTCATCGAATCGGTGAACTGGTGCTGGTCGAGCGCGAGGTACACCCCACCAAGCCCGGCGAGGATGCCCGAGAGCGCGACGGCGAGGTAGCGGACGCGTCGCACGGGAACGCCTAACGTCTCCGCCGCTGCCGGGTGCTCACCCACCGCGCGCACCCGCAAGCCGAACGGGGTGTAGTGCACGAGCCACGCGACGGCGGGGATCGCCAGCAGGCCGAGCCACACGAGCGGATTCCGCAGCAACGCCCCCGTCAAGCTCGCGGCATC